>NZ_CAJNKE010000541.1 GCF_905232215.1 Burkholderia sp. LMG 13014
CCTGCCGTACGACTGGGTCGTCGCGCTGGTGATCGCGTACTGCGCGCCGCCGTCGAGCGGCACGTCGACGATCGCGCGGATGCTGTCGCTCGACGCCAGCGTCGCGCTCGTCGCGACCCTTGCATCGATGGTGTTCGTTCCGCTCACCGCGCCGCTGCTGACGGCCTGGTTCAGCCACGAGGCAGCCGTGTCGATCTCGCCGCTGAATCTCGCGTTGCGGCTCACGCTGCTGATCGGCAGCGCCGAGGGTGTCGCGCTGCTCGTTCGGCGGTTCGCGGGGTCCCGGCTCGACCGCTATGCGACGCCGATCGATGCGACCGTCGTCGTCGCGCTGCTGGTGTTCGCACTCGGCACGATGGCCGGCATGCAGCAATCGATCATCGACGCGCCGCACCGCGCGTTGAGCGCGATCGCACTCGCGTTCGCCGTCAACGCCGGCTTCCAGATCATCGCGTACGGGCTCACGCCCGGCGACGTGCGCACGCGGCTCAATGTCGCGCTGATCGTCGCCAATCGCAACGTCGGCCTGATGTGGGCCGCGCTCGGGCTCGCCGCGACACCCACCATGGCGCTCGTGTTCACGTGCGCGCAGTTGCCGATCTATACGCTGCCGCGCGTCATCCAGCATCTGCTGCCGCGCCTCGAAGCACAACGCCTGCGCCGGCGTGTACGCTAGCCGGCATGCGCCGTGAGATGTCCCGATCCCTACCCGCCTCCGTTCACCATGACGACCCTGTTCTCCGCCGACTATCCGCGCACGCTGCGCACGTTGACCGACCGTTTCACGCCCGGCACCGCCACCCGTGTCGAGGCCTGGCTCTTCGAAGACGAAGCGGCGCGCCGCGACGCCGAGCGCACGCTGGCCGCCCGCGGCATCGACGCGGTGTTGCGCAGCGCGTACAAGCCGCTGGTGCATTTCTTCATCGAGGAATTCGAGCCGCCACGCACCGGCCGGATCGTGATCCGCACACCGGCGGGCGCACACCATCGGTTCCGGCTCGAAGCGTATCCGCTCGCGGGCTGGCTCGCGCCGCTCGAATTCGCGTTCGAGCCCGGCGACGACCCGGCGCACTATGTCGTCGAGGCCGACGGAGCGACGCATCGCATCTTCGCGCCAAATGACGCGACCGCGTCGCCATGTGGCTGGCTGCGCGTGTGGAACGGCAGCACGTTGATCGAGGACGCCCCGCTCGTCACCGAATTCGAGGCGGCCGCCGCCGCGACGCTGGACGCGCTGCGCGCGCATCCGTGGCCCGACCATGCGCCGTTCTTCGACATCCTGCGGATCGCGATCGCCACGTCGGGCATCGAACGGACGCTGCCGTATGGCGAGGAACTCGTCAGCACGCTCGACGCGTGGCACGAGGACGCGTACTACGGCGCGGCCGAATTCTTCCATGCGCTCGCGGGCCGCGACGCGTCCGACCGGACGCTGCAATCCGGGCAGATCGTGCCCGACATCACGCGCACGCAGGGCGATACGACGCTTCGGATCACACTGGAGACGCACGTTCGCGCGGCGACAGCCGAAGCCACGGCCACCCCGAGTGAAGCGCTTGCATCGCCGGACGCGCTCGCGGCGGTTGGCCAGCCACTGTCGCCGCCCGACGTCGATCGCGCGCTCGACGCGCTGCCGGGAGAACGGTTCGCCGCCACGTCGCATCAGGGGCGCGGCGTAAACGGCATTCATGTCCGCGGCGCATTGCCCGGGCTCGTCATCACCGCCGGCCAGCATGCCAACGAGACGTCGGGGGTCGTCGGCGCGCTGCGGGCGGCCCATGCGCTGAACCTGCGCCCGGATGCGCATTACGCGCTCGTGCCGCTCGAGAATCCGGACGGCGCCGCGCTGCATCACCACCTGCGCGCCACCCACCCGACGCACCTGTCCCATGCCGCGCGCTTTACCGCGCTCGGCGACGACCTCGAAGCCCGCACGCAACCGCCGTTCGGCGAAAAAGCCGCCCGGCTCGACGCGATCGAGCGCACCGGCGCGCGGCTGCACCTGAGCCTGCACGGCTACCCGGCACACGACTGGACGCGGCCGCGCAGCGGCTACATCCCGCGCGGCAGCGAACTCTGGTCGATTCCGAAGGGCTTCTTCCTGATCCTGCGTCACCATGCGGGCCTCGACGGGCGGCCGTTCCTCGACGCATTGACCCGCGCGTTGGCGCAATCGGATGAACTCGTGGCATTCAACGAACGGCAAATCCACGCGTGGCACGCGCACGCAGGCGATCTGCCGTTTCCACGCATCAACGGTATTCCGTGTCTCGTGGTCGAGGATCATCGGTCGACCGTGCCGTTCACGCTCGTCACCGAGTTTCCCGACGAAACGATTCAGGGCGACGCGTTCCGGCTGGCGCACACGACGCAGACGCGTGCGGTCGAACGGGCTGCCGAGTTGTACTGGGCCGGCCTGCTCGGCTGACCGGCACTTTCGGATCTTCGTCACACCGGCGACCGGGGGAAGCAGCGGAATCGGCCCCCCCAGTCCGCAAAAAGCCACACGGGAATGGGCGAAAAACAGGGGCCGTACTCGGCAGCGCTGCACTGCCGCCCGGTACGGCGGCCTTTTCGTGGGCGGCGAGTTGCCCGTCAGCTTATGCGTCGCACGCAAAGTTGCGGACAGGCACCGTCACAAGCTACGCCCCAACAACTGCCCCGGCCAACCGTCCACGTCGAAGGTTGAAATCCGCTCATACCCGCAGGACTCGTAGAAACGCACCAGCGCGCCAGTCCCGCCGCCATAGCAGTCCACCCGCAAGCGCCCGACCCCGGCCGCCCGGGCACGCTCATCCGCGAAGGCCATCAGACGCCGGCCGACGCCCCGCGCCCGCGCATCGCGCGACGCCACCAGCACGCGCACATAAATTTCCGGCTCGGTCGCCGGCGGCACGTAGGGCATGGACTCGCCGAGGATCAACGCGCCCAGGACGCGGCCTTCCCGATCCTCCGCCACCCACGCGTCGGGCAACGCACAGGCTTCGGTCACGAGCGCAATCCGCTTGGGTTGCGTCGACCACGGCTCGCGGCCCCATTGCCCATCGTTGCCGATGGAAACGAACCACGCAATCACGTCATCGAAGATCCCCAGCACGGCCGGGGCATCGAGCGCACTGGCACGACGGATCACCCGTTCGTCCATTCCTGTCTCCGTCACGTTCAACACTCCTTCGCCGGATTCGACGACCGGCGCACCATTGGATGTAGCGCCGAGCCGTCCACGGACTTGCAATGGAAGCCAGGCGATCAAGCCTGCTACGGTACTGAAATTCCCCCCTGTTGATCAAGGCGTGACGTGACGGCTGCCATTCGACATGACGGATTGTCTTCGTGAGAGGCCGGGGAGACCAGCGCCAGGCCGGGTGTCAATCGACATCCAAAGGGATGCACGTTGCCGACCGACGCCCGGGAGCCGCGACCTTGCCGGAGGATCGGCGCGATCAATGCGGTGCGGTGCCATCGCGTGGGCGCCGCAACGCATGCCCCATGACACTCGCCTGATCCGGCCGGCCGATGCACCGCCTGCCGCGCACCGGATCGCAGCGAATCGATTCCCGCGCGAATACCCTCCGTCACGACAAAAAAATCTACAATCGACGCGATGCATCGCAGGCACGAAGCGCCAGCCGCCCACTCTCGCTCGCCACCATGAACGCACCCGCTGATTCCCCCTCCTCCGCCCCGTCGGTACTCGGCGTCTATCGTCAACTGGCGGACCCGTCCGCCGGGCAATGGATCGTCAGCCGCTCCGAACGCGCGCACATGTACCGGATCCAGCATCACCGGCCTGACGGCAGCACATCGGTCGATACGGTCGTCGATGCGGACAATCTCGACGCGAAGCTGCACAAGTGGATCCAGGAAGGCTTCGTCCGGCGCGAAGCCGGCGACCGTGCGGCGCCCGCTCATCGCGGCGAGTTCATGCAGGACCTGCG
>NZ_CAJNKE010000542.1 GCF_905232215.1 Burkholderia sp. LMG 13014
CGAGGCCCCCGCGCTGATCGGCATTCATGAAAAGGGCCATGACGGCACGTGGCGCGAACGGGCGCGCGGCTTCGTCGTGCCGGACGACTGGCCGGTACGCGCACAGGCGTTCGCGGCGCAGGATCACTGACGCCGCGTCAGCCGGCGCTCACCACCAGCGATGGAAGTGATGGACAGGGCCGACGCCGTGGCCGACGTCGAGGTGGCCGCTCGCGGCGATCGCGCCGGTCAGGTAGGTCTTGGCTTCGCGCACCGCGCTTTCGAGGTCGGGTTGCTGCGGCAGCAGTGCTGCGATCGCCGACGACAACGTACAGCCCGTGCCGTGCGTGTTGCTGACCGGCACGCGCGCGCCGTCGAGCCGCACGGTGTGCGTCGCTTCGACGAGCCAGTCGGGGCTCGCGGACGCGTCGGGCAGGTGGCCGCCTTTCATCAGCACGGCGCGCGCGCCCGTCCGTAACAATGCCTGGCCTTGCCGGACCATGTCGGGTTCCGTGGTTGCGGGCACATCGTTCAGCAGCGCGGCCGCTTCGGGCAGGTTCGGCGTCACGACCGTCGCGAGCGGCAGCAGTGCCTTGCGCAACGCGTCGACGGCATCGGGCGCGAGCAGCGCATGCGCGCTCTTCGAGATCATCACCGTGTCGAGCACGACGAAGCGCGGCGCGTAGCGGCGCAGCGCGTCGGCTACCGCGTGCACGATCGCCGCATTCGCGAGCATCCCGATCTTGACCGCATCGATGCGGATATCGCTGAACACCGCGTCGAGTTGCGCGGTCACGAACGCCGCATCCGGCGCATGCACGCCGGTCACGCCGCGCGTGTTCTGGGCGGTCAGCGCAGTGATCACGCTCGCGCCGTACGCGCCGAGCGCGGAAAAGGTCTTCAGGTCGGCCTGGATGCCTGCGCCGCCGCCCGAATCGGAGCCGGCGATCGTCAGG
Source organism: Burkholderia sp. LMG 13014 (assembly GCF_905232215.1). Lineage (GTDB taxonomy): Bacteria > Pseudomonadota > Gammaproteobacteria > Burkholderiales > Burkholderiaceae > Burkholderia. The sequence goes on from NZ_CAJNKE010000542.1 coordinate 936, forward strand.
ATGTTGGGTATCGGGTGCGTCATCGGGGCAGCGCGCCGGTTCGAAGACCGGCGCTGGCGGACGGAAACGGAAAGTGTAGCGTCAGTGCCGCGATTCGCCGATCAGCGCGACCGAGTCGAACTGACGCTGGTTCGCCTGGTGGCGGCGCATCACGAGCCACATCGTCAGGCAGACGAACGTGCCGAACAGCACGATCACGACGCCGACCGGCACGTCGAGCCACACGAGCACCGCATACAGGCACAGCATCACGAGCACCGACAGGTTCTCGTTGAAGTTCTGCACCGCGATCGAGTGGCCGGCCGACAGCAGCACGTGGCCGCGATGCTGCAGCAGCGCGTTCATCGGAACGACGAAGTAGCCGGACAGCGCGCCGACGCAGATCAGGAAGATGTACGCGATGATCAGGTAAACCGGCAGGCGCAGGTGGCCCAGGTGCGCGGCCCAGTGCGGCGGGAACAGGTCGCGCGAATAGAACGCCATCAGCATCACCGCGATGCCCATGATGATGCCGACCGGCAGCACGGTCAGCGACTTCTTGAGCGGCACCCGGCTGGCCGCGGCGATCGCGCCGGCCGCGACGCCGAATGCGACGACTGCCTGCAGCAGCGCACCCTCGGACAGCGACATGCCGAGCGACACCTCGGCCCATTTCAGCACGATGAACTGCAGCGTCGCGCCTGCGCCCCAGAACAGCGTCGTGACCGCCAGCGAGATCTGGCCGAGCTTGTCGCGCCAGAGCACCATGAAACAGTCGGCGAAGTCGGCCACCAGCTTGATCGGCCCATGTTGCTGTTTCGGGTAGCGCGCGCCGGTATCGGGAATGCGCAGATTGAACAGCGCGGCGATCACGTAGATCAACAGGATGACCGCGATCGCGGCTTCGGCTGGCGTACTGATCCACGCCGGCGTATGCGCGATGACGTGCGACGCGATATGCGGACTGATCAGCGCGCCGCCGAGCACGGTACCGAGGATGATCGAGCTGACGGTCGTGCCTTCGATCCAGCCGTTCGCCGCGACCAGCCGGTCGGCCGGCAGCAGCTCGGTAAGAATGCCGTATTTGGCCGGCGAGTAGGCCGCTGCGCCGAAGCCGACGATCCCGTACGCGATCAGCGGGTGGGCGCCGAACAGCATGATCAGGCAGCCGATCACCTTGATCGAGTTGGTGATGAACATCACGTGGCCCTTCGGGCGTGAATCCGCGAAGGCGCCGACATACGCCGCCAGCACCACATAGGACAACACGAAGAACAGCTTCAACAGCGGTGTCATCCAGTTGGGTGCGTGAAGGTCTTTCAGCAGGGCTATGGCGGCGATGAGGAGCGCACTGTCGGCCAGCGACGAGAAAAACTGCGCGGCCATGATGGTGTAAAAACCTTTTTTCATCTGATGCGATGCTTTCGTCGCTGCGGCAGGGCCGCGTAGGCCGCCTGGTATGCGATCGGCTTATTCCGTTCGAAATGGGTTGTGCGCACGGCTTTATAACATGAAAATACGCCAATTCGGACTAGCAAGATTCCCCGATCGTTCCGCAAATTGTCGGCTTCAGTGCTCAAAAGGCGCGGTAAGCTGATGATTCGCAAGCGTCTTTACGTAAATTTCCCATGCCGCGCCCGATCTCCGCCACCATCCACACCGCCGCTCTCGCGAACAATCTCTCCGTCGTCCGCCGCTTTGCCGGCCCGTCCAAGGTCTGGGCGGTCGTCAAGGCCAACGCGTACGGCCACGGTCTCGCCCGCGCGTTTCCCGGCCTGCGCGGCACCGACGGTTTCGGCCTGCTCGACCTCGACGAGGCCGTCAAGCTGCGCGAGCTCGGCTGGGCCGGCCCGATCCTGCTGCTCGAAGGGTTCTTCCGCTCGACCGACATCGACGTGATCGACCGCTACAGCCTGACGACGACCGTCCACAACGACGAGCAGATGCGGATGCTGGAAACGGCACGGCTGTCGAAGCCCGTCAACGTGCAGCTCAAGATGAACAGCGGGATGAACCGGCTCGGCTACCTGCCGGAAAAATACCGCGCCGCGTGGGAGCGCGCCCGCGCGTGCCCCGGCATCGGCCAGATCACGTTGATGACCCATTTTTCGGATGCGGACAACGAGCGCGGCGTCGCCGAGCAGCTCGCGACGTTCGAGCGCGGTGCGGAAAACATCGCCGGCGCGCGCAGTCTCGCGAACTCGGCGGCCGTGCTGTGGCATCCGGACACGCATTTCGACTGGGTGCGGCCGGGGATCGTGCTGTACGGCGCGTCGCCGTCCGGGCTGTCGTCCGATATCGCCGATACGGGACTGAAGCCAGCGATGACGCTCGCGTCCGAGCTGATCGCGGTGCAGACGATCGCGAAGGGGCAGGCCATCGGTTATGGCTCGACGTTCTCGGCGCAGGCGCCGATGCGGATCGGCGTGGTCGCGTGCGGTTACGCGGACGGCTATCCGCGCGTCGCGCCCGAAGGCACGCCCGTGATCGTCGACGGCATCCGCACGCGGATCGTCGGCCGCGTATCGATGGACATGATCACGGTCGATCTGTCCCCGTGCCCGCAGGCAGGCGTCGGCGCGCGCGTTGAACTGTGGGGCAACGCGCTGTCGATCGACGACGTCGCCCGCCATTGCGGCACGATCGGCTACGAGCTGATGTGTGCGGTCGCCGGCCGCGTGCCCGTGCGCGCGGAATAAGGGCGTTGCGCGTGGCCAAACAGAAAACCGTATACGTCTGCAGCGAGTGCGGCGGACAGACCCCGAAGTGGCAGGGCCAATGCCCGTCGTGCCAGGCCTGGAACACGCTGGTTGAATCGGTCGCCGAATCGCCGGCTGCCCATCGTTTCCAGTCGCTCGCGAAGCGGGCGCCCGTCCAGCGTCTCGTCGACATCGAAGCGGCTGACGTGCCGCGCTTCTCGACCGGCATCGGTGAATTCGACCGCGTGCTCGGCGGCGGGCTGGTCGCCGGCGGCGTCGTGCTGATCGGCGGCGATCCGGGCATCGGCAAGTCGACGCTGCTGCT
>NZ_CAJNKE010000543.1 GCF_905232215.1 Burkholderia sp. LMG 13014
GGCCACGTCGCACGACTCGCTCGCCGCGCAGGTCGCGCCTTTGCTGGAGGATGGCCAGGTCGTGTTCCTGCCGCCCGGCACGTTCGGCAGCTTCGTGTTCGCGCAGGCGGCGGCCGACGCCGGCAACCGAGCGCGCGTCGCGTTCGCCGAAACGGGCACGCTGCCGTACCTGGTGCGCAAGCATGGCGACAACGACGTCGTGATCAGTGCCTACGCGACGCGTCTGCCGACCGGCGTGCTTCCGGCGAATGCGGCGGGTTGGGCGTTCGACGTGCTGCGCGCGGGCTATCCGTCGGTCGAGCCGGTCGAGGATGCGTTGTCCGGCGCGCTGATGAACGCGGGGCCCGTGATCCATCCGCCGCTGATCCTGATGAACGCCGGGCCGCTCGAACACTTCGACGCATGGGACATCCACAACGAAGGCACGCAGCCATCGATCCGCCGCGTGACGAACGCGCTCGATGCCGAACGCATCGCGGTGCGCGAAGCGCTCGGCTACCGCGCGCCGCATTTCCCGCTCGCGGATCACTACGCAGCCGAAGGCGACGAATGGATGTACGGGCGCAGCGCGCACGGCAAGCTGACCGATAGCGGCGACTGGCGCGAGAAGATCGATCTGCGCACCCATCGCTACATGCTCGAAGACACCCGGCTCGGGCTGTCGTTCATCGTGTCGTGCGGGCGCTGGGCCGGCGTGCCGACGCCGGTTGCGCAGGGGCTGCTGAGCATCGCGAGCGCGGTGGCGGTGCGCGACCTGTATGCGGAAGGGCGCACGCTGGAGCGGCTCGGGATCGCGGCGCTGTCGAAGGATGCGATGCGTGCGCTGCTCGACGCGGGCGTCACAGGCGTCGCGGGAGTCGCGGCATGAGCGCGGCCGCCGACGTGACGCGCGTGCATGTGCTCGGCGCAGGGCGCATGGGTCAGGGGATCGCGCTCGTGTTCGCCTTTGCCGGGATCGACGTGACGCTGATCGACTTCAAGCGGCGCGATGCGGCTGGCCAACGCGCCTTCGACGATCGCACGCGCGATGAGATCGCCAGGCCGCTGCACGCGCAAGTCGCGCTCGGCCGCATCGATGCCGCGCAGGCCGACGCGGTCGTTGCGCGCATCGCGCTCGTCGCGCGGGACGGCGCTGCGCAAGCCGTGCGCGATGCAGACGTCGTGTTCGAGGCGCTGCCCGAAGTGCTCGACGCGAAGGCCGACGCGCTGCGCTGGCTCGGCGAGCATGTCGATGCGCGGGCAACGGTTGCATCGACCACGTCGACCTTCGTTGTCACCGAATTGCAGCGCCATGTCGCGCATCCGGAGCGGATGCTGAACGCGCACTGGCTGAATCCCGCGCTGCTGATGCCGCTCGTCGAAATCAGCCGCAGCGATGCGACCAGCCAATCGGTGGTCGACGCGCTCGCTGCGCTGCTCGAACGCGTCGGCAAGAAGCCGGTGATCTGCGGGCCGGCGCCCGGCTACATCGTGCCGCGCATCCAGGCGCTCGCGATGAACGAGGCCGCGCGAATGGTCGAGGAAGGCGTCGCGAGCGCCGAGGATATCGACACGGCGATCCGCACCGGCTTCGGCCCGCGCTTCGCGGTGCTCGGGCTGCTCGAATTCATCGACTGGGGCGGCTGCGACATCCTGTACTACGCGTCGCAGTACCTGGCCGGCGAGATCGGCCCGCGCTTCGCGCCGGCCGCGAGCGTCGTGCGCAACATGGAAGCCGGGCGCGACGGGGTGCGCACGGGTACCGGCTTCCACGACTATGCGGACGTGGACGTGCCCGCGTACATGCGGCAGCGGCTCGGCGAATTCGCGCGGTTGCTCGATCATCTCGGGCTGGCGCCGGTATTCGACGGCGGGCGAAGCAAGCAGGACGTGTAGCCCGGGCGTCGATGCCGAGCGCGCTCGCGGTGCCACGAAGGCGCGCACGTGGCACCGTGAGCCGGCGTGACGCTCACCCGGCGGCAAGGGCAAAGGCACGAGCGTCGCGGCCGGCGCGGGCCGCGCACTCATGCCGTATCGCCGCGCGTGCCGGCGGCCGGTGCGGCACGCGTCTCGCGCATCACGCACAGCGTCGCGACGGTCACGAGGCCGAGCGCGATGAGGAACAGCGACACGGGCCACGACGCGTGATAGTGCGCGAGCAGCGCGGTCGCGATCAGCGGCGACATCCCGCCCGCGAAGATCGATGCGACTTCATGCCCGAGCGCGACGCCCGAGTAACGCACCTCGGTACTGAACAGCTCGCCGACGAGCGCGGGCAGCGTGCCGATCATCGCGCCGTGGCTCACCGCCGTGCCGACCGTGAGCGCGAGCCACACGAGCGGCGTCGCGCGCGTATCGAGTAGCCAGAAGAACGGGAATGCGCACGCGACGAGGCTCAGCGCGCCGATCAGGTACACGGGCTTGCGGCCGATCCGGTCGGACAGCCGGCCCCACGCGAGCATCGCGCCCATCTCGACGATCATCGCGATCATCACGCCGGTCAGCATCACGCCGTTCGGGATGCCGACGTACTTGCCGTAGACGAGCGAGAACGCGAGGAAGATGTACGCGCCGCCGTTTTCGGCCACGCGCAGCCCCATCGCGAGCAGGATTTCCTTCGGATGGCGACGGAGGCATTCGACGATCGGCAGGTGCGTGTGCGCGCCGCGCTTGCCGGCCTGCTCGAAATCGCGGCTTTCCGGCAAATGGCGGCGGATATAGATGCCGATCGCGAAGATGGCGATGCTCGCGAGGAACGGCAGCCGCCAGCCCCAGGTGCGGAACGCGTCGTCCGGCAGTGCCTGCGCGGCGAGAAACGCGGCCGACGACAGCACGAAGCCGCCGCCCACGCCGAGCTGGCTCCACGCGGCGTAGTAGCCGCGCTGTTCCGGCGGCGCGTTCTCGCTGATCATCAGCACGCCGCCGCCCCATTCGCCGCCGGACGCAATGCCTTGCAGCAGGCGCAGCGCGACGAGTGCGGCCGGCGCCCACACGCCGACCTGCGCATAGGTCGGCAGCAGGCCGATCGCGAAGGTCGACGCGCCCATGATCAGCAGCGTCCACACGAGCGACGCCTTGCGCCCGTAACGATCGCCGACGTGGCCGAACACGATCCCGCCGAGCGGCCGCGCGACGAAGCCGAGCGCGAAGGCCGCGAACGCGGCGAGGCTGCCCGCGAGCGGCGACGCGCCCGGCGGAAAGAACACATGGCCGAACACCAGCGCCGCGGCCGTGCCGTACACGAAAAAGTCGTACCACTCCATCGCGTTGCCGGCGACGGAGGCGATGACGATCCGGCGCAACTGCCGGTCGGCGAGCGGCCGGGCGGCGCTCGGGTATTGCACGGTGTCGGTCGGGACCATGGCGGACTCTGAAGGGGAGGCGGGCGCGTGCCGTCTTTGCAGCACTGCGGGCTAGTGTTGTCGGCACCGTGCCGCCGGTCAAATCCGCAGAAAAAGGGGAGGGTCATCACTCCCGCAAATGATGGTCGCGGCGCTTCGCCGCGCCTACCCCACGCTTTCCCGCAGCAGCGCGATCATCCGCTGCGCCAGTGGTGGCACGTACGCGCCCGCCCGGTGCATCGCGCCGATGCGGCGGTCCAGTTCGAGCTCGCCGGCCCGCAGGTCGAGTGCGCGCAAGCCGGTCACCTGGTCGAGCGCATCCATGCCGCCGACACACAGCAGCGGTGTACCGCGCAACAGCTGCAGCAGTGACGTATTGCCGAAATCGGTCTCGATGCGCAGGCGCGGCGCCGGCAGGCCGCGTGCGCGGAACGCGTCGTCGATCCGGTGCCGCACGGGAATCGTCGCTTCCGGCAGCAGCCATTCCTGATCGGCGAGATCCGCGAGCGTGAGCCCGCGCTTGCGCTGCAGCGGGTGCGCGGCGTCGGCGAGCACCGTCAGCCGGTCGTCGAGCAGCGCGATGGTGTCGAGGCCGGCGTCCGGCTGCTGCGGCTCCG
>NZ_CAJNKE010000544.1 GCF_905232215.1 Burkholderia sp. LMG 13014
TACGACACGAGGTCGTTGATCGGCCCGATTTCCGGCCCGGTCACGCCGGGGCGCGTCGCGACCTGCACGACCTTCTCGAACATGATGATGAACGGCGAGTTCGCGAGTACGGCCTTCTGCAGCGCTTCGTAACGCTGCGCGCGCTTCGCGGGCGACGGCTCGACGAGCGCGGCCTCGGTGTCCTTCGTCAGTTGCGGGATGTCCCAGCTGTTGCGCCACGCGAGCATCTTCGTCGGCGACTGGTCGGAGTTGTCCGGATTCCACGCGAAGCCGCGCGCATTGCTGTTCGGGTCCATGTAGTCGGGCGACCATTCGCCGACGAAGATGTCGTGCTGGCGCGCGCGATACTTGCCGATCGCCTGCTTCGCATCGCCCGGAATCAGCTTCACGCGGATGCCGCCCTGCGCGAAGTTCGCCTGCAGCGCCTGCGCGATCTCGAGGTACGGATAGTCGTTCGGCATGTCCATCGTCACGTCGAAGCCGTTCGGCAAGCCGGCCTTCGCGAGCAGTGCCTTCGCCTTCGCGACGTCCTGCTTGTACGGCCGCGCGTTCGACGCGCCGAGGAAGCCTTCGGGCAGGAAGGTTTCATGCACCTTGTAGGTCGTGCTGACGATGTTGCGCTGGATGCCGTCATAGTCGACGAGCCATTTCATCGCCTGCTGCACCTCGGGTTTCGCGAGGTTCGGGTTCTTCGTGTTCAGGCTCAGGTACAGCAGCGCGGACACCGGCCACGACGCGACCTTGATCTTGCCGGCCTTCGTCAGCGCGGCGAGGCTGTCGGGGCTCAGGTTGCGCGCGGCGTCGGCGTCGCCGTTCTCCAGCAGCAGCCGTTGCGCGGACGCTTCGGGCACGTGACGCAGCACGATGCGCTTCATCGGGTACGGCGTGCGGTACTTGTCGAAACGCTGCAGCACGATGCTCTCGTTGGGCGTCCACTTGACGAGCTGGTACGGGCCCGAGCCCGCGTCGTTGGTACGGAGCCAGCCGCTGCCGAAATCGTTGCCCTGCTGGTGCGACAGCAGCAGCTTCTTGTCGAAGACCGATGCCGGGCACGCGCTCAGCACGTTGAGCACGAAGCTCGGTGCGTACTTGCGGTCGGTTTCGAGCACGACGGTCTGCGGATCGACCACGCGCACCTTCTGCGTCACGTTCGCTTTCGTGAGACCGAGATCGGCGAGCACGCCGGCCGGCCCCTTGTCGAGCAGGATGGTGCGCTGCAGCGACCACGCGACGTCGTCGGCGGTCACCGGGTTGCCGGAATGGAACGTGAGGCCGGGGCGCAGCTTGAACGTGTAGGTCACGCCGTCGGCGCCGACCGTCCACGATTGCGCGATCTGCCCGTCGAAGCGCGTCGGATCCTTCAGGTCGACGCGCACCAGGCGTTCGTAGGTGTTCGCAACGTACTCGGACGGCACCAGCTCGTAGATCCCGCTCGGGTCGAGGGTCGTGAATTCGCCGAGCTGCGTGGCGACGACGAAGATGCCGGGCGGCGTGGCCGCCTGTGCCGGCAGCGCCGGAACAAGCGCGACGAGCGCGGCGCTGACGAACAGGCGGGACAGCAGGTGCTTCATGCGGGCTCCGTGGAAAGGGAATCGTGGGTGCGATTCTCTCATCGACGGCCGCCCGGATGAAAATATTCGGCGTGCGCGCCGGCGGGGTGGCGCGCAGCAGCGAGCCGGGCTGGCACCCGGCATCGGCAGGTTCGGATCAGATCGCGCAGCGCGCGATCGCGAAGCGCATCGCTTCCTCGGCCGGCTCGTTGCCCGAGCCGCGCACGACCTTGATGACCGAACCGTTGCCCGACGGCGTCAGCGTGACGAAGTACGAGTTCGAGCCGATGGCGATATCGGTCACGCCGTTGTGCTGCGATTGCTCGGTGCCCGACAGGCGGCTGTCGAGGCAGTTGGCGATCGCGTAGGCCGGACGTTGCGACGACACGTAGATCATCGGCGCTGCGCCGGACGAGGCGGCCGAGTCGGACGAGGGCGCGGAACCGCAGGCGGCGAGCAGGGCGGCGGGAAGGAGCAGCAGGAATCGTTTCATGATGGGGCGTCGTGTGTCTCGTATCGAGGCTGGGGCGCGGGGGAGGCGAAACGCGAAGCTTCGCGACGAAACCGCCCGGAATCGGGCCGTTGATGACGGACGACGATGCGACAGGCGGCTGACGGTCGAGTATACCCGCAGCATTTGACGGCGTTGACGCGTTGAAACGATTCGATACACAACAAGCACCCGCTACCGCATGGCGGCAGCGGGCGTTTCAGGTGATGGCGAATGGGCACTTGCCGGTGGTGTCGATCTTATTGGCCGATCTGGTGGCTGACCGCATTTTCCTGCTGGTTCAGCACGTGCTTTTCGCTCTTCGTGATGTGGCTGCGATCCTGCGCAGCCATGTCCCGCTCTTCCTGGCGGATCTTGCGGTCGTCACGGTGCAGGCGCGCGGCCTGTGCGTGCGACATCTCGCCTTCCTTCACTTCGTGATGGATCCGGCGATTCTGGTTTGCGAGGCGCTGGTTGACCTCTTCGCGGCGCGGATGCGCTTGTTGCCACGGCGTGTCGGCGAACGCGGTGCCGGTCAGCACCGACATCAGGGTGGCGGCAATCGCGAGATGGCGGGTAAGGGCTCGCATGGTGTTTTCTCCTGTCGTTGCGCGTCCGGATCGTGGGCGCTTGATGAAAAAACGCGGAGCGGGCCCCACCTGTTGACGTTTCGGCCTGTATCGATTGCAAGTCTTTATTACGTCCGCGCGTGGCGACGCGGGCCCCGGCGTGCGCGGCACGGAGCCCGCCCGTCGCGCAGGTGGATCAATGCGCGCCGGCCGCCGCCGCATCGGCATCGCCGCCGCCCGAGCGCGACGGTTTCGTGATCCAGATGAGCGGAATGATCGCGATGAAGATGATCGCCGATACGTAGAAGATGTCGTTCAACCCCATCACGGCCGCCTGCGAATCGACCGACGCGTTGAAGAACGCGAGCGCCGAATCGGGGCTCAGGTGCAGCAGCGAACGCGTCGTGTCGACCTGCTGCGCGAAGATCGGGTTGGTGACGCTCGCCTGTTCGGTGAGCCGCACGTGATGCAGGATCGTGCGGTCGTTCCATGCGTTGCTGATCAGCGACGTGCCCACCGCGCCGCAGAACGTGCGGCCGAAATTCGACAGGCCGGCGGCGGCCGGGATTTTTTCCGGCGGCAGCCCGGACAGGATGATCGACGTCAGCGGCACGAAGAACATCGCCATCGGGACGCCCTGCAGCAGCGTCGGCAAAATGAGATCCCAGCGCGACACGTCGGTATAGAAGGTCGTGCGCATCATGAACACGACCGCGAAGCCGACGAACGCGAGCGTCGCGATGTAGCGCGGATCGGTGCGCGGCAGCAGGCGACCCATGACCGGCGTGAGCAGGATCGCGAACACGCCGAGCGGCGCGGTGGCGAGCCCCGAGTCGACCGCGCGGTAGCCGAGATAGCCCTGCATCCACTGCGGCAGCAGCACCAGCGTGCCGAAGAACATCCCGTACGCGACCGAGATCGCGATCGTGCCGCCCGCGAAATTGCGCTGCGTGAACAGGCGCAGGTCGACGATCGGGTTGGTTTCGTAAAGCTCCCACACGAGGAAGAACGCGAAGCCGATCAACGCGACGACGCCGAGCGCGACGACGACGGGCGAGTTGAACCAGTCGAGATCCTTGCCCTTGTCGAGCATGATCTGCAGCGATGCGACCCACAGCACGAGCAGCAACAGGCCGACCGTATCGATCGGCATGCGTTTCGTGGCCGATTCGCGGTCGCGGAACACGATCCACGTGACGGCCGCCGCGAAGAAGCCGACCGGGATGTTGATGTAGAAGATCCACGACCAGTTGTAGTCGTACGTGATCCAGCCGCCGAGCGACGGCCCCGCGATCGGCCCGACGAGCGCGGTCATCGACCAC
>NZ_CAJNKE010000545.1 GCF_905232215.1 Burkholderia sp. LMG 13014
GACGCGGCGAACAACGCGTATCTCGTCGAGCAGTTGCGCGGCGTCGACGACCGGCGCGCATACTACTGCTGCGTACTCGCGCTCGTGCGCCATGCGGATGACCCCGAGCCGCTGTTCGCCGAAGGGCGCTGGGCGGGCGAGATCGTCGACACGCCGCGCGGCGAGCACGGATTCGGCTACGACCCGTATTTCTACCTGCCATCGCTCGGCGCGACGGCCGCCGAACTCGAGCCGGCCGTGAAGAACACGCACAGCCATCGCGCGCTGGCGCTGAAGGCGCTGCTGGCGCGGCTCGCGGAGGAAGCATGAGCACGCCCGATACCCGTTCGCCAACGGAGGCCGCATGAGCCAGGCCGCGGAAACCGGCGCGCGCGTCGTCGCGACCTTCACGTCGCCCGGCCAGGTGCGACTCACGTCGCTGCCGCCGCTCGCGCTGTACGTGCATTTCCCGTGGTGCGTGCGCAAGTGCCCGTACTGCGATTTCAATTCGCACGAGTGGAAGGGCGAACGGTTTCCGGAAACCGAGTATCTCGACGCGCTGCGCGCCGATCTCGAGCAGGCGCTGCCGCTCGTGTGGGGCCGGCAGGTGCATACGGTATTCATCGGCGGCGGCACGCCAAGCCTGCTGTCGGCGGCCGGCCTCGACCGGATGCTGTCCGACGTGCGTGCGCTGCTGCCGCTCGACGCCGATGCCGAGATCACGCTCGAGGCAAATCCGGGCACGTTCGAGGCCGCGAAGTTCGCGCAGTTCCGCGCGAGCGGCGTGAATCGCCTGTCGGTCGGCATCCAGAGCTTCAACGAAACGCACCTGAAGGCGCTCGGCCGGATTCACGACACCACGCAGGCACGCGCGGCCGTCGAGATCGCCGCGAAGAATTTCGACAACTTCAACCTCGACCTGATGTTCGCGCTGCCGAACCAGACGCTCGACGAATGCCGTACCGACATCGAGACCGCGCTGTCGTACGCGCCGCCGCATCTGTCGCTGTATCACCTGACGCTCGAGCCGAATACGCTGTTCGCGAAGTTTCCGCCGGTCGTGCCCGACGATGACGCATCGGCCGACATGCAGGAATGGATCCACGCGCGTACGGCCGAGGCCGGTTACGGGCGCTACGAAGTGTCGGCGTATGCGAAGCCGAATCATCAGTGCAAGCACAACCTGAACTACTGGCGCTTCGGCGACTATCTCGGGATCGGTGCGGGTGCACACACGAAGCTGTCGTTCCCGAACCGGATCCTGCGGCAGGCACGCTACAAGCATCCGGCGACCTTCATCGAGCAGGCGATGGCCGGCACGGCCGTACAGGAAGAGCGCGAAGTCGGTGCGCGCGACCTGCCGTTCGAGTTCATGCTGAACACGCTGCGGCTCGTCAAGGGCTTCCCCGTGCCCAGCTTCGCCGAACGCACCGGGCTGCCGATGAGCACGATCGAGCCGGCGCTGCAGGAAGCGGAACGGCGCGGGCTGATCTCGCGCGATTTCGCGCAGATCGCACCGACGCCGCTCGGCCAGCGTTTCCTCAACGACCTGCAGGAATTGTTCCTGCGCGACGATTGAAGGGATGAACGAGGCGGCATTTCGGTTACAATGCCGCCTCGTGTGGAAGCGTGGCCGAGCGGTTTAAGGCACCGGTCTTGAAAACCGGCGACGGGAAACTGTCCGTGAGTTCGAATCTCACCGCTTCCGCCAGAGCTTCAAAGAAAACGGGCCGCTCGGCCCGTTTTTCATTTCCGACAGCGATCAGGCGCTCGCGGACATCCGCCTGCGCTGCTCACGGTACATCGTCGGCACGGTTCGTGTGCGTGGTCACGCGCAATCGACGGTGCCGTTCACGACTCGGCACCGCCGGGCTGGGCCAGCAGCACCGCGCCGCACGTCGTCGTGTGCCCTTCCAGCGCAACCAACGCACCGAAATCCAGACTGTTCGCACAACTCTCCGCGATCTCGAAGACATGAGGTGCGCAAATCGGACAGGTCACCTTGTCGCCTTTGCGCGCGATCGCAATCGCCTCGCGCCCCCATGTCGAAGAAGGGCTGCCGGAAATCACCCGCCCGCCATGACTGGTCGGGTCGCCCACGACGATCTGCGCCTTCCCGCCTGCTGTTGCTCGCATCACCTGCATCACCTCGTCACGAAGGGGCGGACACGTCACTTCAACGCCTGGATGGGCGGATCCTGGTAGGCCGTGTCGATCGTATAGCCCTGACCCTTCAGCGCAGCCTCGGTAGCGATGCGCTTCGCGTGGTACTTCTGCAGTTCCGCGGGCAACAGCGTCTTCCAGTTGCGAATTTTTTCGGCGTTCCCGGGGAAATACCCCAGCCCGTAGAACGCATACTCGTTCCTGATGCGAGCCGTCAGAAGATAGGTCGTCTTCCCGACAAAGCCGCCCATGTTCTTTTCCGACAGCGAAATCTCCAGATAGGCGCCATCTGCATAAAACACCCATCTCGGCATTTCCTTCACGGCGGCCTTCCACTCCTCGATCGTCGGTGTGTAACCGGAATCGAGGGAATAAATCGAATACGCCTTCATGTAGTCCCACGCCTGCTTGCCGGTCAGGCGCGGATTGCTGACGTCGATGTACCGGACCCAGCCGTTCGCGCGCAGATCCTGAAACAGTTTCGTCATGCGCGCCAATGCGGCCTCGTGCGTGTCGGCCTGCTCGGGGCTGACGCCAAAACTGATATTCCACGTGTAGATGCCGCCCGGCACATCCTTGTCCGCTGAACCCGCCGCGGACAGCACGTTGTCCAGCACGAAGCCATGCGTCCCCTGCATGAACTTCACCGTGCCGAGATTGCCGCGCATCCAGTCATGCTGATAAAAGCGCGTACCTGACGGATGATTGTCGACAGACGCGCCCGGACCGTTGAGATCGGAGTCCCTGGGATCGCCGAGCCGGATAACTGTAAGTGATGAAGTCATGCCGTTGCGGTTGTCGAGGGTTGAGCGGGCATTCCCGTCGTGCGATGCGAGTACGACGCCAAGCAGGAGCGCCCCGAGGACCAGTACAAAGAAATGAGTCTTTTTCATCAGGTATCGGGTCTGTCGCCCCAGCTTTTGATCGTTCCGAGATAATCGAGCATGACTTGCTTCCCGGGCCCCTGCATCAACCCGTCGTACTTCGTTGCTGCCGTCTGGAATCAGGATCTTCAGCTTGGTCGCTGCGCGTCGACAGCACATCGAGCGTGAAGTCGTAATGCCGGCCGATCTGCGAAAGCCCCGCCGCACGCTGCGGCAACAACACGTCGGGCCCAAGCGGAGTGTCGACTTTCAGCAGGCGGTCCTGCTGGATCAGCCCCCCTTGAAGCGCCCGCAGGATATCCTGCGCACTCATTCCAATCCCTTTATTGCTTCTTTTGCCGTCGTTTTTTCACCAGATGGTGGCTGGCGCTCTCAGCGCCGCGATTCTACAGTCCAATAGTCGACCACTCTCGTGGCCGTGCCCTCACTTCCGGACGCGCCTCGCCGGATGCCGTTACAATCCGGCGCTCCGATTCGCGAAACGGGAAACCCACGTCATGAAGCCCTTCATCGTCTCGTCGCTCGCCGCGCTGCTGGTTGCCGTCAGCACGCAGGCGACGGCCGACACCGCCTCCGGCAGCGACGCGCAAGCGTCGTGCGCGATCGCCTACGTGACCGGCGTCGGCGGCTCGCCGCGCGGCCTGAGCGAGTACCTCGCGAGCCCGTCGCCCTACAACTACCTGAAGGACAACGACCTCCAGTGCAAGGTGGGCGACGACGGACGCACGTCGAACTGCACCGGCGTGACTTACCTCCGGAACGAGCAGGTCAGCGTGTACGACGATTCCGATCCGGCGACGCTGACCGTCGTGGCACGCGTGGAACTCGACCACGGCCAGAAATACCCGGTGATCATCGTCGTACAGCGCAAGGACGCGCGCTGCAAACAATGATGCAGCGCCGCG
>NZ_CAJNKE010000546.1 GCF_905232215.1 Burkholderia sp. LMG 13014
GGTGGCCGTTTCCGGTGCCGGGCCGCGAACGCCTGCGCCGCGAAGGCATCACGTTCGACAATCACCAGATCGCCGCATGCGTGTGTACGCCGTCGCGTTCGACGATCTATACGGGGCAGCACATCCAGCACACGCGAATGTTCGACAACTGCGGGATTCCGTGGCAGGCCGATATGTCGACCGACATCCGCACGATCGGCCACATGATGAAGGACGCCGGCTACCACGCGACCTATCTCGGCAAGTGGCACCTGTCGAACAAATTCCACCACAACCACTCGCCGTACGACGTGCCGGTCGCCGAGTACAACAGCGTGATGAAGTCGTACGGCTTCGACGACTATGTCGGCGTGGGCGACCTGATCGGGCTCGTGCGCGGCGGCTACACGTATGACGGAATGACGGCCGCGTCCACGGTGTCGTGGTTGCGCAGCCGCGCCGAACAGCTCGACGGCGAGCACAAGCCGTGGTTCCTGGCGGTCAACCTCGTCAATCCGCACGATGCGATGTTTCTGAACACCGATCCGCCGGGCGGCAACCAGCAGAACGTGAAACGGCCGATGCTCGGCAATGCGCGCGCGCCGCGCGACGCGATCTACGACGCGCACTGGAACGTCCCGCTTGCACCGACGCACGGCCAGCCGTACGACGCGCCGGGCCGCCCGGCCGCGCACGGGGTGTACAACAGCGCGGAAGGCGTGCTGGTCGGCGATTACGCGCTCGACGCGACACGGCTGAAGGTCTACCAGGACTACTATTTCAATTGCATCCGCGATTGCGACACGCACGTGGTCCGCATCCTCGACGCGCTTCGCGAGCTCGGGCTCGACCAGAACACGATCGTCGTGATGAGCTCGGATCACGGCGATCACGTCGGCGCGCACAAGCTGGTCGGCAAGGGGCCGACCGCGTATCGCGAACAGAACAACGTGCCGCTGGTGATTCGTCATCCGGCCTATCCGGGCGGCAAGCGCTGCCAGGCGCTGACGTCGCATATCGACGTGACGCCGACGCTGCTCGGCCTGACCGGGCTCGACGCGGCCGCTATCGCGAAGATCGCCGGCAGCGCGGTGCGCGGCAACAACCTCGCGCCGCTGCTGCGGGAGCCCGAGCGCCATGCGCCGGACGCGGTGCGATCGGCGGCGCTGTTCAATTACGCGATGCTGCTGTTCTACGACAGCGAATGGCTCGCGCAGGAGGTCGGCGTGCTGCGCGACAGAGGCTTGCCACCCGACGAGTTGCAGCGGCGCGTCGCACAGTATCAGCCCGATTACCGGCATCGTGGCATGATTCGCAGCGTGTACGACGGTCGTTATCGCTTCTCGCGGTATTTCTCGGCGACGAATTTCAACCGGCCGGATTCGCTCGAGACGCTGTTCGTGAACAATGATGTCGAACTTTTCGATCTGCACGACGATCCGCATGAGCAGCACAACCTCGCACTCGCGCCGAAGGCGAACGGCGAGCTGCTGCTCGCGATGAACGCGAAGCTGTCGGCGAGCCTCGACGCCGAAGTCGGCGATGATCGGGCCGACATCCTGCCGATTCGCGACGGCCGTGTTCAGTTCAACTTCGGCCGGCACGCGTGACCGTGTAGCCCGTCTCGCACGCACCGGCGCCGCTACCTGGCGCCGGTGGGGATGCGTCATGCGGGTGAGTAAGCCATCCCCCTCGTCCTCTTCATCCTCATTCGGGCTCGTCGGCGCGTTCGCGTCTGTTCGCCCGTCGTCGTGCTCGCCGACCGATGCGGTGCTTGATTGCATGGCTGCCAACTGGCTCCGACACCGAATCCCGGCCGGCGGCGCCCTTGCCGGCCGCTTCGGCTTGCAGAAACGGCGAAGCGTGACAGGCCGGTGCATTGACGGTTGTCTTGGCGTTGTTCGCTGACTCGTCGAGTAACGCCACCTCCTCGTCAACCGCTTTTCGGGTAACAATTTTCGCGGTCAGACAATGCGGCCGTCGGTTTATGCCATCTTGGCCGCGCTTCGTTGAGGATGCCGAGACTTGCGGCACCAGTCGCCCCTCTCGGAGCCGGCACCACGAAGGAATAATTCTCTACTCACCGTCAGCAAACTATTGCGTTTCTGCGCGCTCGCCGGCCTCTGTCCGATAGTTGATGGGCGGGAACAACATTGCTTGGACCGACGGTTGCAAAAGGAGTTGGAAGGCACGCGGTGCATGCTGGAATCGAACGGCCGGAAGCATGCCAATAGACTCCGGCAGTTGCCGGGCTTTCAGGCGTTCCACCGTCGGGCTCGACAGGAGAAGGAGACTTCACTCGATCGGCAGGTAACGTCCTTCGCTTGCCAACCGTTCGAATTCCTTTGCCAGGAAATCCAGCATCTCGCGCACCGCTGGCCGCATACCTTGGCGCGAAGCGAATGCGGCTTGCACGATGCCTGCAGGGGGTGCCCAACCGGGCAGCACTTCGACCAGTTGGCGATCGATTAGCGCCGAATGCACCAGCTCGCGCGGCAGTGACGCGCAACCGACGCCCGCCAGCGCCGCAGACAATAGCGAGCCGACGTCGTTGGCCACCAGGCGGGGCGTGTGCTGCACTTCGGCGTGCTCGCCAGCCGGGCCTATCAGCGTCCAATAGCTTTCGTCCGTCGAATTGCCCAAGCCCAGCGTGGGTAGACGTTCCAGGTCTGCCGGGATTGTGGGTGGAGCGACGCTGGTCATCAGCTCGGGCGCGGCCACTAGCACGTGTGAGCTGCGCGCCAGCGGCTTGACGATTTCGTCGGCATGCGTGGTTCGCATGGTGCCGTCTGGCGCGGCAAATCGGACGCGCAGCGCCACATCGACACCGTCGTGCCAAAGATCGACCTTGCGATTGGTCGATTCGACGCGAACCACGACATCGGGCCAGGTGCACAGGAATTTCGCCAGCATGTCAGCCACAGCGTTTTGCAGCAATGCAGGCGGGCATGAAAGGCGGACAGGGCCGCGCGGCGCGGCGGTGTACTCAGCGGAAAGGGCCAGAGCAGCCTCGGCTTCGGCCAGCATGGCGCGCGCATGTTGCAGGGTGCGCTGCCCGATCTCGGTCACGGCGAATCGCCGTGTGCTGCGCTGGATCAGCCGTATCCCCATTCTAGCCTCCAGCTCGGCGACTCGGCGGCTGAGCTTGGACTTGGGGATTCCGGTGGCGCGCTCGGCGGCGGCGAAGCCGCCATGCTCGGCAGCCTGGACGAAATACGCGAGGTCGCTGAGATCTTCCATACCGTCATTGTCCTATAAATGGGATTCTGGAGGGTATTTTGGCATCTTTTTCCAGATTGGGTCTGTCGCTACGATTAATGCATGCGCTCACAGTTCACCCAACTTCACACTTGAAATGAAAAGAGTCCTTGGAATTCACGGTAACCCCAATGCGCATTGGGGCAGCGACGGCTTTCCGGTGCGCTCCGTCCAGTCGACCGCGCAGGGGAATCCGGATAAATGGACCAACTTCAATCGATTCGGGCATTCGTGACGGTGGCAAGGGAAGGTGGGTTTCGCCGGGCGGCAACCCGGCTGCGCGTGTCGACGACGATGGTGAGCCGGCTGGTCGATGCGCTCGAGACGCGCCTTGGTGCACGCCTGCTTCAACGCAGCACCTGCCACCAGTCGCTGACGGAAATCGGCGAGCTGTACCTCGCGCGCGTCAAGCGGATTCTCGATGCGATCGACGACATCGACGGCCGTTTCGTGGCGATGGGCAGCAAGCCTGAAGGCGCATTGCGCATCGCCGCGCCGGTCGCGTTCGGGCTCAGCCAGTTGAGCGCGTTGCTCGATCGCTTTGTGAACCGGTTTCCTGACGTGCGGCCGACCGTGACGCTGACCGATGCGCATGTCGACCTGACATCCGAAGACATCGATGTTGCGTTCCTGACCGACGGCATGCCGGTTACAGGTGCGCATGTGCTGCACACGCTGGCCGCATACGAATC
>NZ_CAJNKE010000547.1 GCF_905232215.1 Burkholderia sp. LMG 13014
GCGACCGGTCGAACGCCGGCTCGACGTTGCGCAGCAGTTGCGTGTAGTCGATCTTCAGGAACGTGTCGACGTAGAACAGCACGCGCACGTCGCCTTGCTTCAGGCAGTAGTTCAGCTCGTCGGTCTTGAAGCGGGTGTTGACCGGCACGGTAACCGCACCGATCGACGCGGCCGCGTAGAACAGCACGACCCAGTCGATCGAGTTGCCCATCATGATGCCGACGTGCTCGCCCGGCTCGACGCCCAGGGCGATCATCCGTGCGGCGGCACGCGTCACGCGTTCGGCGAGTGTCCGGTAGTCAATGCGCTCGCCATCGATCACGAGCGCCTCCGCGTCGGGTGTGCTGCTCGCGCGGGCCGCGAGGATCGCAGGCAGGGTGATCGGGTCGCGCAGACCGAATCGTTCGACGAATGAATCAGTCATGGCGATGCTCCCCGTTCGATCCGCCGGACGCGGACGTGCCAAAGTTCGAAATCGTGCTTTTCCAGTCCGCATTCTGCAGCAACGTGTCGATCGCCAGGATCTCGATCGCGAGCGCGCCGGCCGGATCGGATTCGACGCCGCGCTCGATGCAGTCGCGCGTGAGCTGCATCGCGAGCGGTGGCGCGGCGGCAATGCCGCCGGCGAGCGCGCGGATCGTTGCGAGCGCGTCGGCCGCGTCGACGACGCGTGTGACGAGACCGGCGTCGAGCGCTTCGAGGCGCTGCCCGACACGCCCGCGCTGCGCGACGCGGCTGCGCGGCGCGCGCAGCGGGTCATGCCTGACGATACGCTGCTGATCCAGTACACGTCCGGGACCACGTCGTTTCCGAAAGGTGTGCTGCTGAGCCATCGCAACATGCTGATGAACGCGGCCGCGTCGGCGCTGCGGATCGGCGTGCTGCCGGACGACCGCTATTTCAGCGTGCGGCCGTTCTTCCATGTCGCAGGCACGACGATGTCGCTGCTCGTCGCACTTGTGACCGGCGCGTGCCTGCTGTCGATACCGTCGTTCGACGTCGCGAAGGTGCTGACGTTACTCGACGACGAGCGCTGCACGCTGACGTCCGGAAACGATACGATCTTCCTGATGCTGATGAGCGATCCGTCATTCCGCCGCGAGCGGATCCATCTGCGCGGCGGCTGGGCGGCCGCGGGGCCGGGGATCATGCAGCAGATCCACGACGTGATGGGCGTGCCGTACATGGTCGGCGCCTACGGGCAGTCGGAGGCGTCGCCGAACGTCGTGCTGAACGACTGGCGCGATCCGCTCGCGGTGCGCGTCGCCGGCTGGGCGCATCCGCATCCCGGCATCGAGATCCGCACGGTCGCGACCGACACCGGCACGCTCCAGCCGCCGAATGCGCCGGGCGAGATCCAGGTGCGTGGCTGGAGCGTGATGAAGGGCTACTACAACAAGCCGAACGAGACCGCGGCGGCATTCACCGACGACGGCTGGCTGCGTACCGGCGATCTCGGCGTGATCGACGACGACGGCCGGCTGCGGATGCTCGGGCGCCTGAAAGACGTGTTCCGCGTCGGCGGCGAGAACGTCGCGCCGGCCGAAGTCGAGGAAACGCTGTTCGGCCATCCGGCCGTGCAGCTTGCGCAGGTGGTCGGCGTACCCGACGCACGTCTCGGCGAGGTGCCCGCCGCGTTCATCGTGCTGCGGCCCGGCGCGCATGCGTCGAGCGAGGACCTGATCGCCTTCTGCAAGGCGCGCTGCGCGAATTTCAAGGTGCCGCGCTATTTGCGGATCGTGCCGTCGTTCGACGAGATCGGCATGACCGGCAGCTCGAAGGTGCAGAAGAACAAGCTGCGCGACTACGCGATCCGCGAATTCGGACTCGCCTGACCGCCGGCGCCGCCCGCTCCCGATCGGTGCGGGCGGCCCGCCGGATCGCCCCTCATTTCCCGGACCCCCCTCACATGAAGCCCACCCGCCTCACGCGTTTGCTCGACCTCCGCTATCCGATCATTCAGGCCGGCATGAGTTGGGCGTCCTCGAACGCGGCGCTGCCCATCGCCGTCACGCAGGCCGGCGCGCTCGGCGTGATCGCCGCCGGCCCGATGTACCTCGATGCGTTCCGCGACACGGTGCGCGCCGTGCGCGACGCAGTCGGCGGCAAGCCGTTCGCGGTGAACCTGCCGCTTTACCGCCCCGACGCCGAGCGTTTCCTCGACGTGATCGAGACCGAACGGGTGCCGATCCTGATCGCGTCGCAGGGTGGTCCGCGTGCGCATCTCGCCCGCTTTCACGCGCTCGGCACGCGCTGGATCCACGTCGTGTCGACGCTCGAACACGCGCGCAAGGCCACCGATGCGGGCGTCGATGCTCTGGTCGTGGTCGGCGCGGAAGCGGGTGGTCATCCACCGGTGAACGGCGTCAGCACGCTGGTCGCCGTGCGGCGTGTGGCCCAGGTGCTGCCGGACATGCCGATCGTCGCCGGCGGCGGCATCGCCGACGGCTTTGGCGTTGCCGCGATGCTCGCGCTCGGCGCCGACGCGGTCCAGCTCGGCACGCGTTTCATCGCGACGCGGGAAGCGGGCGTGCACGACAACTACAAGCGCGCGGTGCTGGAGACGGAAATCGACGGCACCGCGCTCGTTGGCATTCGCAAGCTGCCCGTCCGGATGACGCGCAACGCGTTCGCACAGGACGTACTGCGCGCCGATGCGGAGCGGCTGGACGACGACCGCTACGCCGCGCTGTTTGCCGCCAGTTCGCTGAAACAGGCCGCGCTCGACGGCGACACCGAACGCGGCAAGGTCGAACTCGGGCAGTCGGCCGGGCTGGTGACCGACCTGCCCGGCGCGGGTGACGTGGTGGCCCGGCTCGTGGACGAGTATCGGGTGGCTGTCGATCGCCTGTCGTAAATCGATGCGCATACCGCGGCGCGAACGCGTCGGTCTCTTCCGGCCAATTCGCGATGCGTCAGTGCGGCCCGCTGTGCTTGAGTCCTGCCGCATCGAGCTGCCTGAGCTTCGCGTACAGCGTGGTACGCGAAATACCGAGCTGCCGCGCGGCGGCCGACACATTACCGTCGTGCTCGTCGAGCGCCCGGCGGATGGCATCGAGCGACTGCTCGTGCAGGCTGGCCAGCGGACTGGCAGCCGGCGCCGTGCCGCAGACGTCGGCTGCGTATTCGAGCGTATCGGATTGGCGCGGCATCGTCACCCGATCGAGCGGTGCGCGCACGGTACGCACCCAAACGTGACTGCCGTCGTCGCGCGCGATCCGCTGCGGCGTGCGCGAAGGTGTCAGCAAACGACGCTGTTGCGCAGGCGTTGCGCCGGGGAACAACAGCCGAACCTCGCACGCGCCGATCGGCCCGGCCGGTGCAAGATCGAGCATCTGGCGCGCCAGGCGGCTCACCGCGCGCACGCGGCCTGTTTCGTCGAGTGCGACGACGCCGGCAAGCGGCGTGCCGAGCCAGCGCGGATCGTATTGCACCTGCAGCAAATGGCAGTCGCGCAGCATTGCATACAACCGCTGCTCGGCGGACAGCGCCGCATGGCGGAACTGCTCATGCAACTGCACGACATTGCGCCGCCCGATACCGGTGATGTCGAGCGCGCCGATCACCTCGCCGTCGAAGCCGACCAGCGGCACCGCGAGACAGAAGACCCGCGAGAGTTCGTCAAGATAGTGCTGGGCGCCCGCGACGACGGCCTCCGCACCATCGTGAATCACGCAGCTCGGCGCGGTCGTGCCGATGTTCGGCTCGACGATCCGGCGCCCGGCAACGATCGGCGTCAGCAGCGCTTCGTCGCAATGCGGGCTGCGTCGCACATGGACGACCGTGCCGTGCGGATCGACGCAGAAGATCGTCCAGTCGCTGCCGCCGAACGCGGCCCACAGCGATTCGATCTCCTGCGCGACGCAGCGGTACAGCCGCCGGCCCGCGCGCGAGTCGTCGAGCTCGCCGAGCATTTCGTAGTGGGCGGT
>NZ_CAJNKE010000548.1 GCF_905232215.1 Burkholderia sp. LMG 13014
AACGGCTCGTCACACGATGCATTGGTTTCGCTCAGCATGACGCCAGCGCCGGCGCTCATGCACTGCACGCCGCCCGCGCGGACGATCGCCCCGTTGCCGAGGCTGTCGCGATGCGCGAGCGCACCGTCGAGCACGTAGGTGACGATTTCCGCGTCTCGGTACGGCCGCATCCCGTAGCCGCGAGTCGGCGCGATGCATTCCTCGTTCAGTTCGCGCAACGCGCCGAAGACCGGCGGCCCGCCGGGGCCGGACGCACAAGGAAAGCTGTGAAGGAATTCGTGCCAGCCCTGGCTACGCTGGTCGCGATCGGCGGCGCGGCGAATCTGGAACATGGGGCGGACACTCCGTGAGATGCATTGTTTTGGCATGCCGCCACTGTATGAGTGTGCCAATCGCGCCACAATCCGCCGCCTGCGCACCGCATCGTTGCGCCTGTGAATGCAATCGATGCAATGTCCATTGCAAATACGATGATTGTCGCAACAACCGGATCAATGCGTCGAAGAATCGACCGGTCGGCCCGGATTGCCGGTTTCCGGGTATCGCGTTCGGGTAAAATACCGCCCTTTTGGCGTTCGCCGTTCCGGCGGCCGCCATCGCCAGAGCGCCGATCGGCGAATTTTGGCCGTCTAGAATACGCCGCGGCGCCCGGTTCGACCGGCCGCGAGCGCTCCCGGAAAGAGAAGGATGGAAATGAAGAAGGCCGCCCTGTGCGCCGCCCTCGCCCTCATGGCGGGCAGCGCCTTCGCGAAGGAGTGGAAGACCGTGCGGATCGGCGTCGACGCCAGCTACCCGCCGTTCGAGTCGACCGCGCCAAGCGGCGAGATCGTCGGTTTCGACGTCGATCTCACCAAGGAAATCTGCAAGCGGATCAACGTGAAATGCGTGTGGGTGGCGCAGGATCTCGACGGGGTCATCCCGGCGCTGAAGGCGAAGAAGTACGACGTCATCGTGTCGTCGCTGACCGTCACCGACAAGCGCCGCGAACAGATCGACTTCTCCGACAAGGTCTATGACGCGCCGGCGCGGATGATCGCGAAAACCGGCTCGCCGCTGCTGCCGACGATCGCCTCGCTGAAGGGCAAGCGCGTGGGCGTCGAGCAGGGCTCGACGCAGGAGACCTACGCGAAGACGTACTGGGAGCCGCAAGGCGTGACGATCATTCCTTACCAGAACCAGGACCAGGTCTACGCCGATCTCGGCTCGGGCCGCCTCGACGCGACGCTGCAGGACGAGCTGCAGGCCGACTACGGCTTCCTGCGCACGCCGCGCGGCAAGGGCTTCGCGTTCGCCGGGCCGGAGGTGAAGGATCCGAAGACGATCGGTGACGGCACCGCGATCGGCCTGCGCAAGGAAGATACGGACCTGAAGCTCAAGATCAACAAGGCGCTGGCCGACATGCACAAGGACGGCACGTACGACCGGCTGTCGCACAAGTACTTCGCGTTCAGCGTCTATTCGGCTCCGGCCCGCTAAGCGCCGACAAGAAGAAGCACCGGATGCGGGGGCGGCCCCGCGTCCGGGCAGTACAGGCAGTCAACCACGCGCCGCCCGCCCCCTTGCCCGCCGCTCGCTCGACGGGCGGGCCCGGCACCGATGCCGGGGCGGACGGTCATGATACGTACGGGGCGTTCCGCGCAGCTTGGCGGGCGCGTCTTTCGCGGCGCACCGCGTGCGCCCTAAGGGACCACACCAGGGACCACATATGTTTCTACAAGGTTACGGCCCGCTGATCCTCGCTGGCACCTGGCAAACCGTCAAACTGGCGGTGCTGTCGCTTGCGCTGTCGTTCCTGCTGGGCCTGCTCGGCGCGGGCGCGAAGCTGTCGCGCAACCGCTTCACGAACGGTGTCGGCACCGTCTACACGACGCTGATCCGCGGCGTGCCCGACCTCGTGCTGATGCTGCTGCTGTTCTACAGCCTGCAGATCTGGCTGAACATGGCGACCGACGCGCTCGGCTGGGACCAGATCGACATCGACCCGTTCCTCGCCGGCGTGCTCGTGCTCGGCTTCATCTACGGCGCGTACTTCACCGAGACGTTCCGCGGCGCGTTCCTGTCGGTGCCGCGCGGCCAGCTCGAGGCCGGCAGCGCGTACGGGATGACGAACTGGCAGGTGTTCACGCGGATCATGTTCCCGCAGATGATGCGCTTCGCGCTGCCGGGGATCGGCAACAACTGGCAGGTACTCGTGAAGTCGACCGCGCTCGTGTCGATCATCGGCCTCGCCGACGTCGTGAAGGCATCGCAGGACGCCGGCAAGGGCACGCTGCGGTTCTTCTTCTTCACGCTGATCGCGGGTGCCGTCTACCTCGCGATCACGACGATCTCGAACTTCGTGCTGATGTGGCTCGAAAAGCGCTACTCGACCGGCGTCCGCAAGGCTGACCTATGATCGATCTCATCCAAGAATACTGGCGCAACTACCTCTTCACCGACGGCTACCGCATCACCGGCGTCGCGATCACGCTGTGGCTGCTGGTCGTGTCGATCGGCCTCGGCTTCTGCCTGTCGATACCGCTCGCGGTTGCGCGCGTGTCGAAGAAGAAGTGGCTGTCGGGCGCGGTGTGGCTCTATACGTACGTGTTCCGCGGCACGCCGCTCTACGTGCAGCTGCTGCTCTGCTACACGGGCCTCTACAGCCTGCAGGCCGTGCGCGGCACGCCGATGCTCGACGCGTTCTTCCGCGACGGGATGCACTGCACGCTGCTCGCATTCACGCTGAACACCTGCGCGTACACCACCGAGATCTTCGCCGGCGCGATCAAGGCGACCTCCTACGGCGAGATCGAAGCCGCGCGTGCGTACGGGATGTCCTCCTTCACGATGTACCGCCGCGTGATCCTGCCGTCGGCGCTGCGCCGCGCGCTGCCGCTGTACAGCAACGAAGTGATCCTGATGCTGCACGCGACCACCGTCGCGTTCACGGCAACCGTGCCGGACATCCTGAAGATCGCCCGCGACGTGAACTCGGCAACCTACATGTCGTTCCATGCGTTCGGCATCGCCGCCCTGCTCTATCTCGTGATCTCGTTCACGCTCGTCTGGCTGTTCCGCCAGGCCGAGCGCCGCTGGCTCGCGTATCTGCGCCCGCAAGGCAAGTAAGTTTTCGCAGGACTATTGATGAATTCCCAGACTCAGAAGCTTTTCGTCGACAATCTGCACAAGCGGTACGGCGACAACGAGGTGCTCAAGGGCGTGTCGCTGAAGGCGAACTCGGGCGACGTGATCAGCGTGATCGGCTCGTCGGGTTCCGGCAAGAGCACGATGCTCCGCTGCATCAACTTCCTCGAGCAGCCGAACGCGGGCCGCATCGTCGTCGACGGCGAGGAAGTGCTCACGAAGGCCGACAAGGGCGGCGCACTGCGCGCGGCCGATCCGAAGCAGCTGCAGCGCGTGCGCACCAAGCTGTCGATGGTGTTCCAGCACTTCAATCTCTGGTCGCACATGAACGTGATCGAGAACGTGATGGAAGCGCCCGTGAACGTGCTCGGCATCCCGAAGAAGGAAGCCGAGGAGCGCGCGCGCGAATATCTCGAGAAGGTCGGCCTCGCGCCGCGCGTCGAGAAGCAGTATCCGTCGCACCTGTCGGGCGGCCAGCAGCAGCGCGTGGCGATTGCACGCGCGCTGGCGATGCATCCGGACGTGATGCTGTTCGACGAGCCGACTTCCGCGCTCGACCCGGAGCTGGTGGGCGAAGTGCTGAAGGTGATGCAGAAGCTGGCCGAGGAAGGCCGCACGATGATCGTCGTCACACACGAGATGGGCTTTGCGCGCAACGTGTCGAACCACGTGATGTTCCTGCACCAGGGCCGCGTCGAGGAAGAAGGCGTGCCGTCCGAGGTGTTCGCGAACCCGAAGAGCGAGCGCCTGCGCGGGTTCCTGTCGGGCAGCCTCAAGTAACATCGCACGCTGCACGCCACGCGT
>NZ_CAJNKE010000549.1 GCF_905232215.1 Burkholderia sp. LMG 13014
CACGACGAACTCGCTGCCTTCCCCCACCGCGCTGCGCACGTCCACATGACCGCGCAGCGTCGTCACGATTTCGCGCACGACGGCGAGCCCCATGCCGATTCCGTCCACATGCAGCCCGACCGCGTCGTTCGCTCGATAGAACGGCTCGAAGATCTTCGACAGGTGCTGCTTTGCGATGCCGGCGCCCGTATCGCGCACGGCGATCTTCAATTGCTGGCCGGCCGGCGCGTCGGCGAGCGTGATCGACACGTCGATCGATCCGCCGAGCGTGTACTTGACCGAGTTCTCGATCAGGTTCGACAGCACCTGGCGCAGCAGCTTGCGATCGGAACGGATCGCGAGGTCGTGCGGCTCGACCCGCTGCACGATCGCGATTCGCTTGGCCGCGATCTTCTCGCGCAGCGGGTCGAGCACCTCGGCGAGCAGCGACGCCATGCTGACGGTTTCCCGTTCGGCAAGGCGCTTCGTCGAGCGCAGCTTGATGTAGTCGGTCAGGTCCTTGACGAGCGCTTCGAGCGACGACGCGGAATTCTGCAGACGCCGGATCGTCTTCAGGTTCGCGTCCGACTGCGGGCGCGCGAGCAGGATCTCGATCGAACCGCAGATCGCCTGCAGCGGCGTGCGCAACTCATGGCTGACCATCCCGAGGAACGCGTTTTTCGCCTCGATCATTTCGAACGCGCGGTCGGACGCCTTGCGTTCGGCGTCGAGTGCCGCGTCCTGCCGTTCGAGCAGATCGTCGCGCGTGCGCATCGTATAGAACAGCAGCAGGAACAGCGCGCACAGGATCACGCCGAGCACGATGCCGAGGATCAGGATCGCGCGCTGCTTTTCCTTCAGCTGATGGAACGTGAAGTCGCGCTGCGCCATCTCGATCGCGCGGAAATAGTTCGCGAGGCCGTTGACCTTCGGCCAATACGCATTGACTTCGTCGATCACCTGCTGCGCGTGCTTCGGCGAGTCGCGCAGCAACGGCACGTCGCGTTTCAGGCGCGTCATGAATTCGCCGAGCGTGTCGATCTCGTTGCGCGCGCGCGGGATGCGCAGCCAGTATTCGGACACTTCCGACGGCCGCTGCAGAAAGCCGAACGACACCGACAGGCTGTCGAGCTGCATCTGCACGTGATCGAAGTCGTCGTCCTCGCGCGTCGCGTAGAGGATCAGTTGCCGGTCGAACCGCGTATAGACGTTCCGGTATTGCGCGGCGGTCCAGAACACGCCTTCGCGCGGCCCTTCGAGCACGCCCTCGTTGACCGACGTGGCGAGGAGGTCCCACAGCAGGAACGCCCACGCGGCGAACCCCATGATCCACAGCGAGCCGAGGATCAGGATGATCTTTCTGTTCTTCCGCCGCCGGCGTTTCATTTCACCGTCAGGCCGACGATCTGCCACGCGAACTTGGCTTCGCCGAGCGGCGTCTTCAGTTCGTCGGGATACTGGTCGCGCGGGTACATGATCCACAGCGGGCCGTAGTTGTCGTTGCCGAGCACCTTGCCGTTCATCGTACGCGCGAGGATCACGCCGTAACGATCGGCGTCGGACACGGGAATCGTGAACGTGTACTCGTCGATGCAGCGGAACTCGATCTGCGTGCCGTGCGCGCCGACGGCCTTCAGGATGTCGGACAGGCGCGGGCCGGTGAAGGTCGCCTTCGGCGTCCAGCTGGTCGACGTGACGATCGTATGCTGCGGCAGCGCCATCAGCGCCTGCTCGGAAAACACGTACGTCGCCTTGCCCTGCTGGTTGTGCTTGTCGATCTTGCCGTCGACGGTGAACGTGAAGGACGAAGCGGCCCAGGTCGCGGCGGCCATGCCGAGCAGGCAGGCCGTCAGCAGGCTCTTGGTCCAGATGGTCGAAATTCGCATGTCTTGCCCTCGGTCGTGCGGGAGTGGTGTGTCGCTGTGGTCTCAGTTCGCGGCGGCCACGGCCGGTAGCGTGATCTTCAGTTCGCGCGCCACTTCGGCGAACAGGATCGGCAAGCGCACCGGTTTTTCCTCGCAGCGTGCGTTGTAGTGCGACACGATGTGCGCGATCTCGTCCTCGCTGGCTTCGCCTGTCGAGATCTTGCCGGTCAGCAGGAAGATCGGCGCGCCGCTGTTCTCGCTCGAGCGGATGCCGCGCACGAGTTCGGCGGCCGTCTGGTCGCCAAGCATCCAGTCGAGGATGTAGCCGTCGAAATCCTCGACCTCCAGCGCCTTGCGGAACGTCGCGCCGTCGAAGTACGGAATCGCGTTCACGCCTTTTTCGATGAAATATTCACACACCGTTTCGGCGACGTCCTGCGAATCGTCGACCACGGCGATCCGCGCCGCATACACGTTCGGCTGGGTCGAGCGCAGCTCGATGACGTCGACCGGATACGTGCGGCCCTCGCGCGCGTGCTGACGCTCGGTGATGAGCCATTCGCCCTGCCACTGCAGCGCGACGAAATCCGTCTCGATCTGGCTGCTGGCCTTGGTCGAGATCGCGGCGCGGCAGCGGAAGCGCCGCGTCTCGATCACGAGCGTCGCGTCGATCATCTCGGGGGCGGCCGGCTGCGTGCCCTTGTCGTCGAGCAGGATCGCGGGCGGCACGCCGAAGTGCGTCGCGATGTCCTGCAACTGCGACAGGTTCCACGGGATCAGGCCTTTCATCTTGCGCGTGACAACCGAGAAGCTGAGGCCGAGCACATTCGCGATCGTCGTGTTGTGACTTCGCGGCGGAATGCCGTTCCGGTTCAGTAGGTCGCGCACCTTGTTGGCGGTGATGAGATCGACGTTGGCCTGCTCGCTGTTGGACATCTCGATGGGGTCTCCAGGGGTTTTTGGCGAGGGAGAGCATATCAAAACTGACGTGACACGCAAACTTCGAAAACGCGAATCACCTTGACATGCCATTTTTCTCCATTATTATTGCTCACCACGTCACTATTGTTTGTCGCGTCATGTTTGGAGATCGATGCCGGCAACAGTCGGTACAGCGAAAAGCGACAACAATGAAGCAGTGACTGAACGATTCGAAGCGAGAACCTGAGAGAGCCTAGGCGTGCGTGTCGGCGTTGGCGGATTGTATCCGCTGCGCCGCGCGCCACCGGGTGCGCGCTCGCGGGGGTGGGATAGCGCGAAGAATTGCGGCGCCAATAAAACATGAGGAAGGTAACAATGTACCGCCGTTTACTCGCACCGGGGCTGCTGTTGCTATTGGCCGCGTGCGCGCAGGATCCGTCCATCACCAGCAACACGGTGCGGATCTGCGACGACACAGGTTGTTCTGACCGTCCTAAAGATCAGGTGTCCTATCAAAAAAGGGACGATTCGGAAGACCGTGAAGATCCGCGCATCGCTGCGTTGAAGCAGACGGCGAAGACCCAGCCGAAGGCCGCCTACGACCTCGGCCTGCGTTATTTCCGCGGCGACGGCGTGCGCCAGGACAGCTACCAGGCACTCAAGTGGATGCGCGAGGCCGCCGAACGCGGCGACCTGCAGGCGCAGAAGGCGCTCGGCAGTTTCTACCTGTTCGGCCTCGAGGAAATGGGCTCCGATCCGCGCGAAGCGGAGAAGTGGCTGTCGATCGCGGCCGGCCGCGGCGACAAGGAGTCGAAGAAGCTGCTCGAGCTCGCCCGCCAGGCCAAGAAGGAAGACGAAGAAGACTGGAAATGGCGCACGGAATGGCGTGACCGCTATTACGGCTACTGGTACTCGGGCTATCCGTACTACGGCGTCTGGCAGCAGACGTACTGGTACTACTGACCGGGCCTGAAGCAACGGGGGCAGCCGCGGGGAGACCACCATCGCGCGCCAGCCGGGGGGCTTATCGAAGTTCGCACGAACACATAAGCCGAACAACGACTCTATCGATCGATAACGACATGAAGACCATCCTTTCCCAACGTCTCACTCAAGGTGCGCTGGTCGCAGCGCTTTGTGCATCCGTCGCGGGCTGCGGCG
>NZ_CAJNKE010000550.1 GCF_905232215.1 Burkholderia sp. LMG 13014
GTTCAGCATCGGCGCGAACCGCACGATCGCCATCGACGGCAGCGGCGCGATATAGCCGGGATACACGGCATCGAGCAGCGCCTGCGTGAAGCGCGGAAACTCAGCGTCCATCTTGAGCTGCACGCGCGCGGTGAGTAAGCTGAAGCCTTCGAGCAGCCGCTCGACATACGGGTCGGGCGGCCCCGATTCGTTGAGCCGCAGCCGCGCCGCGACTTTCGGGAACTGCTGCGCGAATTCGCCGCCGAGCTCGCGCAGGTACGCGAGTTCGCGGTTGTAGTAGTCGAGCAGGCGCGTATCCATCGCGTCAGGCCCCCGCCACGGATTGCAGCGACATCGCGCCCGTCTCGAGATCGAGGTCGGAGCGCAGCACGAATTCGAGCGGATGCGGGATCGACCACAGCGTGCCGCGAATCTCGAACAGCAGCACGTTGTGGCGCCGCTCGCCGGCGCGGCCACCGGCTGTGTCGATCACGCTGCGCACGTCGACGCTGTCGGGCGCGATGCGCGGCTCGAAGCGGACGATCGCGTCGCGGATCGACGCCTCGACCGACATCCGCTCGACGCCCGACATCGGCTTGCCGACGAGCGGCCGCATCCCGTAGTTGAGCACCGACGCCTGCGCGTGCGCGAACGCCGACCAGTCGACGAAGCCGTCCTCGGCGTTGCGCGTGTTGAGCAGCCATGCGAGATCGCGCAGCACGGCCGCGCGCAGGCGTTCCGTGCCGATCCACTGCGCGCCGGGCGCTTCGGTCGCGCGCTGCGGCGTGTCGTCGGTGAGCCGGTCGAGCAGCGCGGGCTGGAGCCGGTCGCGCAGGCTGCCCTCCCGGCCGTCGCGGGTTCGCGGGTCGTCCATGGTCATCTCCGCGCCGTCACATCTCGGTGTTTTCCTTGATGTTCCAGCCGACGGTCACCTCCGCGCCCTTGCCGCCGTTGTCGTTCTGCTGCCAGTACTGCTTCTTCACCTTCGCGGCCTGGAAACCGTAGTGCATCATCAGCCGGTCGGCGACGTCGCCCGGATCGATCCCCGCGACCTGCGCGGACGTGACGAGCACCTCCTGCAGCGTCACGCGCATGAACTCGACCTGCGTGCCGCCCGTCTTGCACGCGGAGATCTCGACCGACGAGAGATGCTTGCCGTTCGCGCAGTTCTTGATGATCGCGGGCGCACCCTTGTCCATGTACGCAGCGACGACGAGATCGTTGAAGCTCGCCTTGCCCGCGTTGCCGCCGCTGCCGCTCGCCATTGCGCCCGGCTGGCTCGCGCCCCACGTGAACGACTGGATGTCGGTCCAGCCCTTGTGCTGCGCGTCCGCCGACTCGCCGGTCACGCCGTCCACCTTCATAAACATTGCCACGCCCATTGCCGTCTCCGTTTCAGTGCGATGTCAGGATGAATGCCGCGTTGAATGCCGATCGTTGCTTGCTTTGCCGCTCACTCGTTGGCTGCCTTCGCGGTCGGCAGCCGTGAGATGAGCCGCAGCGACACGGTGAGCCCTTCGAGCTGGTAGTGCGGCCGCAGGAAAAATTTCGACGTGTAGTAGCCGGGGTTGTCCTCGACTTCGTCGACGACCACCTGCGCGGCCGCGAGCGGTTTGCGCGCCTTGGTTTCCTGCGACGAGTTGATGGGGTCGCCGTCGACGTAGTTCATGATCCAGTCGTTCAGCCAGCGCTCCATGTCGTCGCGTTCGCGGAACGAGCCGATCTTGTCGCGCACGATGCACTTCAGGTAATGCGCGAAGCGGCAGCACGCGAACAGGTACGGCAGGCGGCCGGACAGCCGTGCGTTCGCGGTCGCGTCGGGATCGTGGTATTCGGCCGGCTGGTACAGCGACTGCGCGCCGATGAACGCCGCGAAATCCGAATTCTTCCGGTGCACGAACGGCATGAAGCCGTTCTTGGCAAGTTCGGCCTCGCGGCGGTCGCTGATCGCGATCTCGGTCGGGCATTTCTGGTCGACGCCGCCGTCGTCGGTCGGGAACGTGTGACTCGGCAGCCCTTCGACCGCCCCGCCCGATTCGACACCGCGGATCGACGAACACCAGCCGAACTGCTTGAACGAGCGGTTGATGTTCGCGGCCATTGCGTACGCCGAGTTCGCCCACGTGTAGCGGTCGTGGTTCGCGGAGTCGGTGTCTTCCTCGAAGTCGAATTCGTCGACCGGGTTGGTGCGGGCGCCGTACGGCAGCCGCGCGAGAAAGCGCGGCATCGCGAGGCCGATGTAGCGCGAATCCTCCGACTGCCGCAGGCTGCGCCACGCCGCGTATTCGGTGTTCTGGAAGATCTTCGTCAGGTCGCGCGGGTTCGACAGCTCCTGCCACGAATCCATCTGCATCAGCTCCGGCGACGCGCCGGCGATGAACGGCGCGTGCGCGGCCGCCGCGATCTTCGACAATTCACCGAGCATCTCGACGTCCGGCGGGCTGTGATTGAAATGGAAATCGCCGACCAGGCAGCCGAACGGCTCGCCGCCGAACTGCCCGTATTCCTCCTCGTAGATCTTGCGGAACAGCGGGCTGTGGTCCCACGCGACGCCCTTGTAGCGCTTCAGCATCCGCGCGACCTCGTTGCGCGACGCCGGCAGCGCCTTGATCTTCAGCAGCTCGTCGGTCTCGGTGTGCGTGACGAGGTAATGCAGCCCGCGCCACGCGCCTTCGAGCGTCTGGAACTCGTTGTGATGCAGGATCTGGTTGATCTGCTCGGACAGCTTGCGGTCGATCTCCGCGATGATCTGCTTCACGCTGCCGTACGCATCGGTCGTCATGCCGACCGTATGTTCGAGCGCCTGCTGCGCGAGTGTGCGCACCGCGCGCTCGACCGATTCGCGCGCCTCGGCCGTCTTCGGCTTGAACTCCTTCTGCAGCAGCGCGGCGAATTCGTCGTGCGCGACGGCCGGTTGCGCGGCGTCGCGTGTGTCCACGCGGGATTGGACGGGATCATTCATCGCGGGCCTCCGGTTGGATCGCGTCGCCGCCCTGCGCGGGGGCATGCGGCTCGCGCACGAGCGTCTTCAGCAGGTCGGGATCGTTGATCGCGCGCTCGATCAGCTGCTCGGCGCCGTGCTTGCCGTCCATGTACGACAGCAGGTTCGACAGCTCGGTGCGCGCCTCCAGCAGCCGGCGCAGCGCGTCGACGTTGCGCGCGATCGCGGCCGGCGAGAAATCGTCGATCTGCTCGAACGTCATGTCGACGTTGAGCATCCCTTCGCCCGTCAGCGTGTTCGGCACCTGGAACGCGACGCGCGGCGCGACCGACTTCATCCGCTCGTCGAAGTTGTCGACGTCGATTTCGAGGAACTTGCGCTCCGGCAAGTCCGGCAGCGGCTCGGCACGTTTGCCCGCCAGGTCCGAAATCACGCCCATCACGAACGGCAACTGCACCTTGCGTTCGGCGCCGTAGGTTTCGACGTCGTACTCGATCTGCACGCGCGGCGCCCGATTGCGCGCGATGAACTTCTGTCCGCTGCCCGCCGCCTTGGTTCTGTCCGTCATCGTCCACTCCTTCACATCGATCAGGTTGCGCAGTCCGTCGGCGTCGCCCGCATGGCGGCGCCGTTCGTTCGTTTCATTCGCTCCGCTCGCCGCTCAGCAGATCCAGCTTCGGCAGGCTCTCCGGCGCGAGATCGCGGATGATTTCGTAGAAG
This sequence comes from Burkholderia sp. LMG 13014, assembly GCF_905232215.1. Classification (GTDB taxonomy): domain Bacteria; phylum Pseudomonadota; class Gammaproteobacteria; order Burkholderiales; family Burkholderiaceae; genus Burkholderia. The sequence continues at coordinate 3,641 of NZ_CAJNKE010000550.1, forward strand.
TCGAGCGCGAGCAGCCGCTGGGCGCGCCTCAGCAGCAACGGCGCCGGATGGCTCGGCTCGTGCTGCTCGAAATAGCGGCACATCTTGTCGAGACCGAGGCGCACGTCGTCGCGACTCGTGACTTCGGCGTTGCGCCATGCATGGGCGTTCGGCATCGCCGTTGGCGCGGTAACTGTCATGCCGTTCTGCGATGCGTCGCCGGGCGCGGCCTGCTGTATGTCGCGCGACACCGGTTGCGGTTCGGGTAGCGGCACTTCGCGCACGATCCGCTGCAGCGCCTT
>NZ_CAJNKE010000551.1 GCF_905232215.1 Burkholderia sp. LMG 13014
GGGTGGGGGGGCGCGGCGGCGGCAACGCAGGCGCTTGCGAGTGCGTCGAAACAACCGATATCGACGCCGGCGTTACCGTCTCAACCGGCCTCGCAGACTGGATCGACAGTCACGAAGGCACCGGCGGCGCCGGGTGATCCAACAGCGACGAAGACATCGATCGATCCCGCATCTGCCAATAGCGCGCAATCGCAGGGGCCGGAACTCGGGCGTTCGGCGCCCGTGCCGCCGTCGGGCGAACTCGATGGGGCGCCCAAGAGTGGAGCGGCCGGGTCTGGCGGCCCATGCAACCTTCATATTCCGCCACTCAAGCAACTCGAATATCAGCCTGATATGGGAGTGGTCGACTACTATCAGACCGACGCGCAGGGCAAACCCGTGCTCGCAAATGACAAGAAGATCTTACTGCGCCATACCGGGTCAACCGGTATGTACGACATCGAATACACACCGGCAACAGCCACGTTGACTGCAACGGTTCGTCTTCGCGTCGTGCTCATGGATCAGCACGAGTACAAAAACGGCAAGCTTCTCGTGGACAAGAAAACCGGTCTGCCGGTTTCGGTACCGTACGACGGCGACGGCCCAGGGGATGCTGCTGTCGTCTGGCAGGCGGTGGAACGACCGGCGAGTTCGGCCAATCTAGCGGGATTCAAACAGCGGATCGAGAACGGGCTGAACCGAAACCACTATTACATGCAGCCGAAGGCGTGTCCGCTCGGAAAGAACTGCACTTGCAAGGTGAAATTGAAGCAGGAGATCGAGTTCGTTACGACGAGCGGGCGATTCCATCGCACCATTAGTCTTTTCCCGATGGAAGCTCGGGCGAATTCGGAGAATTGGGGCGAGGTGCAGGTGACATGGGATCGCAAGAAGAAAAAGGCGACGCCTGACGTCACGCAAAACGCCATCATTCACGAGGCGGGTCACCACTACGGATGGCCGGACGAGTATTTCGAGGATCAGGGCACCGTCTACAGTGGCTATATCAATTCGCAGAAACTGGTCGACGTCAAGATGCCACAGCTCGCGGATAACTGGCAGCGCACGTCGGATACGAATCTGATGGGTGAAGGGATGTTTCTCGCGAAGCCGGAAATTCCGAAGTACTACATGTACGGATTCCGAGATTGGTTCCAGAAGAAGACCAATATCGAGTGGGAGGTCCTGAAATGATGCGCTTTACGCGGACCCTGATGGCGATGACATTGATTTTTGGAGCGACGGACATGGTGTCTGCAAAAAACGAGCACGGCTATTTCGAGATCCGCAGCGGAGCCGGGCAGACCAATCCCGCGCCGATCATGGTCATCACGGATGAAGGCAAGACGATTTCCTACTATTCGCGCGGGCGAGACCTTGATAACAGTTCACAGGGTCGCTATCTGGGCATCGGAAAATATACGGCCGAATCGAGCGACACCTATGTCCGGCAACTCTCGGAAATCAAGCGTGTGCTGAGCGAGCGCGATGCTGCGGTCCGGGACGCGGTCAATGCGGGGCCGGTTCTGTCCTATTCGTTCGCCATGGACGGGCATCACTACGACGGCGCGTTCAATTACCGGGCGGAAAAGCCGGTACAGGACAAGATCGTTGCGTTGTATTCGCTCGCGAAGGAACTGCTGAGCCACGGAAAAGCGGAGATCAATATCCGTCCGGCATTGTCGATTCGCTCCGACGCGAATCGCTTGCTGGTCGAACTCGAATTCAGCAACGAAGGTCGGCGCGAGGTACTCATCGATGGTCCGGAAACCTGGACGGGCAATCTCGCGATTCCGACCCGGCAATTCGTCGAAGTCCAGGGAAGCAACAGCGCGGGTGCCGAGTTCAAGGTCCGGCTCGACAGCAAGTATCTGACCGATGCATCGCGGCGCTACGCCAGCGAAATCGCAGTCAAACCAGGCGAAGTGATCCGTGTCGGATTCGCAGTTCCCTTCGACGCGCTGTCGTTCGACAGCGATTCGTCCATCCAGCGAATGGAAACCGGCACCTACGATTTTGTCGGTCGGATGCAGGGCAATTTCGTCAAGCCGGACGAGATGTCCGGCAGGTTCTTCACGTGGACGGATCCGGTTCCGTCGGTCGGCTTGACTCGGGAGTGACATGAACCCGACTGAACATCCGTCGCGCGCGACACCGGCAATCAGAATGCGAAATGACGCTCGTCGAGCGGGCACTCGGACGGGCGGAGTCGCGCGCCGTGCGTCGCGCTGCCTTGCGGCGGCATTGCTGTTCGGCGTGACGGCAGCATCATCCGCAGGAGAGAGCGGGGACTACTTCGCAATACGGAGCAGCCCGGGGCAGGTCAAGCCTGCGCCGGAATCGCGTTTCGAGTTCGACGGCAATCGTGTTTCCTATTATTCGCATGGACTGGATCTGGACCTGTTTCCCGAGGCGAAGTATGCGGGTATCGGAAAATACACGGGAAAACTGAGCGATCGTTACCGGCCGGAGCTCGAACAGGTGAAGCGGATGCTGGCCAGTCACGAGATCGCTTCGGTCCGGGGCCGGAATATCGGATCGGTCCTCACGTATTCGGTTGAACAGAACGGAACGCGTTATCAGGGTGCGCTGCAGTATCGATCCAGCGACGAGATCACCGTCAAGCTGCAGTTTCTTTACGAAATCGCACAGGACCTGCTGGACCACGGCACGCCGGAAATCAATCTGCACCCGGCGTTCACCGCGCATTCCGCGTCGGGAAATCTGGTGGTCGATATGGTGTTCGGGAATGACGGGACAGAGGAAGTCGTCATCGACGGTCCCGAGAAATGGTTGCCGAAGCGTGTATACCTGAACGCGCAATACGCCGAGATCAGCGCGATCAACGACGCTGGCATCGGCTTCAAGGTCTCGCTGGTCGAGAAGTACCTGAGTCCCGCTTCCCGTCCCTACGCGTCCTCAATTTCCATCAAGCCGGGGCAGCCGGTGAAAGTCGAATTCGTCGTGCCGTACGACGAGCTGACGTTCGATCCGGGTTCGTCGGCGCAACAGATTCAAGGGGGCACCTTCCGGATGTACGGCGTCGCAAACGTCAACATCCAGTCGCCCTCGGTCATGAAAGGCGCGGCATTCATACGGATGGACAAACAACCCGCCGTCGATCTGACCGAACGGTAAGGCGTGCATCGATGCATCGACTCCCGTCACTGAACCTATCGCCTCCCGCGAACCCCGAACCCACCCATCATGTCGACCCAATCTGATCTCATCCAGGCATTCCTCGGCGGCTGGTCGCAGCACGACCGGTTCCTGTGGCTGACCACGCCGCTCGGCGCGGACAAGCTCGTTGCCGAGAGCCTGCACGGATGGGAGTCGCTCGATCGCGGCGGCTTCCGGTTCCAGGTCACCGCGCTGACCGAGCGCCCCGACGTGCCGCTCGACGCGTTGATCGGTGCACCGATCCTCGTCGAGTGGCAGGCCGCGGACGCACAGGACGCGCGTCGTCCGTTCCACGGCCACGTGATCGCCGCGGAGCTCGTCGGCTACAACGGCGGGCTCGCGCGCGTGAAGCTCGTCGTCGAGCCGTGGCTGGCGCTGCTGCACCAGCGCGTCGACAGCTACAACTTCCAGAACGCGAGCGTCGTCGAGATCAGTGAACAGATCTTCGCGCACTATGCGCATGGCGCGATCGCGCCGGCGTGGCGCTGGGCGCTCGCGGACACGACGAAGTACGCCAAGCGCAGCCTGACCGCGCAGGCCGGCGAATCGGACTTCGCCTTTCTCGAACGACTGTGGGCGGAAGAAGGGATCTTCTACTGGTTCGAACATGAAGGCGATGCGCACTCGGCGAGCCTCGGCAAGCACACGCTCGTCCTCGCCGACACGAACCAGCGCTTTGCGCCCGAGCAACCCGAGCTCGTCGGATTCCACCAGACGAGCGACGGCGATCCGCGCGGCAGTATCCGGCAG
>NZ_CAJNKE010000552.1 GCF_905232215.1 Burkholderia sp. LMG 13014
CCGTCGCCCCGCTCTACGACATGCCGGCGCAAGAACAACACCAAGGAGAACCTTCATGATCGGTTACACGTTCGGCTTCAGCAGCGTCCTGATCGTCTTCGTCGTCGTGCTCGTCGCGTCGTCGATCCGCATCTTCCGCGAGTACGAGCGCGGCGTCGTATTCATGCTCGGCCGCTTCTGGAAAGTGAAGGGGCCGGGGCTCGTGCTGATCATCCCGATCGTCCAGCAGGTCGTGCGGATCGACCTGCGTACCGTCGTGTTCGACGTGCCCGCGCAGGACGTGATCACGCGCGACAACGTGTCGGTAAAGGTCAATGCGGTCGTGTATTTCCGCGTGGTCGATCCGGAGAAGGCCGTGATCCAGGTGGCGCGCTTCTTCGAGGCGACGAGCCAGCTCGCGCAGACGACGCTGCGCGCGGTGCTCGGCAAGCACGAACTCGACGCGCTGCTCGCCGAGCGCGAACAGCTGAACGCCGACATCCAGAAGACGCTCGATGCGCAGACCGATGCGTGGGGGATCAAGGTATCGACGGTCGAGATCAAGCACGTCGACCTGAACGAGACGATGATCCGCGCGATCGCGCGGCAGGCCGAGGCCGAACGCGAGCGGCGCGCGAAGGTGATCCATGCGGAAGGCGAACTGCAGGCGTCGGAGAAGCTGCTGCAGGCCGCGCAACGGCTCGCGCTGCAGCCGCAGGCGATGCAGCTGCGCTATCTGCAGACGCTGACGACGATCGCCGCGGACAAGAACTCGACGATCGTGTTTCCGCTGCCGGTCGATCTGCTGGGGGCGTTGCTGGAGCGGTTGGGAGGGAAGCGGGAGGGGTGAGCTGGCATCCGGATTCGCCGGACGAGGAACGACAGGAATCGATATCGACCGGCGCCGGCCATCTGCCGAATGGTATGGAAGGTGGCCACCCACGATCCATTGGCGTATACAACGAGATCCGCTTGCATGGCAGTACGGATCAACAATGGGCAAAACTCGGACAAGGAATACGGTATCGGCGACGCCAACCAGGGCGTATGGCAAGGTGGCCCTCAGCGCCGACGAAACCCTGCATCGCTTGTGGCAACGCGGCCTGCGCATCGACGATCGCCCCGCGAATTTACGCATGCTCCGGTCGATCGGCCATTTCCGGTTGCTGGTCTACATGCGCCGGTTTCAGAACCCCGCTACCAAACGGTTCTGGCCTCGAACCCGGTTCTCCGACATCGTTGAACTCTACGCATTCGATCGACGTCTGCGCTCGGTCACGATGGATGCGGTCGAGCGCATCGAGGTTGCGTTGCGCGCCGCACTCAGCAATCCCCTCGCAATCGACTACGGCAGCCATTGGTATGTCGAGCGGGACCGTTTCGTCGACCTGCGCCACTACGCGCGCGTCCTGGATCAGATCGCCCGCGAATGCGAAACCCGGAAAGGCTCGGCGCTGACTCACTACTATCGAACCTACGCCAGTCCCGACCTGCCGCCAATCTGGCTGGTCTGCGAGCGGCTGAGCCTGGGCGCGTTGTCCCGGATCTTCAGTGCGCTCTCGATGCGCGACCGCAAGGTCGCCGGGCGCCATGCATGGCCGGACATCCCTGATACGGTGCTCACCAGCTGGCTGCAATCGCTCACCGACCTGCGCAATGCATGTGCGCATCACGCTCGGCTCTGGGGAATAAAGCTGACGGTATCGCCTCCCGCCAAGCCGGCCGGGCGAAGTCTCATCCGCTATGCGCCGGAAATGACCCGGCCGGAGACGTTCTACGCCCGTGCGACGATGATGAAGGCCCTGCTCGACCCGCTCGGTCATGGCGGCGAATGGCGCGACACGCTGCGAGCGACGCTGACGGGGTGCGAGCACGTGGATCCGGCGACACATCTCGGCTTCACGACCGATTGGCACTCGACTCCAGCGTGGCAGTGAAGTCAGAGCGCATACGACGGAACGCGCGACAAGATGCCCGTCACGCGCCGTCTTCGACAGCGATGCATTTTGACATCCCGTCGATACTTCGCTAGCATCGTCGATGAAAACGCTGGGGACGCCTCTCGACGATGCGCAACACCTCAGACGGCAAAAGGACGCGCAAGCGTCCTTTTTTTATTGCCGAATGTCTATCGGCCTTGCGCGCACGTCGAGTGCCAAATCGGCCCCTTTGCCGGATTCGTTGTCACCGCGATACCTGGCCGCCATGCAGCGCGCCCCCTCGGAGACGGCCTCCTATCTAGAGCCTCCCCTCCATTTCCCCCTTCCATTAGGACAAATCCTCACTCCCCGGCATCCGGAACCGTCTATGATCATTACATCGCACAATGACACATTAAATGCTGACTGAATAACCCGCGACGGTGACGCCGGCGGACGCATTCCGGATCAGCGCCCCTTTGGAGACGCATCATGGCCGACCACCATCCGCTGCCGGAAGTCCACCTCGACGAGCTGCCGCAATTTCGCGCGGTCCAGCAGCTTGCGTACCGCTGCGTCGAAACCGTCGGCGCGATGCTCTACCCCGGCATCACCGAAAAGGAAGCCGCGCGCCTGCTGACCGAATGGCTGCAGGACAACGGCGTGCACGACTGGCTGCACAAGCCGTTCGCGTGGTTCGGCGACCGCACCGCATTCGAGGGCTTCTCGGGCCTCAAGCACATGGGCGGCTTCAATCTCGCGTTCTTCCCGAGCAACCGGCAGCTCGAGACCGACATGCCCGTGATCCTCGACGTCGCGCCGGTGCTCGACGGCATCGTCGCCGATGTCGGCTACGCGCACTGCCTCGGCCACAACCCGATCCTCGAACAGCTGCAGGACGACCTGATGGACCATCGCGACATGATCGTGCGGCTCGTGAAGGAGCGTCGCTCGATGGCCGAAGTCGCGCAGGAGGTCGACGCGCTGTGCCGCCGCCAGGGCGTCGAGCCGCGCCACAAGGCCTATCCGTTCAAGGTGCTCGCGCACCGCGTCGCGAAGATCCACAAGCTGTCGAAGCCGCGTTTCGTCGCGCGCTTCGGGCTGAATGCGACGCGCAACCTGCTGCTCGACCAGGGCCGCGCGGCGAAACAGCAAGGCTGGTCGCCGCTGTGGTCGATCGACCGTCGCTCCGAGCATGCACCGGTGCCCGGCCTGTGGGCCGTCGAGCCGCATCTCGGCTTCTCTGGCGTCGGCGCGAAATTCGAAGAGCTGCTGGTCATCACCGAAGACGACGCGTACTGGCTCGACGAAGACTTGCCGCACGTGCGCCGCTGGCAGCGCCGCCAGGCCGAGCGGACGCAGGCCGTCGCGACCGTGCCGGCCGCCGCCTGAAGAAAACGCGCCCCTCCTCCCGAATCCCTGAACGACGGACTCACGATGCAGCCTCTTTCCGACGAAGCGCCGCTGGCCCTGTTCGAATCGGTTCATAGCGAAACGGCGGTCGCCTCCGGCGACCTGACGCTCGCGGTCAAGACCTGGGGCGACCCGGCCCGCTCGCCGGTCGTGCTCGTGCACGGCTATCCCGACGACAGCAGCGTCTGGCAGCACGTCGCGCCGCTGCTCGCGCGCAAGCACTACGTGATCGCGTACGACGTGCGCGGCGCGGGCCTGTCCGGCGTGCCGAAGCGCACGGCCGACTACCACCTCGCGAAGCTGACCGACGATTTCGTCGCGGTGATCGACGCGCTCTGCCCCGGCCGCGCCGTCCACCTGGTCGCGCACGACTGGGGCTCGATCCAGGGCTGGGAGTTCGTCACCGATCCGCGCCTCGCCGGCCGCATCGCGTCGTACACGTCGTGCTCGGGGCCGTGCCTCGACCACGTCGGCTTCTGGCTGCGCGAACGCGTGCTGCGCCCGACGCCCGCGTCGCTCGCGAAGCTCGGCGGCCAGCTCGTGCGCTCGTGGTACGTGTACCTGTTCCACCTGCCGTTCATCCCCGAGCTCGGCTGGCGG
>NZ_CAJNKE010000553.1 GCF_905232215.1 Burkholderia sp. LMG 13014
TCAGCTTCGCCGCGCTGATTCTCGCGAGCGACGCGGGCAAGAAGAGCGCGGCGCCGATGCCCTGCACGAAGCGCGCGGCCACGAGGATGGCCACGGACGCCGCGACGCCGCACGCCGCCGATGCGCCGACGAACAGCGCCAGCCCCGCGAGATACACGCGCTTCGCGCCGAACCGGTCGGACAGCGCGCCGCCCGCGAGAATCAGCGCGGCGAAGCTGAGCGTATACGCGTCGACGATCCAAGCGAGTTCGGCCAGCGTCGCGCCGAGGCTCGTGCGCATCGCGGGCAGCGCCACGTTGACGATCGTCGAATCGAGGACCGCCATGAACATGCCGATCGCAACAAGCGCCAGCGTGAAGCGCTGCTCGCGCACAGTCGGGCGGAACGTGGCTGTCAGCGACACGGGGACGGATACCGGATTGCAATCGGACATGAAACCTCCAGACGGATGCCAAGAGTCTAGAAACGGTCCGAGATGCAGAAAAGTGGTAATTTCGCATCTTCATGATGCAAAGTTGCATCACCCCTTCCGTACACCACCCCGTCCGATGACACAGTCGACCCGCATGAACTGGGACAACGCCCGCTTCTTCCTGGCCCTGGCGCGCACCGGCACGCTGCGCAGCGCCGCGGCGCAACTGAACGTCGACCAGGCGACGGTGGGACGCCGGATCGCCGCGCTGGAAGATGAACTCTCGGCCCGCCTGTTTCTTCGAACGCCGACCCTCTACGTGCTGACGACCGCGGGCGAAGCCCTGCTCGAACCGGCCGAAACGATGGAACGGGCGTCACTCACGATCGAACGCCGCGTGATGGGGCTCGACGAGCAGTTGGCCGGGTCCGTGCGCATCGCCACGACCGACTCGCTCGGCAAGCGTTTCGTGGTGCCCGCGATCGCCCGCCTGCGGCGCAGGCATGCAGGCATCGACGTCGTATGCGTGACATCGGCCGAAATCGCCAACCTCACGCGCCGTGATGCGGACCTCGCGATTCGCACGTTGCGGCCGGATTCGCCGGATCTGATCGTCAGGCGGCTCGGGCATCTCGAAACGGGCATCTATGCTTCGCGCCGCTATCTGGCCGAGCGAGGCGAACCGGTCGCGGGCAGCGCGTTCGACGGGCACGATCTGGTGATGTACCAGCAGCCGGTGGTGCCGACGATGTGGGACGCGCTGTGCGGCGAACCGACTTCGCGCGGCCGCGTGATGTTCCAGACATCGTCGACGATGATGCTGGTCGAGGCTGCGCTGGCGGGGCTCGGCATTGCAGAGCTGCCGTGCTTCCGCGCCGACGCGGAGCCGGAACTGGTGCGTCTCATGACGCGGCGATGCAATCATTTCGACGTGTGGCTCGTCGCCCATGCCGATCTCTACAAGACCGCGCGCGTGCAGGCCGTGATCGAAGCCGTCGTCGACGAATTCGCAACCGCCGGGCCCTCTGCCAGGTAGCGTGCCCGTGTGTCAGCGCGCGGCCGGCTTGCGCCCGCTGCGCCACGCACGCACGCCCGAGTGCGATCCGGCCAATACGAAGAGCGTGCCTGCAATGCCCAGCGTCATCGCCCCGCCCCACAGCGCGCCGAACGTATTCATCCTTGCGCTCATGTGCGGTTCGGCAGGCCGGTAGCGTACCTCGACCACCTCGCCGAGATGGACGTCGACCTCGCCGCCTTGCGGGTATTCGATGCGTTCGCCCGCGCGCGTCGTGAATGCGATGTCCGGATGATGCGGCCCGTAGTCCAGCCGGACCACACGCCCCGGCACGACGATCGATTCACGCATGAAATCCCGGGTCGACTGGAAATCGAAGACCGCAAAGACCAGCAGCATCGTGCCAGTCAGCACGGCGAGGCCGCCTTTGAATACCTGCATGTCGGATGTCTGCGTCATGTTCGAAGCGCTTGACCGTCGATGATGGCGCCGCTTCAGCGCGGCCGATACTCGCCGTCGGCCGCCGACCAGCGAAACGTCTGGCGCCATTTGCCGCCGCGCTGGCGCAGCTGCAGGTCGTGGAAACCGTCCGTCGACGTCGGCAGCACGTTCAGCGTATTGCTCCCCTCGGTGATGTCGTGATCGCGCGTACCATCGCGATGCCAGTCGCCGGCGACATCCTCGTAGTACATCATCGGCTGCGCGAACACGAGGCGCAGCGTCTTGCCGTCGATCCGGAACAGGTACAACGCCTCGAACGATGCGCCGCCGCCCGAATAACCGGCCGACCAACCTGCCCGCACGCCGAATGCCGCATCGCCCGCCCGCAGCGCGTAGGGGGCGAGATCGAACCGCAACCACCGCTCGGGCCGCATTGCGACGTTCTCCGTCGCGGCGGGGTCGGGACTCTCGATATTCGTCTCGCTCCAGTCGATCGCCTGGTCGAGCGCCTGTTCGGTACGTGCGACGAGTTGCGGCGCACCATCCGCACCGCGCTCGAACACGCCGAGCCAGACCAGTTCCTTCGTGTCATCGACACCGGGGTGGTGCTCATAGCCCTCACAATCGGTGGGCGCACCGAATTTCAGCACTTCGCGCGCGAGGCCGTCGGTCGGTGCCGCGCAGACGATCGCGACAAACGCACCGGAGCGCTGCGGCCACGGCTTCGCGCCGACCAGCACGACGCGCCCAAGCGGCTGGCCGGGCGCAAGCTGCGCGACCAGCGCCTCTTTCGTGAAGCCCGGCGGCAGGTGTACGCCAAAACCGTCCTGTTCGGGCGCGCCGCTCATGTCGCGCGCGTACGCGGCGCGTGCGTCGGGCGAACTGAACTTCCCGGGCACCTGGTCAAGCGAATGGGCGGTGCCCGCCGCGTGTGCGGCCAGACCCGCGCATGCGGTGCCGATCGCGATCAGCCACGGTTTCAAGCGGATGCTCATGCCGGAATGTCCTGTGAAGACACGAGGCAACCTGCAGCGATGTCGCGCACGCGAGCGTCCGCGCGGCAACGAGATCGGCCCAGGAGTCTCGTGATGGGTTTCATGATGTTCTGCTCGACGGGGTTCGTCAGGATTCGGCGCAGCGCCAGCGGTCACGCACGCTTGCGCCCGCTGCGCCACGCACGCACGCCCGACCGCAGTTGACTGACGCCGGCCAGGAAAAAACCGACGCCCATCCCGCCGATCATCAGTACGTCGCCCCAGATCGCGCCGAACGTATTCATCCGCGCGCTCATCCCGGGCTCGTCGGGCGTGTAGCGCACCTCGACGGTCGCGCCGTCCTGCACGCTGACCGCGCCGCCTTGCGGGTATTCGACCTGCTCGCCCGCGAGCGTCGTGAACGCGATCTCCGGATGATGCGGGCCCGCGTTCAGCTTGATGACGTGCCCCGGCACGACGACCGACGTCCGCAGGAATTCGCGCGTCCACTGCGCGTACAGCACGGTGCCGATCAGCATGCACGTGCCCGCGATGGTAAAGACGATGCCCTTCGCGATCAGCGTCTCCGTCTGCTGCGCGGCGGTGCGGCCGGATCCGGACACCATCGCGCTCCCCTTACTTGCGTGACTGGTAGAACGACACCTCGATCTTCGACTGCGTCTTGCAGCGGTACATCACGCCGCGCCCCGTTTCGTCGGTCACGCCTTCGTACAGGCCGTTGCAGCCCGTGACCTTGTATTGCGCGAACGGAATGCGCTTGCCGTCCTGCGGCCGGACCAGCACCGGGATGCGCCCCATCGGGCCGTCGCCGACCGTGCGGACGAGCACCATGCGCGCCGCATCGATCGGCGCGGCGGAACGCACGTAGACCGTACGTCCCTGCGCGTCGGTCGTGCCTTCGACTTCGAGTTCCTGGTTGTCCTGCGCCGCGCTCGTGTAAAGCGCGAATGCATAGTGCGTGTTCGGCAGCACCTGTTTCGTCGCGGGATCGTGCAGCACGAAATAGCACCCGTTGGCGCCCCTGCCGGCCGTCGCCTGTCCGTCGGC
>NZ_CAJNKE010000554.1 GCF_905232215.1 Burkholderia sp. LMG 13014
GGGCACTCAACCGGCTGCCTGGATCGCCTCTTCGTACACGCCGGCGACGCGCCGCGCGATCACCGCGTTGTCGAAATGATCGCGCGCATAGCGCTTGCACGCGGCCTCGTCGGGCAGCGTGATCGCGCCCGAGAGCGCGGCGCCGAGCCCTTCCGCGATCGCGTCCGCGCCGGTGGACGGCAGCACGAGATCGCTGGACAACCCGGCGACGGCCTCCGGCAGCCCGCCGACCGGCGTGACCAGCACGGGCGTGCCGGACGCGAGCGATTCGACGGTGATCAGCCCGAAGCCTTCGAGCGCGACCGTCGGCACGACACTGACCGTCGCCGCGCGATACAGCGCCGCGAGATGGTTGTCGGGCACGAAGCCGAGCAGCTTCACGTTGTCCTGCAGTCCGGCCGCATCGATGCGCTGCTGGAGTTCCTCGCCGATCTTGCCCTTGCCGGCGATCAGCAGCAGCACGTCCGGGTGACGGTGCTTGAGGAGGCCGATCGCGTCGATCAGGTCCTCCAGCCCCATGCGCCGCACGAGCCGGCGCACGGCCAGCACGATCGGCCGGTCCTGCGGCAGCTGCAGCTTGTGCCGCGCCTCGCCGGGCGTGAGCGGCGTGTCGAACTGCGCGGTATCGACGCAGCCGGGAATCACGCGCACGCGTGACGGATCGATCCCGTAGCGATTCGTCAGGATCTGGCCGAACGCCTGCGACAACACGATCAGCCGCGACGAGCGCGTATAGACGGCCTGTTCGAGATAGCGCTTCGCGCGCTGCCCGAGCGACGCGGCGCCTTCGACCTGGCTTTCGTCGGCCCACGGCCCCTGGAAATGCGACACCTGCGGAATCCCGCGCGTGACGTCGAGGCCAGGAAACGTGTACAGCGCGAAGTGCGACGAGATCACGTCCGGACGCTCGCTGCGGATCTCCTCGCGCAGCGCGCGCCGCGCGGCGAGCATCCGGCGCGCGAGCGACTCCGTTGCGGGGCCGAAGCCCTGGATCGCACCGTCCGTGTCGTCGGCGACTTTCGGCGAGCCGGCAACGAGCCCGCGCACCTCGACACCCGCGCCCGGCAGCGCGCCGACGAGCGAGTAGTACATCCGGTCGAGGCCGCCCGCGCGTTCGGGGAACCAGTGCATGCCGATTTGCAACGATTTGATCGGCCGGGAAGATTGGGACATCACGACTGCTCCTGCGTGACCGCATGCTCGACCCGCTCGAAAGCGGACGGCTGCGAGGGTTGGCCGATGCGCCGATAGAGCGCGACATACTGGGCGCCCATGTGCGCCCAGCCGAAACGGGTCATCAGTTCGCGGGCGGCGTCGCCCATCGCGCGACAGGTGTCGCGCGATGCCGCGAGCGTGCCGATCGCCTGCGCGAGCGCGGCCGGATCGTCCGGATCCTCCAGCACGATCCCGCATTCGCGCGTGATGATTTCCGCGCCGCCCGCCGTACGCGCGGTGACGACCGGCAGCCCGGCCGCCATCGCCTCGAGCAGCGACAGGCTCATCGCTTCGTAGCGCGACGGGAACACGTAGGCGTCGACCGAGCGCATCAGCGTCGGCATGTTTTTCACGAGACCGAGGAAATGCACGCGCGAATCGATGCCGAGCGCGCGCGCCTCGTCCGGATACGGGCTGCCGGGAAGATAGCCGGCCACCGCCAGGTGCACGTTCGCCGGCAGCTTCGTCAGCGCCTTCAGCACGGTACCGAGGTTCTTGCGCGGCGTGCGCAGGTCGCCGACGAACAGCAGCAGGAATGCGTCGTCCGGCAGCTTGAACGCCGCGCGGTCGGCCTGCGCGCCCGCGAACGCGCTGGTGTCGACGCCGTTGTAGATCACGCTGATCTTGCGGCTGTCGATGCCGAGCCCGGCGATCTCGTCGGCCACCTTCTGCGACACGGCCGTGATCGCGCGCGAACGCCGGTACGCCCAGCGTTCGAGCGTGGTGTTCACGCGCGTATAGACGTACTGGTAAGCCGACCACAGCCCCTTCGTCGGCCCGAACGGATAGTACGGACTCTTGAACCAGCCGCCGTGCACGAAGTGCGCGGTATTCACGTCGGCCTTGATCCACGAAATGAAGCCGTTCACGTGCAGCACGTCGTATTCGTCGCGGTGCGCGCGCAGCCACGCCGCGCTCTTCAGCGCGAACACCTGCTGCTTGACGAGATTCGACGGCCAGAAGCCGCCGACCTTCACCGGCACCCAGCGCACGCGCGGGTCGGCCAGCAGCTCGGGCGCGACGTGCGACGCGACCAGCGTGACCTCGTAGTTCTCGGCCAGCGCCGCGCGCGCGATTTCGTAATTGACGCGGCCCTGCCCGTCGTTATGTCGCACGACGTGCGTGACGATCGCGATTCTCAATGGTCGCCTCCCCGTAAACGCGCGGCGGCCAGCAGGCGTTGTGCCTTTTGCCAGTGCGCCGCGGAAAGAATCGAAAAAATGGCTGTGAACATCAGCAGGCCGCCCGTGCCGATCAGCGAGTTCGTGAACACGAGCATCGCGAAGGTCGACAGGCACAGACTCAGGCACGCGCCGACGAACTTGTCCTTGCGCAGCTTGAACGCCGCGCGCAACGTGCGGCCGAACAACATCACGACACCGGCGAGGTACAGCAACGTGCCGGGCCAGCCGAGCACGAACGGCACGTTCATCACGCCGCTGTCGAAGCTGCCGTACTTGCCGAGTTCGCCGCTGTCGCTCGACAGCTTCGTCGATGCGCCCGTCGCGCCCATCCCTTCGCCGGCGACGTCGGTAAACGCCGTCTGCGCGAAGGTCGCGTAGAACTTGTTGCGGTCGTCGTAGCTGCGATCGTCCTTCAGGTTCGTGATCGACTGCAGACGCGCGCCGAGACGATCGGCCACCGGCCCGACGGTCAGCAGCGGCACGCACAGCCCGACCAGCACGACGCCGCTGATGAGAATCCGCATCCGCACGCGGTTGTTCGACTGCGCGAGCTGGATCGCGAGCGCGATCACCCAGCCGCCCCACGTCGAGCGCACGAGACACAGCGCGAACGACACGAAGCCCGCCGCCCCCGCGAACCAGCGGATCTTCTGCGGCGCCGCGAGCACGAACACCAGCGCGCCCATCATCGCGAACGCGAACGGCCCCGACGAGTTCATCGTGCTGAACACGCGCACGCCGTACGGCACCGGCTCGCCCTGCGAACCCATGTCGGAACCGATCATCCACAGCACGTCCCACTGCGGCATCACGAAGTACTGCACGACGCCGTACACGCCCATCACCAGCATGCCCCACATGAACGTGGACAGCAGCACGTCGCGGTACTCCGGGTAGTCGCGCGCGTTGACCATGATGTGAAAGCCGATCAGCACCGGGTACACCCAGTTCGCGAGGTCATAGGTCGCGGCCATCACGCCGCTCGACACGATCCCGACGAGGTACGCGTACGCGAGCCCGAACAGCATCAGCAGAATGGGAATTCCGCGCCGCTGCGCGAGCACGCGGTAATGCCGGATCAGCCCGAGGCCGGCGATCATCGTCACCGCGAGCGGCGCGACCTGGATCAGGCTCGTTGGCGTGAATGCGCCCTTCGACCAGTCGGCGAGACGCCGCACTTCCGGACTCAGGAACCACACCCACCACATGAAGCCGACGTAGCGCGCCGGACTCTTGAAATACAGCCAGATGCCGACCGCGATGGCCAGCACCGGAAACGCGAGCGTCAGTACCTTGCCCTGGTGAATGGCGATCAGCGCGGCGGTGAACGTCCACAGCCCGGCCTGCCCGACCCAGTGCTTCGGTTCGGGTAGCCAGTTGCGGTTGCGCGACGGTGCGCGCTCGGCGGTAATCGTACTCATCGATCCGCTCTCACCGCGACGACGGTCGCGAATCCGCGAGCGGCATCGCCAGGCCCGCGGCTGCCGGCGTCCGGCGCCGGC
>NZ_CAJNKE010000555.1 GCF_905232215.1 Burkholderia sp. LMG 13014
GGCACGGCGCGAGAACGCCTGCGCGCTCATCATCGAGAAAAATGCGTGGAACCACGCACGGATGCCGTCCAGCCGGCTGTGTGCGGGCGTACGCTCGGCCAGCGCTTGCGTGCGTGCGCGGTGATGGCGCAGCGAGCGGGCAGGAGCGGGCGGCACAACGCGCTTCGCAGCGCGGCTGAGACGGGAAGTCAGACGGAATGGCATGTGAACGATGCTTCGCTTGTATGGATGGCGCCCTGAAGAGCGCACTGGTATGAACGGCCTCGGAAGGCGCAACGGATCTTACCGAAACTCGCTGCGCGCCGCGCCCGCCAGAATTGACAGGCCGCGACAGGCTACAGGGGATTCATGACGGGCAAAAGTCGCGATAAACCCTTGTGCCACAAGGCGTGTGCCGCATACCGCCTGTCGGTGAGGCCAGCGCCGCGCCGCACAGTTCCCTTGAGCCGGATCAAATCCTCGATTGGCATGCCCCTGCGCACGACAATGGTGCTGTTCGCGGCATCCGGCGCCGATTTACAATCGTCACATTCACACAATAAACGTCTGGCATCCCATGTCGTCTCCATTGCAGTCGGAATCGATCCGCGCGCAAGTCGCGGAATTGCGCGAGCGCGGCTTCGTCGTCGCGCGTGGCCTCGTCGGCGAGGAACAATGCGCGGCGCTCAGGCAGGTTGCGGAGCGCCAGTTGCGGGAGGCTGCCGAGCCGATCGAGTTCGAGGCGGACCTGCGCTATCCGGGCGCGCCCGAGTCCAAGCATGCGCCGGGCGGGCATACGGTGCGGCGGCTGCTCGATGCGTACTCGCGCGATCCGGCCTTCGCCGAGCGTGCGATCGCCCCTGAAATCGGCGCGTGGATGCGCGAGTATTTCGGTGAAGAGCCCGTGCTGTCGCGCGCGCATCACAACTGCATGATGACGAAGCACCCCGCGTACGGCAGCCTGACCGGCTGGCATCGCGATTTCCGCTACTGGTCGTTCGCGCGTCCGGACATGGTGTCGGTGTGGCTCGCGCTCGGGCCGGAAACGAACGAGAACGGCGCGCTGTGGCTCGTGCCGGGGTCGCATACGGCCGAATTCGGGCCGGAAGCGTTCGACGATGCGAAGTTCTTCCGCAGCGACCTGCCGGCGAACAAGAAAATGATCGATGCGGCCACGTGCCCGTCGCTGCAGACGGGCGACGTCGTGTTCTTCCACAGCAACACGCTGCATTCGGCCGGGCAGAACCGTTCCGACCAGGTGAAGTTCTCGCTCG
Source organism: Burkholderia sp. LMG 13014 (assembly GCF_905232215.1). Classification (GTDB taxonomy): domain Bacteria; phylum Pseudomonadota; class Gammaproteobacteria; order Burkholderiales; family Burkholderiaceae; genus Burkholderia. Next base: position 1,254 of record NZ_CAJNKE010000555.1, read on the forward strand.
TGTATACCTACCACGGCGCGAGCAACCGGCCGGTACCCGGCACGCGCTCGGCGTCGAAACCGGAAGTGCAGTTCTAGGCGCCCGGCGGGCGGCCGGCAACGCCGCGGGATCACGCGATGCGGCGCATCGCGGGCGAATGAAGCAACGGGCGGCCTGGCCGCCCGTTTCGTTTGGCGCGGCCCGATCGTATGACGCGGGCCGTGCGTGCATCGCGCGGCTGCGCGATCAGCGCTTGCTGCCCGGCATCGCGAGGCCGATCAGGCCGACGAACGACGCGACGGCGCCGCCCACGATCAGCAGGATCGTCTTCGTCGCGGGCGAGCCGGTGAAGAAGCGCGACACGTTGTCGTTGATCGAATGGAACGACTGGCCGCCGAAATACAGCAGCACGACGCCGCCGACGAGCAGCGCAACCGAGATGACCCGGGACATACCAACCTCGCTGAAACGGTGATTCGAGACGCCGCAGTGTAGGCGACGACCGCGGCCGCGTCCATTGCCGTGCCGCCGAGCGCGTTCCGGCCGCTTTCGCTACCATAGTCGTCGTATGACTCTTTCGCCGCCGCCGCGCAGTGTGCGCGGCCGGCGCGCGTCCCTTTCCCCGATGTCCTGACGGAACCGACTCATGGCCTACGAAGCAGCTTCCGAACGTTATGCCGACATGCAATACCGCACCTGCGGCAAATCCGGGCTCAAACTGCCCGCGCTGTCGCTCGGCCTGTGGCACAACTTCGGCGATTCGACGCCGATCTCGACGCAGCGCGAGATCCTGCGCACCGCGTTCGACCTCGGCATCAACCACTTCGACCTCGCGAACAACTACGGGCCGCCGTACGGCAGCGCCGAAACCAACTTCGGCCGGCTGCTGAAGGAGGATTTCCGGCCGTATCGCGACGAGCTGCTGATCTCGACGAAGGCCGGCTGGGACATGTGGCCGGGGCCGTACGGCAGCGGCGGCGGGTCGCGCAAGTACGTGCTCGCGAGCCTCGACCAGAGCCTGCAGCGGATGGGGCTCGATTACGTCGACATCTTCTATTCGCACCGCTTCGACGCGCACACGCCGCTCGAGGAAACGGCGGGCGCACTCGCGTCGGCCGTGCAGCAGGGCAAGGCGCTCTACATCGGCATTTCGTCGTATTCGGCGGCGAAGACGCGCGAGATGGCCGAGCTGCTCGCGCAGTACAAGGTGCCGCTGCTGATTCACCAGCCGTCGTACAACCTGCTGAACCGCTGGGTCGAAACCGAACTGCTCGGCACGCTCGACGAGATCGGCACGGGCAGCATCGCGTTCACGCCGCTCGCGCAGGGGCTGCTCACGTCGAAATACCTGAACGGCGTGCCGGCCGACGCGCGCGTGAACAAGCCGGGCGGCGGCTCGCTGAAGCAGGATCACCTGAGCGTGGACAACCTCGACCAAGTGCGCAAGCTCAACGCGATCGCCGAACGGCGCGGGCAGAGCCTCGCGCAGATGGCACTCGCGTGGGTATTGCGCAATGGTCGCGTGACGTCCGCGCTGATCGGCGCGAGCCGTGCGGAGCAGGTGCGCGAAAACGTCGGCGCGTTGAAGCACCTCGAATTCTCGGCGGAGGAACTCGCGGAGATCGATCGTTACGCGACGGAAGGCGGCATCAATCTGTGGGAAAAGCCGTCCACCGATCAGGCGATCTGACCGGCAGACGCTACGGCATGCGAAACATCGCGTGCCGTATCGATGGCTTGCGCGCAGCACATCGCATCGCTGCGGTGCAGCGATGCGCGCCACGCACGGGTTGCGCCGCTAGATCAGCGCAGGCAGGCCTTCGACGAGCAATACCGCGACGCCGACGCCGAGGATGACGCCCAGCACGCGCAGCAGGTTGTGGCGGAATTCGGTTGCGCACGGCACCGCGCCGAGAAATAGCGCTCCGGCCAGCGCCATCGGAATCAACAGGATGAAGTCGCCGATCGTGAAGTAGGTCGTCATGCGTGTCTCCAAGGTCGACCGGAGTGGGCGCCTGAGCGCTGACTCCGGCCCCATGCCGGGTGTTTCTAGTATTGGTCCGACCCGATTGCGAGCGGGGCGGTCAGTTCGAGTATAGGCAACCGGCAGTGCTTTTCGCTATCCGAACCATTAAAAAATCAGCGGAAAGCCTGGGGAATCGCGCATTTTTCCCGCAAGTTGGACGAATGCCTTGCACGTATCTTTCCCGTTCCTTTCGATTGTTGCGGAATCGTCGTATGTGTCCGATGCGTGCCGCCGCACCCGCGGGCGCGGCGGCACGCCCGCTCATGCGCGGTCGGGTTGCACGCGGGCGGCCGGCGCGCGGAACACGAGCGCGAGCCCCGCGACGATCGCGCCCATGCCGGCGAGCGCGAGCGGCTCGGGCCGGTTGCCGAGCCACACGGCATCCATCAGCGTGGTGACGACGGGCACGAGATAGAACAGGCTCGTCACGTTGACGAGATCGCCGCGCTGCATCAACCGGTAGAACAGCAGTTGCGCGATCACCGAAATCACGATGCCGAGCCACAGCAGCGGGATCACGAACGACCAGCTCATGTCGAACGACACCGGCCGGAACGGCACGATCGCCACGCACAGTGCGAGGCCGATCGCATTCTGCAGCGGCAGCACGTCGGCGGGCGCCGCCCGTACGC
>NZ_CAJNKE010000556.1 GCF_905232215.1 Burkholderia sp. LMG 13014
GGGCAGCTCGGTGCTCGCGGCCGGCGCCGGCCAGTCACCCGGCCGGTACGCGCGTGGCGACGGACCGTCGATCAGGTCGGCGGTCAGATCCCCCCACGCGGCGGGCTCCTCGGGATAGGGGCGGCACTCGTCGACCGGCCAGTTCTTCCAGGCCGGGGAATCGCCGCCATGCGCGACGATCCAGCGGCACCCCGCGCCGAGCGCGAGCCAGCTGTGGCGGTTGTCCGCGGCAACGATGCCGAGATCGTAAGGCCCCGACGCCAGCAGCCGGCGCACCGACACGGGATCGCGCGGATCGAAGGCCAATGCCTGCACGCCAAACGGTCCGCCGGTGTACAGCGGCGCAACCGCCTTCGGGCATGCGAGCACGATGCGCGCGGCCGGATGCTGTTCGCGCAATTTCGCCAGCAACGGTGTCAGCAACAGCGTATCGCCGAGCAGCAGGTGATGCGCGACGAAAATGCTCGCCGGCTGCAAGGGTCTGCGCCGCAGCGGCTTGAACAGCAATCTCGGCAGAGCCCGCGCGAAGATGTGGATACGTCCGGGAAAACGGCTCATCGGTTTACGGCGGGCGTCTCGATGGCAGGACTCGCAGTGAACATCGGCCTGACGAACGGCCAATTCGTCACACGAATCGTCATGATCATTGTGGATTGAATAAGTGCTTGCGCGGGGCAAATCGCGCCGGGCAACCTGTTCGGCGCACCGGAGCGGAAATCGCGAGCCGCGCTGCCAAACACCGGCCACCGGCCGGTAAACAGGCCGCCAGAGTATACCATCGCCCCCTCGCACTTCCGAACCGAAAGCCAGCCGACAGGCTGGCCATTGCGTGGCCGGGATGCAGCTACGCCGACGTACGCCCGTGGACCGTGCGAGCCAGCGCGAGCAACTGCTCGACATGATGGCGCACGCCCGGGTCGTAGCCCACCGCGCCGTGCGCGACGGCCGCCCGGTCGACGGCTTGCGTCCCGCTCGCCGCCGTCGCCAGCACCGCGCGCAGCGAATCTAGATCGTCCGCCGCGAACGTCAGCTTCGCATGCTCCGCGATCACGTCGTGGCAACCCAGCGTCGGTGGCAGGATCACCGGCGTCCCGCACATGACCGACTCGATGCCGACCAGCCCGAACGGCTCGTATTTCGATGCGAGGATCGTGTAATCCGCTGCCCGGTAGCCGTCCTCGATGTCCTTCACGTAGCCGATGTAGCGCAGTTGCGCCGAGGTCCGCTCGGGCGGCCGGCCGGCCACCGCGACGACGATCGATGCGTCCGTGCCCTTCAGCGCGGCCTCGATCAGCGGCAGGCCCTTGCGCACGTGACTGCTCGACGGAAACAGCAGGACGACGTCGCGCTCGTCGAACCCGAAGCGGCGCCGCAACGCCGCCCGCTCGCCGTCGCCGACCGGTGTGAAGCGCTGCGCGTCGACCGGCGGATACAACATGCGGATCTTCGCGTCGTCGACGCCGTACAGCGTGCGCAACTCGTCGCGCATCATCTGCGAATGGGCGACGACGTAGCGCGCGGCCGCATACTGCCGGCTCTCGAGCGCAATCTGGCGCCGGTCGAAATAGCCCGGCGCCCGGCCGATCGCGCGCAGGAAGCCGCGATGCGTGCCGCCGCAAATCGCGATCTCGGCGCCGACGACCCGGTTGCAGCCGATCAGGACGTCGACGTTCGCAGCGCGGCGCGCGCCGCGCAGCCGCCACGAAAACCATTCGTCGCGCAGCTTGCCGGGCAGGAACGACACATCGATCCGATGCGGCTCGACGAGCCGCGCCTCGGGAATCGACGCATCGACCGACCGAGCGAAGAACGCCGGCGTCACCCCGGCCTCCACCATCCCGCGTGCGATATCGATCGCGTAGCGCTCGAGGCCGCCGCCGTGTTTCAACGCATTGGCCGACAGGCCGATCTTCATCGCGGCACTCCCGCGATACGAACCGGCGCGACGCTCACCCGGCCTCCTGCTGGAACTGGATCCGGTGCAGGTGCGCATACAGGCCGCCGGATTCGAGCAGCTCCGCGTGGTTGCCGCTCTCGACGATGCGGCCGCCGTCCATCACGAGAATCCGGTCGGCACGCTCGATCGTCGACAGCCGGTGTGCGATCACCAGCGTCGTACGGCCCTTCATCAGCGTCTCGAGCGCCGCCTGCACATGGCGCTCGGATTCGGAATCGAGCGCCGACGTCGCTTCGTCGAGAATCAGGATCGGCGCATCCTTGTAGATCGCGCGGGCGATCGCGAGGCGCTGGCGCTGGCCACCCGACAGGCGCATGCCGTTGTCGCCGACGAGCGTGTCGAGCCCGTCGGGCATCGCCTCGACCGTGCTGAGCAGGTTCGCCGCGCGCAGCGCCGCGGTCACGCGCTCGCGGTCGGGCGTCTGCCCGTACGCGACGTTGCTCGCGATCGTATCGTTGAACAGCACGACATCCTGGCTCACCATCGCGATCTGGCCGCGCAAGTCGCGCAGCTGGTACTCGGGCAACGCCACGCCATCGACGAGGATCTCGCCGGAGGTCGGATCGAAGAAGCGCGGCAACAGGTTGACGAGCGTCGTCTTGCCGCTGCCCGACGGGCCCGCGAGCGCGATCATCTCGCCGGGCGCCACGTCGAACGACACGCGATCGAGCGTCGGCTTGCCGGTACCCGCGCCATACGCGAACGACACGTCGCGGAACCGGATCCGGCCCGTCGCCTTCTCGAGCGGCTTGCCGCCGCCTTCGGGCTCGCACGGCTCGTCGATCAGGCCGAAGATCAGCTCGGCCGCCGTCATCCCGCGCTGCAGCGGCTGGTTCACGTCCATCAGGTGCTTGAGCGGCGAAATGATCAGCAGCATCGCCGTGACGAACGCGACGAAACCGCCGACCGTCGTCTGGTCGTTCGACGACTGCACGACCGCGATCGTCAGCACGACCGCCAGTGCGATCGACGCAAGAAACTGCGTGAGCGGCTGCGCGAGCCCGCCCGACACGATCATCCGCATCGAATAGCCGCGCAGGCGCCGGCTCAGCTCGTTGAAGCGGCCGATTTCGTACTGCTCGCCGTTGTGGATCTTGACGACCTTGTAGCCGCCCACGGTTTCCTCGACGATGTACGCGAGCTGGTTCGTCAGCATCTGGTGCTCGCGGTTCAGCCGGCGCAGGCGCCGGTTGATCTTGCCGACGAGCCAGCCGATGCACGGCAGCAGCACGGCGACGATCAGCGTGAGCCGCCAGTTCAGGTAGAACAGGTAGCCGAGCAGGAAAAGCACCGTCAACGAATCGCGCACGAGCGTGATCAGCACGCCCAGCAGGACGTTCAGGACCTGGTTGACCTCGAAGACGACCGCGTTGATCACCGTGCTCGCGGTCTCGCGCTGGAAAAACGACACGCCGGTGTGGATCATCCGGTCGAACATCTGGATCCGCAGATCGAGCAGGATCCGGTTCGACACGTATTGCAGCAGGTAGTTGGACGCGTACTGCGCGGCGGCCCGCACGAGCGCGAGACCGACGACCGCGATCGGCACGTAGAGCTTCGCGCTCACATCGCCCTTGGTGCCGAAACCGCGATCGAGCAGCGGCTTGAGCAGCGCCGGGATCCCGGCTTCGGTTGCGGCGACGACGGCCATCGCGAGGACGCCGGCCACCATCACCCACAGGAGCGGCTTCAGGTAAGGCCACAAACGGCGTGCGACGACCACGGGCGACGACGCGTCTTCGCCGCCCAGGGGTTTGCTAAGAGTAGGCTTGACGCTCAAGATGCCCTCAAGGAATTCGAACCGGGTAACATTCAGTAGACAATTTCGGCCGAGCTGCCGTCGAACGCCGCGCGCAGTTCCGCGAGCAGCACGTCGCTCGGCTTCACGCGCCACGCGTCGCCGAGACGCATTTCGCCCTGTGCCC
>NZ_CAJNKE010000557.1 GCF_905232215.1 Burkholderia sp. LMG 13014
TGCGGACGGCGCGCTACCGGTCAGCGTGAACGCGAGGAAGTCGTCGAGTAGCGCGGCGGCCATGCGGGAATCAACGCTGGAAGTCATACAGCGAACCGACGCGCAGGATCTGCGTGAGTTCGTCGAGCGCCGTGCGCGATTCGTCGAGCAGCGCCGGATCGGCGAGGTCGTCCGGTGCGAGGCGATCGCGATAGTGCTTGTCGATCCACGTGTCGAGCGACGCGAACAGCGTGTCGTTGATCCACACGTTCGACGTAACGGCCGCGCGTTCCGCTTCGTTCAGCACGACGCGCAGGCGCAGGCAGGCAGGGCCGCCGCCGTTCTTCATGCTTTCGCGCAGGTCGAACACGAGCACGTCGTGAATCGGGCCGTTGCCGGCCGCGAGTTCGTCGAGATAGGCCGCGACGTTGCCGTTCTCGCGGCATTCCTGCGGCACGACGAGCACCTGCGAACCGTCCGCGCGCGACAGCAGCTGGCTGTTGAACAGGTACGACGTCACCGCGTCGTTCACGCTCACGGCCGCCTCGGGCACCTCGATCACGTTCAGGCGCGCACCGCGTGCGTCGAGCGCGGCGGTCAGCGTATCGTAGATCGCCTGCTTGTTGACGAACGCGCGCTCGTGCGTGAACAGCGTGTCGCGGTTGCCGACCGAGATCACGTCGTTGTGGAACACGCCCGCGTCGATCACGTCCGGATCCTGCTGCGCATAGACCGTCGCTTCTTCGGCCAGCCCGTGACGATGCGCGACCGCGCGGCTCGCCTCGAAGGTCTGGCGTGCCGGGAAGCGCTTCGGCTCGGGGCCGCGGCGGTACTCGGCGCGGCCGTACACGAAGAATTCGATGCCCGGCTTGCCGTATTCGGCGCAGAAGCGCGTGTGGTTCGCCGCGCCTTCGTCGCCGAGTGCCGGCGTGCCGGTCAGCGCTTCATGCACCGCGAAATGCGCGGGATCGGCGAACAGCGTCGACAGCGTGCGGCGCGTCGCGTCGTGTTCGATCGCGCGATGCAGCTTGCTGCACAGGTTCGCCGGCGTGAAGTGCACGCGGCCATCGCTCGGGGCGGCCGACGGGCTGACGGTGGCCGCGTTCGCGGTCCACATCGCCGACGCCGAGCTCGCCGCGGCGAGCAGTTCGGGCGCCTGCTTCGCGGCCTTCGCGATCACGTCCGCGTCCTTGCCCGAGAAGCCGAGCTCGCGCAGCAGGCGCAGCGACGGCCGCTCCTGCGGCGGCAGCACGCCTTGCGCGAAGCCGAGATCGGCGAGCTGCTTCATCTTGCGCAGCCCCTGCTTCGCGGCGGCCTTCGGATTCGCGGCCGACTTTTCGTTGTTGAGCGACGCCACGTTGCCGAACGACAGCCCGGCGTAGTTGTGGGTCGGGCCGACGAGCCCGTCGAAATTGGCTTCTTGTGCGTTCATCGTCGTTCCCTCGATCAGAAATGCAGGCCCGGCGACAGGCTCGCGGGCAAGGTCAGTTGCGTGCTTTCCACCGACGCCATCGGATACGCGCAATAGTCGGCCGCGTAGTACGCGCTCGGACGATGGTTGCCCGAGCGGCCGGTGCCGCCGAACGGCGCGGCGGACGATGCGCCGTTGGTCGGCCGGTTCCAGTTGACGATCCCGGCGCGGATCGTGCGGCGGAAGTGTTCCCACACCTTCGCGTTGTCAGCGAGCAGGCCGGCGGACAGGCCGAATGCCGTGTCGTTCGCGCGTTCGATCGCTTCGTCGAACGTCGCGTAGCGGACGATCTGCGCGAGCGGGCCGAAATGTTCTTCGTCGGGCAGGTTCGCGACACCCGTCACGTCGACGATCGCCGCGTTCACGAAGCCGAGGCGCGGATCGCGCTGCGTCATCGCGATGATCGGCTTCGCGCCCTGCTCGACCAGGCGCGATTGTGCGTCGACGAGCTTCGCCGCTGCGCGTGCCGAGATCACTGCGCCCATGAACGGCTGCGGATCGGCGTCGAACACGTCGGCCGTGATCTTCGACGTCACGTCGGCGAAACGCGCGAGGAAGCGGTCGCCGAACGCGCCCTGCGGCACGAAGATGCGACGCGCGCACGTGCAGCGCTGGCCGGCCGACAGGAACGCCGACTGGATCGTGTGATGGACGGCCGCGTCGATATCTTCGACTTCGCCGATCACGAGCGGGTTGTTGCCGCCCATCTCGAGCGCGAGCACGATTTCCGGACGGCCGCCGAACTGCTTGTGCAACAGCGTGCCCGTATCGGAGCTGCCCGTGAAGAACAGCCCGTCGATCTGCCGATGGTTCGCGAGCGCGATGCCCGTGTCCTTCTCGCCCTGCACGAGGTTCAGCACGCCGGCCGGCAGCCCGGCTTCCTGCCACACTTCGACCGTCGCGCGCGCGACGCCCGGTGCGAGCTCCGACGGCTTGAACACGACCGCATTGCCGGCGATCAGCGCGGGCACGATATGGCCGTTCGGCAAGTGGCCGGGGAAGTTGTACGGGCCGAATACCGCGACCACGCCATGCGGACGGTGGCGCAGCACCGCGACGCCGTCGGCCATGTCCTGGCGCTTCTCGCCGGTGCGTTCCTGGTACGCCTGGATCGAGATGCCGACCTTCGCGGCCATCGACGCGACTTCGGTGCGCGCCTCCCACAGCGGCTTGCCCGTCTCGCGGCCGATCGCGATCGCGATCGCTTCCTTGCGTTCGTTGAGCAACGCGGCGAAACGCTTGACGATCGCGCAGCGCGATTCGAAGTCGAGCGCCGACCAGCCGGCGAACGCGCGGCGCGCACTCGCGACCGCACGGTCGACGTCGGCCGCCGACGCGCTTTCACCCTGCCATGCGATCTCGTCGGTGCCCGGGTTGCGCGAAGCGAACACGGGGCCCGAGCCTGCGACCCAGGCGCCGTCGATGAAGAGTTCCGTCATGATTCGTTTATCCCTGTTTGACTTTGAGCGGCAGCACGCGGACCGGATCGCCGGCCTTCACGTCGAGCGCGGTGGCATCGTCGGCCGACAGCACGAACGAGCCGTTCGCGACCACGCCCGGCGCAACGCCGACGCGGAAATCGGTGAGCGACGTGTTCGACACGAGCGACTTCGGCGGATGGCCACCCCCTGCACTTTCGCTCGCATCCGGCACACCGATCTCGACCGGCACGACGACGCTTTCGCGCACCGTGCGCAGGTCGTTGACGTGGCATTCGAGCACGGGGCCCGCGTCGAAGATGTCGACGTGATTCTGGTAGCGCAGCCCTTCCGCCTCGAGCATCTTGCGAGCCGGCAGCGTGTCGCGGTGCGTGAGGCCGACCGCATCCTGTGCGTCCTGCGGCAGCAGGTCGACGTACACCGGATAGCGCGGCATCAGTTCCGCGAGGAACGACTTGCGGCCGTGCGAGCTCAGATAGTCGGCCGCGTTGAAATCGATCTGGTAGAAGTGCGAACCGACGGCGCGCCAGAACGGCGACGTGCCGTCTTCGTCGAAGTGGCCGCGCAATTCCGCGCAGATGCGCTCCGGAAAGCGCTCGCGGAACTGCGCGATGAACATGAAGCGCGAGCGCGACAGCAGGCCGCCCACGCCGCCCGTGCGATAGCGCGGGCTCAGGAACAGCGAGCACACTTCCGCATAGCCGGTCAGGTCGTGCGAGATGTTCAGCGCGGACATCCGCGTCCACACGCCGAGCTCCTGGCTCGCGTGCACGACCGTGCTCACGCGATAGTTGTAGAACGGCTGTTCGAGGCCGACCTGCGTCTCGATTCCGCACACGCCCGCGATGTCGCCCGTCTTCGATTCTTCCATCACGAAGAAGTAGCCGGCCTCGCCGGCTGCAGCCTCGCCCGCGAGCGTGCGGCGCGTGCGCTCGATGCGCGCGGCGAGCGCGTCGCGGTCGGGCTTGAACGTGGTCAGGCCCGGCCCGGTTT
>NZ_CAJNKE010000558.1 GCF_905232215.1 Burkholderia sp. LMG 13014
CCCGGACATGCATCTCTATCGTGCCTTTCTCGATTACGTGATGCATCACACGCAAATCAACGGCGATTTCTACACAAAGTCCGGTATCGAGATGGCCGTCGCGGGCGTCGTCACCCGCGTGGAGGAGGTGCATGGGTAGCCTTGCTCAACCACGCCATGTCGTGATCACGGGCGCAAGCGCCGGTATTGGCCGCGCGCTTGCGCTGGCTTATGCTCGGCCGGGTGTCGTGCTCGGCCTCGTCGGCCGCGATATCGAGCGGCTCGACGCAAGTGCCTCGGAATGCCGTACACGTGGCGCGGTCGTTATTACCGGGCAGTTTGACGTGCGCGATGCCGACAGCGCAAAAGCGTGGCTTGACGGCTTCGACGAGGCCCATCCGATTGATCTGCTGATCGCGAATGCGGGTGTGGCGAGTACGCTGGCCACGACGAACGACTGGGAGGGGCTGGAGCGCACGGCGCGGGTGGTCGACACGAATTTTTATGGCGCCCTGCACGCCGTGCTGCCTGTCGTCGACCGGATGCGCGGGCGACAGCGGGGCCATGTCGTCATGGTCGCGTCGCTGGCCGCGCTGCGCGGGATGGCGATCTCGCCGGCTTATTGTGCGAGCAAGTCGGCGATCAAGGCGTATGCCGATTCCGTCAGACCCTTGCTCAAGCGCAATGGCATCCGGATGTCGGTGGTCTTGCCCGGATTCGTTGAAACGTCCATGAGCGACGTATTTCCCGGCGACAAGCCATTTCTCTGGACAGCGAACAAGGCAGCGTCATATATCCGTCGCAAACTCGAAGCCGGACGCCCCGAAGTTGCGTTTCCCGGTCTGCTGGCGTTCGGAATGCGCTTGTTGCCGCTGTTGCCGCCGTCACTCGCGGACGCCATTCTCGACAAGCTGTCTTATTTTCCCAGGGAGGGAGACGCCAAGTGACCGCGATGCCCTGGCTGACATGTATTGCCGCCGCTGTCCTGTCGTTCGCGCCCGATCGCATCGCAGTGCCCCGTTTCCCGCAGCGTCGTTCGCTTGCCGGGGCATTCGTCCGCGCGCTCGCAGTTCTGTTCATCGCGTCGCTGCTCCTGTTCGTCACCGCTCGTCCGATTTTTTCCGCGTTCGTCGCGATCGCACTCGTTGGCTTGGTCGAGATAGTCAGCAACGCGAAATACGAATCCTTGCGCGAACCCTTCGTCTTTACCGATCTTAGCCTGTTCAGCCAGTTGTTTTCGCACCCGCGACTCTACTTGCCGTTCCTGAGTCTCGACAAGGTGATTGCGATCGTGGCGGGCGTGCTGATTGTGCTGATTGGTTACCTGTCCGAGCCCGCTATCTCTCCACGCCCATGGCTGGCTTTCGCGATCGTCCCGACGGTCACATTTTTACTGTGCCGAGGGCTTGCCGCCCGCCTGCCGCTGACGCTGGATCCGATAGCCGATCAGCAGCGCCACGGCTTTTTTGCGGTGTTCGTGGCCTATCTGCTCAATGGTTTGCGTCCCACGACGTTCGACTCGTTCGCGCGTGCCAACGAATCCAGTCCGTTTGCGACCGGCGAGCCGGCGAGGCGTCCCGACGTCATCGTGATCCAGAGCGAGTCGTACTTTGACGTGCGCCATGTCAGCGGGGCGGTGGAGTCGGCGGTGTACACGCGCTTTGATGAGGCGCGGCGCGAGTCGGTGTGCCACGGCAAGTTGACCGTACCAGCCTGGGGGGCAAACACGATGCGCACCGAATTCGCGGTGTTGACGGGCGTGCCCCAGGCGGCGTTAGGGTATGCGCGTTTCTATCCTTACACTTTCGTGCGCGGTGTCTGCGCATCGCTTGCCCGCTGGTTCGGGCGCGGAGATTACGAAACGCTTGCGATTCATCCCTACTATGCGGATTTCTTCGGGCGTAATCGCGTATTCCCCTTGCTTGGATTCGAGCAATTCCTCGATATCGAACATTTTGCGGCGGCGTCGCGCTCCGGGCCGTACGTGTCCGATGACGCCGTGACGGATGCGATTATCGCCGCGCTCGATGCGCCTCGTGGCCGCCCGCGCTTCATTTTCTCGATGACGATGGAGAACCACGGCCCACTGCATCTGGAGCAGGTATTACCCGGAGAATCGTGTTCAAGGCATACTCTCGGCGAAGATGCTTCCTGGCAAGACCTTACAGCATACTTGCGGCACATTGAGAATGCGGACGCAATGATCGGGCGACTGCTCGATCATTTGCGTACCAGCAATCGTGAAACGGTCGTTTGTTTCTACGGCGATCACGTTCCCGCGCTGCCTCATGTTTTTCATAAACTGGACGTTAATCCGCAACACAGCGATTATTTCATCTGGCGGAATTACGGCGCAGTTGCTCCCGAATGCCGAAATTTGCCGGCGGAGGAGTTAGGGGCGGTATTGCTGCACGTGACACAAGACGACGGAAATCGTACGGAAGAACCGTGCGCATCCGAGAAAGCGACATAAGAGATGAACAGTAAGATTGCAATAATTGGGATAGCGTGTCGATTTCCCGGGGGGGCAAACAACCCCGGCGACTTCTGGCAACTGCTGCGCGACGAACGCGACGCAGTGACCGAAATCCCGGCCGACCGGTTCGGCACCGATTTCTACCAGCACCCGTCCAAGCGCGAACCGGGCAAGAGCTACACGTTCTCGGCCGGCGTGCTCGACAACGTCGCCGGCTTCGATGCCGCGTTCTTCGGCATTTCCCCGCGCGAAGCGGCCCAGATGGATCCCCAGCAGCGCCTGCTGCTCGAACTCGCATGGGAAGCGTTCGAGGACGCGGGCGTGCGCCCGGCCGACATGCGCGGCAGTAACTGCGGCGTGTTCGTCGGTGCCGCCAGCATGGATTACGGCAACCGCAACATGGACGATCTGAACGTGATCGATCCGTATTCGGCGACCGGCAATACGCTGAGCATCGCGTCGAACCGCGTGTCCTACCTGTTCGACCTGCGCGGCCCGAGCATGTCCGTCGATACGGCCTGTTCGTCGTCGCTCGTCGCGCTCCACCAGGCCGTCAAGGCGCTGCAGTCCGGCGAAGCCGACGTGGCGCTCGCGGGCGGCGTCAACCTGCTGCTGCACCCGTTCGGCTTCGTCAGCTTCTCCAAGGCGTCGATGCTGTCGCCGCGCGGTCGTTGCCGCGCGTTCGATGCGACCGGCGACGGCTATGTCCGCTCGGAAGGCGGCGCGTTCGTGCTGCTCAAGCCGCTCGATCGCGCGCTCGCCGACGGCGACACGATCCATGCGGTGATCGCCGGCTCCGGCGTGAACTCGGTCGGCCATTCGCCGGGCGGCATCAGCGTGCCGGGCGCGGCCTCACAGGCGTCGCTGCTGCGCAGCGTGTACGCGCGCGCGGGCATCGATCCGCAGTCGCTGGCGTATCTCGAGGCGCATGGCACCGGCACGGCGGTCGGCGACCCGATCGAGGCGCGTGCGCTGATCGACGTCGTGTCGGGCGAGCGCCCGGCGGATCGACCGCTGCTCATCGGGTCGGTCAAGACCAACATCGGCCATCTCGAGACCGCATCCGGCATGGCCGGGCTGCTGAAGGCCGTGCTGTGCCTGAAGCATCGCGCGGTACCGCGCTCGCTGCATTTCGTCACGCCTAATCCCGGCATCGATTTCGACGGCGGGCGTCTGCGCGTCGTCGATCGCTACATGTCGCTCGACGCGGGCGACGCGCCACTGACGGTGGGCGTCAACTCGTTCGGCTTCGGTGGAACGAACGCACACGTCGTACTGACCGAGGCGCCGGCTGCAAACGACGCGTCGACAGCGGCATCCGAGCCGATTCACGCGCAGCTATCTCCGCTCGTCCTGACCGCCCGCAGCGCGA
>NZ_CAJNKE010000559.1 GCF_905232215.1 Burkholderia sp. LMG 13014
CGAACGCGGGAGGACTGTCCACGGCGGGGTCGTCCGGCCTGGCCGGCCGCCGCGTGACTTCACGTCACGTCATGGCGATGTCATGCGTTCGCGGTGGTGGGCTGCGCCTCCAGCACGCGGTTGCGGCCGCCGGACTTCGCGCGGTACAGCGCCTCGTCGGCACGCCGCAGCAGCGTCGCGGCGTTCAGGCGTCCGTCGGCGGCGGTTGCCGCGCCGATGCTCGCCGTGACCCGCCCGTACGGGCTGTTCATGTGCGCGATGTCGAGCCCCACGATCGCGCGCCGGATGGCCTCGGCGACGATCGCGGCGCCTTTCGCATCGGTGTCGGGCAGCGTGACGACGAATTCCTCGCCGCCGTAGCGCGCGACGTGATCGCTGTCGCGGCGCAGGCAGCGCGACGCGGTTTGCGCGACGCGCCGCAGCACGTCGTCGCCGGCCGGGTGGCCGTAGTAGTCGTTGAACGCCTTGAAGTGATCGACGTCGACGAACAGCACCGACAGCGGGCGGCCGTTGCGCGACGCACGCTGCGCCTCCTTCGCGAGCACCGTGTCGAACGTGCCGCGATTGTCGAGGCCCGTCAGCGCGTCGGTGTGCGCGAGCCGGTACAGCTTCGATTCGGCGATCTGCCGGCGCTTCAGCTCACGCGACAGCGCCAGCGACCCCCACGCGATGAAGCCGGTGAACAGGCACATCAGCACGACGGTCCAGACCGCGCGGTGGTGCCACGACGCGTAGATGTCGATCTCCGCAGGCGCGACGTCGACGATCAGCGGCAGGCCGGCGAGATGCTTGTAAACATAGATGCGCCGGATCCCGTCGATCGCGCCGGTGCCGGTCAGCGCGCCGGCGCGGGCGCGTTGCGATTCGATGAACAGTTGCGAGTCGTGCAGGTCGAGGCCGACCACGCGCGCGTCGTACGGCAGGCGTGACACGAGCGTGCCGTTGTCCTCGACGATCGCCGCGCTGCCGTGCTTGCCGACGGCGAGGCCGTCGAGCAGCGCGCGGAAGTAGTCGATGCTGAGCGTGCCGACGACGATGCCGGCGAACGTGCCGTCGGGCCGGCTGATCCGGCGGCTCAGCGCGATCGTCAGGGCACCGCCGCGCAGCCGGGACGCATACGGCCGGCTGATGTAGAGGCCCTGCGTGAGCCCGTCGCGATGCACGGCGAAGTACTCGCGGTCGGCAAAATTGCCTTGCCGCGCGGGTGACGCGCTCGAATCGATCGCGATATTGCCGTGCGCATCCATGACAAAGATCGACCCGAGATACTCGCCGGTTGCCGCGCGGTCGAACAGCAGCCGGTGGCGCTGGCGCGGCGGCAAGGTCATCAGTTCCGGGTCGGCCACGCCGTCGACGACGTTCTGCAGCGACAAATCGTAGAGTTCGATATTGCGCGCGATATCGCGTTCGATCAGCAGCATCAGGTTGCGCGCATTTTCGACCGCGTGGTCATATGCGTCGCGTCGCGCCTCGATTAAAAGCGACGTCGAAAGCCCCCAACTGAACACCAGCAGCACGATCCCCGCAACGAGCACGCCGCGGGGCGACAGAATGCGTGCCACGATCGACGCGGTATGGCGGCGCAGCGCGGCGGGCAGCGTGAATGACTTCATCCTCGGGGGTGGCGGGCGGCGGATTTTCGCGTCGTTGGCGATTCCGCGCGCTGTTTATTTCGAATTGGCTCGCATTATCTCGCGATTTCCTGACATTCGCGTGCACATGCAAAACATGCATGCGGATATGGCGATTCGAAATTGTTACGCATCATTACCGCTTTACGCTCGGGTGATTTGATTTGAATCAATGATCGATATTGATTGTTTTGTCTGAATAATGGCGCGATTATCCGGCGATATTGCGTATCGGCGCGGGTTCGGGAGGATTGCGACAGGACAGCGGCGACACACCGGGCGGATCGGAAAGCCGGATACCCGCCCGCAACGCGTGGTTTTGACGCCGGCATCCGGCCACGGCCCGTTCCGATGCGGCCAACTCCTTGATTCTGCGAAATCTCCGCGATGGCGGCGGGTGGCGGCACCTGAACTGCCCCCGTGACGAATCAGGTAGAATCCGCGCTTCGCCGCAGGCGCCCGCCGCGCAACGCGTATCGGGGCCGCATCGAATGCATCGCAGGACGCGCACCGCGCTCCGATTCCGCATGCGCCGGCTACGGATGCCGGCCCGCTCAACGTTCGTCTCGTTTATGTCCGCAATTCCGAAATCCGACCCACCCGGTTCGCCCGCGAACCCACCCAAGCTTCATCGCGCGCTGAAGGCGCGCCACCTGACGATGATCGCCATCGGCGGCTCGATCGGCACGGGCCTGTTCGTCGCGTCCGGCGCGTCGATCTCGCAGGCCGGCCCCGGCGGCGCGATGGTCGCGTACATGGCGATCGGCCTGATGGTTTACTTCCTGATGACGAGCCTCGGCGAAATGGCCGCGTTCATGCCCGTGTCGGGCTCGTTCGCGACCTACGGCGCGAAATACGTGGACGAAGGCTTCGGCTTCGCGCTGGGCTGGAACTACTGGTACAACTGGGCCGTGACGATCGCGGTGGAGCTCGTCGCCGCGCAGCTCGTGATGCACTACTGGTTTCCGGACGTGCCGGGCGTGTGGTGGAGCGCGGCGTTCCTCGGCGTGATGTTCCTGCTCAACGCGCTGACCGTGCGCGGATTTGGTGAAGCCGAATACTGGTTCGCGCTGATCAAGGTTGTCACCGTGGTCGCGTTCATCGGCGTCGGCCTGCTGATGATCTTCGGCATTCTGAAGGGCGCGCCGAGCAACGGCTGGGGCAACCTGACGATCGGCGACGCACCGTTCGCGGGCGGCCTGCCGGCGTTGATGGGCGTTGCGATGATCGCCGGCTTCTCGTTCCAGGGTACCGAGCTGATCGGCGTCGCGGCCGGCGAATCGGAAAACCCGCGCACGACGATCCCGCGCGCGGTGCGCCAGGTGTTCTGGCGGATCCTGCTGTTTTACGTGTTCGCGATCTTCGTGATCGGCGTGCTGATTCCCTATACCGATCCGAACCTGCTGAAGACGGACGTGACCGACATCGGCGTGAGCCCGTTCACGCTCGTGTTCCGTCACGCGGGCCTCGCGTTCGCGGCCGGCGTGATGAACGCGGTGATCCTGACGGCCGTGCTGTCGGCCGGCAACTCGGGCATGTACGCGTCCACGCGGATGCTCTACAACCTCGCGACCGAAGGTCGTGCGCCGAAGATCTTCGCGAAGCTGTCGCGCGGCGGCGTGCCGCGCAACGCGCTGTACGCGACGACGGCCGTCGGTGCGTTGTGCTTCTTCACGTCGCTGTACGGCGACAAGACCGTGTACCTGTGGCTGCTGAACACGTCGGGGATGACGGGCTTCATCGCGTGGCTCGGCATCGCGGTCAGCCATTACCGGTTCCGCAAGGGCTACGTGAAGCAGGGCTACTCGCTCGACCAGTTGCCGTACCACTCGAAGTGGTTCCCGTTCGGCCCGCTGTTCGCGTTCGTGCTGTGTCTCGTGATCGCGCTCGGCCAGGACTATCAGGCGTTCCTCGCGAACCGGATCGACTGGGCGGGCGTGGCCGCGACCTATGTCGGCATTCCGCTGTTCCTCGTCGTGTGGCTTGGCTTCCGGTTCCTGAAGAAGAGCCGCTTCGTGCGCTACGAAGACATGGAAATCGCGCCGTGGATCGCCGCGAGCCGCGGCGCGCAGCGGCAGCCGGTGGCGAACCGCGAAACCGCGGGCTGACGCAGGCGCGGCCAGCGGCCGCGCGACATGCGACGAAACGGGAAGCCTTGCGCTTCCCGTTTTTTTTGCCCGGCTTTTGCCT
>NZ_CAJNKE010000560.1 GCF_905232215.1 Burkholderia sp. LMG 13014
AACGGGTCGGAAGGCGGGCTGGTGGCGCAGGTCACGTTGCCGCGTCGATAGGGCGAGGGGCTCGGAGCGATCGTTGGCACTGCTCTGTTTCACGCTTGATACAGATTGCTCACAAAGTGGAAACAGCGTGTGCTTATAGTCGTTCCACGCCCTTCAATCCCTTTCGGCAGACCTCGTCATGAAAATATTCACGGCTCAGCTTTCGACGGAAACCAATACCTTTGCCCCGTGCCCGACCGGATGGGGCGGCTTCGAAGAGTTCACCATTTTTCATGGCGACGCGAGTGTGCGCGAGCCCGATGGCATGGGGCATGTGCTTGCGGAAGTGCGGCGCCTCGCGGAGAGCGACGGTCACGAAATCGTTGAAGGTCTGTGTGCCGAAGCCCAGCCGTCCGGCCGCACGATTCGTGCGGTCTACGCGTCCCTGAGAGACGAAATTCTCGATGGCTTAAAGGCTGCGTTGCCGCTGGATGCCGTGATTCTGCTGCTGCACGGCGCGATGGTAGCGGAGGGGTACGACGATTGTGAAGGCGATCTGCTCGCCGGCGTTCGCGCCATTGTCGGCCCCGACGTGCCGATCTCGGTCACGCTCGACCCGCACTGTCACTTCACGCAATTGATGAAGGCATCGGCAGATGTCTTGATTGCGTACAAGGAGTATCCGCATGTCGATGCCGTCGATCGGGCGCGCGAAGCCTATCGGCTGGCGCTCGAGATGGCTGCCGGACGCATCCGCCCGACGATCGGCGTGTCGGACTGCCGGATGGTCGGTGCCTGGCACACCACCGGCGAACCGATGGCGGGGTTTGTTCGGCGCATGAAGTCGTTTGAAGGACGCGACGGCGTGCTGTCGGTGTCGCTCGGCCACGGGTTCCCATGGGGCGACGTGCCGGAAGCCGGCGCGAAACTCTGGGTGGTGACGGACGACGATCCCGCCAAGGCCGAGGCGCTGGCGGCGCAACTGGCGCGCGAGTTCTGGGAACTGCGCGACGCGACACGCCCCGCATGGCTCGATATCGATGCCGGACTGGATCGAGCGCTGGCGGTCGACGGCGGCCCGGTCGTACTGGCGGATGTCGCGGACAATCCTGGCGGTGGCGCGCCGTGCGACAGTACGTTCATTCTGCGTCGCGTGATCGAGCGACGGATTGCCAATGTTGCGATCGGGTGCTTCTGGGATCTCGGTGCCATTCAGATCTGCAAGGACGCGGGTGTCGGGGCAACGTTGAATCTGCGCATCGGCGGTAAATGCAGTGTGTACTCGGGGGACCCGGTGGACCTGCGCGTCACGGTGCGCAGTGTGGTCGAGCGGCATACGCAAAGCATCATGGGTCTCGAGCAGCCGCTCGGCCGGGCGGTGTGGGTAGAAGCGGACAACGGGCTCGACATCGCGCTGATCTCGGTTCGCACCCAGGTGCTGGGCGTGGATGCATTCACCGGCCTTGGCATCGACTTTGCCGGCAAGAAGCTGGTGGTCGTGAAATCGACGCAGCATTTTCAAACCGAATTCGCGCCGCGTTCGAAGGCCATCTTTCATGTCGCTGCGCCCGGTGCGCTCACGGTGAACTTCGCCGAACTGGACTATCGGCACCGTGACCTCAACTACTGGCCGCGCGTGTCGAATCCGTTTGCGTCGGCGATGTGAATACGTGCCGGCGCTGTTCGGCGCCGGCACGCATCAGGCATCGGCGTGCACCCGCGTGAAGGCCAGATGCCGGGTGCGCGGCGTATCGACGCGAAAGCCGGTGATGTTTGCGCGCGTTGCATCGCGGGTCAACGTGACGATTCCGGTCATGACGTCCACTGGATCGACCGGCGCCAGCCGGAAGGCATCGTGGGCCAGCGGCGTGAGGCGGTAGTCGCAACGGCCCACCGCGCCGTGCATGCGAAGAACGAGGGTTTCGTTGTCGAGTCGAATGACGGCGTGGGCGTGGGCATCGTGGCTTGCGAATGTGCCGGACATCGCGGCGGCGAGAGGCGGCGTCATCGCGGGTGCTTCGCCGAGGCGTGCGAACGTGTCGACATGGCCGCAATGCACGATGCGCAGGCTGGAGAGATCGTCCGGTGTGCAAGACGATCCCCACCGCAACGCCAGCGGCCCGTCGCCGCCCGCTTCGACCTGGACGTCGTTCAGGCCGTCGGCGCTGTCGTAGAGCGTCATCGGCGGCCTGGGGCAAAGCGGCCCCGCCAACACCAGCGCGCCGTCGTGATCTTCCAGTGCATACACGGCGCCGGTGCGGGACGACCGGTAACTGCCGAGGCGCGCCACATGATCGGCGGCGCGCGCCGCGACAGGCGGGCCATCGCCACTCAGGTCGTCCGCCAGCACGATGTCGACGACACGCTTCGACAGTTCGAGCGGTGCGTCGAGCGCGCCGTTGCTGAGCAATACGACGTCAAGCCCGTGCGCCACCGACACCAGCATCTGGCACGTTCCACCGACGACGCCACCGGAATGTTGGATCAGCTCGACACCTCGATAGAGACTCTGCGTGAGACCGAGCGAGTATCGGCTACGCTGACCGCTGGAGAACACGGGCAACGCCAGCATCTGGATCCAGGTATCGGCGTTGCCGACGATCTTGTCGCGGCATCGCAGGTGCGCGGTCCATCGCAGCATGTCGTCGACGGTCGAGACGATCGAGCCTTCACCCAGCAGTTCCCACGTCGGAAAGATACCGCGCCGGAATCCGCCATCGCTGCCACGAATATGCATCGTCGCGATGCCGTGCTCGAGTGTCATGTCGTTGGGTACGCTCGCGGTGTCGTGCATGAGCAGAGGAGCGAAGAGATGGGTCGCGACGAATGCGGCGAACCGCATCCCGCTCGCACGTTCGACGGCGAGCGAAAGCAGGTGATAGCCGCCGTTCGAATACATCATGCGTTCTCCGGGCGGAAAATTTTCGTCGCGTTGACGTTGCTGCGACGCCAGGAACGCGCCAGGCGGTGACATGGCGAGACCCTGCGTCAGTAGCGCCAGGTCCAGTGCGCATCGCTGCCCGCCGCGATGCGACATCAACTGCCGCAGCGTCGGTCGGCCCGCGGCCGGCGGCAGTTCCTGCAGATACGCGCCGATGGGGGTGTCGGCGTCGAGCGCGCCGCGCTCGCACAGGAGCAGCACGGCGAGGCAGGTGAAATGCTTGCTGACCGAGCCGATGCGCATGCGTGTGGCCGGCGTGTTGGCGATGCCGTGTTCGAGGCTGGCCATGCCGAAACCGCGCCGATACAGCAGTTGGCCGCGATGGACGATGCCGGCGATCAATCCGGGTGCATCGGCGTGGTGATAACGCGCGAACAGTGCGTCGAGCTGCGTCGTCGTGGTGGATGAATCCGATGTCATGTCGATAGCTCAGTGAGAGGAAGCAGGGACGCTCGCGTGGCCCCAGGCTTGGGGTGGGCAGTGCAGCAGGCCGTCGATGTAGGCGACGCCCGGCTCGCGATCGCGGGCGAGGAAGATCGGTCCGTCGAGATCGACGCGATCACACAGTTGCCCGAGCAGAAAGGCGGGGGCGATCGCCAGCGACGTGCCTGCCATGCAACCGACCATCACGGACAGGCCGGCTTCGCGTACACGCGTGGCAAGGTCGAACGCGCGCGTCAGGCCGCCGCATTTGTCGAGCTTGAGGTTGACGATGTCGTAGCGGCGCGCGACCGTGGGCAGGTCGCCGAGATCCTGAAACGATTCGTCGGCCGCGAGCGGGATCGGACAGTCGATATGTTCGAGACAGGCGTCTGCACCGATCGCAAACGGCTGTTCGAGCATGCCGACATCGAGCCGTTGCAGCACGGGGAGCATCGCGTCGAAGTGCGCGCGCGAC
>NZ_CAJNKE010000561.1 GCF_905232215.1 Burkholderia sp. LMG 13014
CGCGGCGGCGATCGCAGCCTGCTCCTTGCCGCCGAACTGATCGAGGAAGAGCTCCGCGACCGTCGACTGGTACACCTTCCACATCTTCTTGCGCAGCACCCGCCCCTTGTCGGTGATGCTCGCATACGCGGCGCGGCCGTCGTCCGCCGAACGGGCGCGCGTGACGAGCCCTTCCTGTTCGAGCCGGTCGACGAGCCGCGTGAGGTTGTAGCGCTCGATCGCGAGCACGTCGGCCAGCTCGTGCATGCGGCGCGTACCGTCGGGCCCGCTTTCGAGCCCCCACAACGCGTCGTACCACGCATAGGCCGGCAGACCGGCCGCCGCGAGGCGGCGCTCGATCTCGCGAATCATCGTCCGGTGCGCGCGGACGAACGAGAACCACAGATCGGGTTCGGGTGCGCTCATGTCAGGTGTTCCTCTCGTTGAATTGCAGTTGCAATTAAATTTTACCTCGATAACAATTGTCCTCATACGATTGCAATTGCAACTATCTGCCCGCCGATCGGCGGGCGTTCCGTCGCGCGTCGCGGCGCCACGACCGTCGCCCCGCGCAGCCTTATGCTTCTGGAGACACTGCATGACCGCATCTCTCGCGCTACCCGACATCGACCCGCAGGAAACCCGCGAATGGCTCGATGCACTCGAATCCGTGATCGCGCTCGAAGGCCGCCCGCGCGCACACTACCTGCTCGACCAGCTGTCCGACCTCGACGCGGCTCGCCATGGCGACCTGCACGGCCGCGTGACGACCGCGTACGTGAACACGGTGCCGCGCGAACGGCAGCCGGCCTATCCGGGCGATCTCGCGCTCGAACGACGCCTGAACGCGATGATCCGCTGGAACGCGATGGTGATGGTGCTGCGCGCGGGCCGGCATTCGAACGTCGGCGGGCACATCGCGACCTACCAGTCGGCCGCGGTGCTGTACGACGTCGGCTTCGATCACTTCTTCCGCGGCCGCACCGACACCTTCGACGGCGACATGGTCTACATCCAGGGCCATTCGGCGCCGGGCATCTATGGCCGCGCGTACCTGGAAGGCCGCATCACGGACGCGCAACTCGACAACTTCCGCCGCGAGACCGGCCGCGAAGCGGGACGCGACGGGCTGTCGTCGTATCCGCATCCGCGCCTGATGCCGGATTTCTGGCAATTCCCCACCGTGTCGATGGGGCTCGGGCCGCTCACGGCCGCGTATCAGGCGCGCTTCATGCGCTACCTCGAATATCGCGGGTTGAAAGCGCATCAGGGCCGCAAGGTCTGGGCCTTTCTCGGCGACGGCGAAATGGACCAGCCCGAATCGCTCGCCGCGATCTCGCTCGCCGGGCGCGAACGGCTCGACAACCTGATCTTCGTCGTCAACTGCAACCTGCAGCGCCTTGACGGGCCGGTACGCGGCAACGGCAAGGTCATCCAGGAACTCGAAGGCACGTTCCGCGCGGCGGGCTGGAACGTCGTCAAGGTGATCTGGGGCGCCGGCTGGGATCGCCTGCTCGAACGCGACACGACGGGCCTGCTGCGCCAACGCATGATGGAATGCGTCGACGGCGACTACCAGACCTTCAAATCGCAGAGCGGCGCGTACGTGCGCGAGCATTTCTTCGGCAAATATCCCGAACTGCTCGAACTCGTCGCCGATCTGTCCGACGACGACATCTGGAAACTGGCGCGCGGCGGCCACGACCCGGAAAAGGTGCATGCGGCCTATGCGCAGGCGATGCGCGCGGAAGGACGACCGACCGTCGTGCTCGCGAAGACGGTCAAGGGCTTCGGGATGGGCGAAGCCGGCGAAGGCCAGAACGTGAACCACCAGTTGAAGAAGATGAGCGCGGACGCCGTGCGCGCGTTCCGCGACCGCTTCGCGCTACCGGTCAGCGACGCGCAACTCGACGACCTGCCTTACCTGAAACCCGAACCGGGCAGCGCCGAGGCACGCTACTTCGCGGAGCGCCGTGCCGCGCTCGGCGGCCACGTGCCGGCCCGCTTCAGCCACGTGTCGCCGCTGCCGGTGCCGCCGCTCGCCGCGTTCGACGGTCAGCTCAAGGACAGCGGCGAGCGCGGGCTGTCGACGACGATGGCGTTCGTGCGCATCCTCGGCACGCTGCTGAAGGACCCGGCGCTCGGCAAGCTCGTCGTGCCGATCGTGCCGGACGAATCGCGCACGTTCGGGATGGAAGGCCTGTTCCGCCAGATCGGCATCCACTCGCATCTCGGCCAGCTCTACACGCCGCAGGACGCGGGCCAGCTCAGCTACTACAAGGAAGCCAAGGACGGGCAGATCCTGCAGGAAGGCATCAATGAATCGGGCGCGATCGCGTCGTGGATCGCAGCCGGCACCGCGTACAGCAATCACGGCCTGCCGACTATCCCGTTCTACATCTTCTATTCGATGTTCGGGCTGCAGCGTGTCGGCGATCTCGCGTGGGCGGCCGGCGACGCGCGTACGCGCGGCTTCCTGCTCGGCGCGACGTCGGGCCGCACGACGCTGATGGGCGAAGGGCTGCAGCACGACGACGGACACAGCCACGTGCTGTCGTCGGTGATTCCGAACTGCGTGTCGTACGACCCGACCTATGCGTACGAACTCGCGGTGATCGTGCGCGACGGCCTGCGGCGGATGTTCGCGGAACAGGAGGACGTCTACTACTACATCACGCTGCTCAACGAGAATTACCCGCATCCGGCACTGCCGGACGGCGCGGAGGCCGGCATTCTCAAGGGTCTCTACCTGCTGCGAGAAGGCCCGTCGCGGGCGGCCGATGCGCCGCATGTGCCGCATGTGCAATTGATGGGCAGCGGCGCGATCCTGCGCGAAGTGCTCGCCGCGAGCGACCTGCTCGCGCAGGACTTCGGCGTGACGAGCGACGTGTGGAGCGCGACGAGCCTGAACGAGCTGCGCCGCGACGGGCTTGCCGCGGAACGCTGGAACCTGCTGCATCCCGAGCAGGCGCCGCGCGTGTCGTACGTGCAGCAATGCCTCGACGGCCGCACCGGGCCGGTGGTTGTCGCGACCGACTACATGAAGATCGTCGGCGACCAGAT
Organism: Burkholderia sp. LMG 13014; assembly: GCF_905232215.1. Taxonomy (GTDB): domain Bacteria; phylum Pseudomonadota; class Gammaproteobacteria; order Burkholderiales; family Burkholderiaceae; genus Burkholderia. Next base: position 3,043 of record NZ_CAJNKE010000561.1, read on the forward strand.
CCGCGGGTTCGTCGACGGCCGGCGCTTCGTGTCGCTCGGCACCGACGGCTTCGGCCGCTCGGATACGCGCGACGCGCTGCGCACGTTCTTCGAGGTCGACCGGCACTTCATCGTGATCGCGGCGCTGAAGGCACTCGCCGACGACGGCGCGATATCGCGTGCCCAGGTAGGCGAAGCGATCCGGCGCTACGGCATCGACATCGACAAGGTCGATCCGGCCAGCGTGTAGTCATGCGGCGCGCGGCAGGCAGGATCGCGCCGGCCTGCCGCGCCACCCGGCCTGCGCTACTGCCCCGACTGCGCGAGCGGGCCTTGCGGGCCCTGCCCCGTTCCCGACGGCCAGCCGCCCGCCAGCGCCTTGTACAGCGCCACGGTCGACGTCGCACTGCGCATCCGCCCGTCGGCCGCCGCATCCTGCGCCTGCAGCAGCGTGCGTTGCGCGTCGAGCACTTCGTAGTAGTCGATCGCCCCCGCCGAGAACCGCGCCTGCGCCAGTTGAGCGGCGCGTGCGCTGTCGGTCGCGGCCCGCACGAGATGGTCCGTCTCGTCACGCGTGCGGGCGGCGCGCAGCAGCGCGTTCTCCGTTTCCTCCAGCGCCCCGAGCACGGTCTGCCGGTACTGCGCGAGCTGCCCGGCCGCTTCCGCATCGCTCGCGGCGATCCGCGCACGCACGCGGCCGACGTCGAGGAACGACCAGTCGATACCGAGCGCGATCAGGTTCGTGTCGCTGCCCGCGCGGAAGAACCCGTAGCTGCTCGTCGCGCTGCCGAGCA
>NZ_CAJNKE010000562.1 GCF_905232215.1 Burkholderia sp. LMG 13014
GACTTCTTACGATATCATGCCTTGTCTGGTGGGCTCGGTGATGTGTTTACGAGACTGGGCGTGACCCGCTGCCGGCCACCGCGCCGGCAGGCCACCCGCGCAGGCCGGCGTGTTACAGAGGCAGTTGCGTGTCGAACTTGATCTCGCGCAGCACGACGCTCGTGCGCACCTGCGACACGGCGGGGATCTTGAAGATGCGTTCGTGCAGGAACACGTCGTAGGCCTTGATGTCAGGCGCGACGATCTTGAGGATGTAGTCGGCTTCGCCGGTCGTGCTGTAGCACTCGGTGACTTCCGGGCAGGTCGCGATCTCGCGCTCGAACTGCTCGACGCCGCCCTCGTTGTGGCGGGTCAGGTGCACGTGCGCGAGCGCGCACACATGCAGGCCGAGTTTCTCGCGATCGAGCAGCGCCGTGTAGCGCTGGATCACGCCCGACTGTTCCATGTCCTTGATGCGGCGCCAGCACGGCGTGCTCGACAGGCCGACCTGGTCGGAGATTTCCTGGACCGAACGGCGCGCGTCGAGCTGCAACAGGCGAAGGATTTTTTGCGAAAAGGAATCGAGCGTCACCTGCGCCTCCATGCGGCAGCTACAACACGCTGAATGTTAGAGGGCCGGGAAAGGAAAGGCAATCTGGCGTCGCGTTGTTGAGCGAGATTCGCTAATTTGCTCGCGGATCCGTGGGGATTTGTCCCGCCTCTGCGTTTTCCGACCGGTCGGTGTCCGATACCGCGAGGCCCGCGAGCGCGGCTTGCTGGCGGCGCAGGTCGGCGAGCATGTTGCAGAACAGCGCGCCTTGCTCGATCGCGTCGTCGAGCGCGACGTGCGTGTGCGGATGGTCGTCGAACCAGTGCTTCGGAAAGCGCGGCTTGATCGCCTTGCGGTACGGCAGGCCCGTCATCGCGAACGCGAGCGTCTTGATGTCGAGCGCCGACCACGAGAACGGGCAGCGCCCGGCGAAGCGCATCATGTACCAGAACATGAACGTGAAGTCGAAACCGGCCGGCATCGCGACGAACACCGGCTTGCCGGGCAGCGCCTCGACCCAGTCGACGTATGCGACGAGCGCGGCTTCGGGCGCCTGCAGATCCTTCCGGCACGCGGCCCATGCTTCGGGCTCGGTCTTCCACCACGCTTCCTGCACCGGGTGCGCCTGCGCGCCCGGCAGCGTGTCGAGATTGGCCGAGAACGTCGCGATCAGCTGCTTGTCCTCGGTATAGGCGGCCGACGCGAAGCTCAGCATCGAGTGCGGGCCGGGAATCGGGCCGTCGGCCTCGACGTCGGTGCTGACGTAGATTTCCGGGATGGCGGTCTGGTTCATCCAAATACCTTGTCGGACACGAACGGGTTCGTGCGGCGCTCGTCGCCGAACGTCGACACGGGGCCGTGGCCCGGCACGAACGTCACGTCGTCGCCGAGCGGCCACAGCTTCTCCTTGATCGACCGGACGAGATCCTCGTGATTGCCGCGCGGGAAATCGGTACGGCCGATCGAGCCCGCGAACAGCACGTCGCCGACGATCGCGACGCGATGCGCGCGGCTGAAGAACACGACGTGGCCGGGCGTATGGCCCGGGCAGTGATAGACCTCGAGCGTCTCGTCACCGAACTGCACGGTGTCGCCGTCGTTCAGCCAGTGGTCCGGCTCGAAGGTTTCGGCGGCCGGAAAGCCGAAGCGCTCGCTCTGCATCGGCAGCTTCTCGATCCAGAAGCGCTCTTCTTCCTGCGGCCCCTCGATCGGCACGCCGTAGTGCGTCGCGAGCGTCTTCGCGCCCGCGCAGTGATCGATGTGCCCGTGCGTGAGCAGCACCTTCTCGACCTGCACGTTCTGCCGCGCGACTTCCTGTTCGATCCGGTCGAGATCGCCGCCCGGATCGACGACGGCGGCGCGGCCCGTCTTCTCGCAGACGAGCAGCGAGCAGTTTTGCTGGAACGGCGTGACCGGAATGAGCGTGACTTTCATGGAGGCACCGGCGGCTAAAAGGAGCGATTGTACCGGTCGCGCGGGCCGCTTGCCGGCCGCGCGACGCGCGTCGCGATGCGCGCCTCCGGGCATTCCCGAAGCATGCCGATTGTTACAGCCATAGTGAGAATCAATGGTCCGAAGGGGGTGCTTTTCGGGTCGACGTTTTGGTTTATGTATAATGCGCCCCATTGAGCGTGAATTTCGCGCCATTCGCTGGTGTTTCGGCCCCGTTAAAAAGGGGCGTCGGAGGCACCGTCAAGCATCAGCCGCCGGGGAGTCCGGCGGTGTATCCAGCACCGAGTATTCGGTGCTCACGTCTTGTCCGGCCGGGTGCTGCGCGCCCGCCTGCGGCCCTGCTGCCGCGCCGCCGGATGAGGCCTGTGCCGCCGTTCCTGTGAGTCGGTCGTTTCGACGCGCGCGAACGTGAAGCCATGTTCGATGGCGGCATGTGGGGTCTGGTCAGGCTGTTGGGGACAGGTTGCGCCAGACGTGAAAACTAATCAGGACGGTTGCGGCATAGACGAATGCCGCGCCCATGCAAGCCGCCTGCTCGCATCCGAGCGGGGCGTGCACGCATTTGCCGTCCGGGCCGCGTGTCTGCGTTGTGAAGCAGCGTTGTAAGGGAGCGGCCCGAACCAGAAGGCGACACGTCGATGAATTTACGTTTTCCGAGTCGATTCGGGACCATTGCATTGTTTTTTGCGCTGACGGGCTGTGCGGTGCCACCCAGCCAGACCACCGGTAGCGCGAACCAGAAGAACGCCGTCGACAAGACGGCAGCCGCCGCGAAGGCGGATAGCGACAAGCAGCTGAATTTCGATTCCGCGCTGGCATCGATGCCGGCTGCCGACAGCAAGGACGCGAAGAAGTCGTCGCTGGCGGACGCCGAGCCGATCGACGGCAAGGATGTGTCCGATTTCCGCCAGACGGGCCGCGCATCGTGGTACGGGCGGGATTTCCACGGCCGCCGCACCGCGAACGGCGAGCGCTTCAACATGAACGCGCTCACCGCCGCGCACCGTACGCTGCCGCTGTCGTCGTACATCAAGGTGACGAATTCGTCGACCGGCAAGTGGGTCGTCGTGAAGGTCAACGATCGCGGGCCGTACAAGCGCGGCCGCGTGCTCGACCTGTCGTATGCGGCCGCGAAGCTGATCGGCCTCGTGCACGCCGGCACGGGCCGCGTGAAGATCGAAGGGCTGTCGCCGCAGGAAGCGCGCGAGGCGCGCGACGAAATGTTCGCGTCGATCTCGGCGAAGTAACGCAGCGGATCGACCGCTCATGCAAAAGGGCTGCCCGAGGGCAGCCCTTTGTCTTTCCTGCACCGCGCGACGCCGGCGCCGGTTTCCCGGTGCCGGCCGACTCGCGTGTCAGCCTTCATCCTTCAGTGCGAGCGCTCGCGCGTACAGCGTGTTGCGCGACGCGCCCGTCAGTGCGGCCGCGAGCTTGGCCGCGCTCTTCACCGGCACCTCTTCCAGCAGCAGCCTGAGCAACGCGTCGTGCGCGGTGTCGTCGGCTTCGCCGTTCGTCTCCGGCGCGCCTTCGACGACCAGCACGAATTCACCGCGCTGCCGGTTCGCATCGCCGGCGAGCCAGGTCTGTCCTTCGGCCAGGGTGCCCTGGAACAACTGCTCGTGTAGCTTGGTGAGCTCGCGCGCAATCAGCAGCCGGCGCGCGGGGCCGAACGCATCGGCGAGTGCGGCGACCGTTTCGGCGATCCGGTGCGGTGCCTCGTAGAACACCAGCGCATACGGGTGCGACACCAGCGCTTGCAGCGCGGTCGCGCGCTGCTTGGCCTTCGGCGGCAGGAAGCCCGCGAACGTGAACGCGCCGGCCCAGT
>NZ_CAJNKE010000563.1 GCF_905232215.1 Burkholderia sp. LMG 13014
GGCAGATGGCGATGATCGCGATCGGCGGCGCCATCGGCACCGGTCTTTTTCTCGGCAGCGGCTTCGCGATCGGCTTCGCGGGCCCGAGCGTGCTCGTCAGCTACGCGATCGGCGCGTTCATCTCGCTGCTGCTGATGGGCTGTCTCGCGGAGATGACGGTCGCGCACCCGACCTCCGGTTCGTTCGGCGCGTATGCCGAACATTACGTGAGCCCGTGGGCCGGATTCCTCGTGCGCTACGCGTACTGGGCGTGCATCGTGCTCGCGGTCGGCACCGAGGTCACCGCGATCGCGCTGTACATGAAGTACTGGTTTCCGGGCGTGCCGGGCTGGCTGTGGATCGTCGGGTTCTCCGCGCTGCTGGTGTTCGTCAACGCGCGCAGCGTCGACGTGTTCGGCGCGGTCGAGTACGGCTTCTCGGTCGTGAAGATCGCGGCGATCGTCGGCTTCATCGTGCTCGGCGCCTATGTCGTGTTCGGCAATCCGGGGCTGGTCGGCGACGGTGCCGCACGCGCGGGATTCCACCATTACACGGATCACGGCGGCTTCTTTCCGAAGGGGGCGTGGGGCACGTGGGTCGCGGTGATCGTATCGATCTTCAGCTACCTGAGCATCGAGATGATCGCGGTCGCGGCCGGTGAAGCCGAGGATCCCGAGCGCGCGGTCACGCGTGCGTTCCGCTCGACGATCGTGCGGCTTGTGCTGTTCTACCTCGTCACGCTCGCGCTGATGCTCGCGATCGTGCCGTGGACGGCGGCGGGGCGCGACGAAAGCCCGTTCGTGAAGGTGATGGAGGCGATTCACCTGCCGGGCGCGGCCGGGCTGATCAACTTCGTCGTGCTGATCGCCGCGCTGTCGGCGATGAACAGCCAGCTCTACATCACGACGCGGATGATGTTCAGCCTGTCGCGTGCGGGCCATGCGCCGAAGGCGCTCGGGGAAGTGAACGCACGCGGCGTGCCGTTCGGCGCGCTGATGCTGTCGACGCTCGGCATCGCACTGGCGACCGTGCTGAGCGTGCTGTACCCGGACGCGTCGTTCACGATCATGATGGCGGTGTCGATGTTCGGTGCGCTGTTCACGTGGATGATGATTTTCGTCACGCACTACTGTTTCCGGCGTCGCCGGGCGGCGCTCGGCCTGCCGGCGCCCGCGTTCCGGATGCGCGGTTTTCCGCTGCTGACGCTGCTCGGCGCGGGCCTGATGCTCGCGGTGATGGTGACGACTTACTTCACGGCCGAATTCCACATGACGCTGATCTTCGGCATTCCGTTCCTGGTTGCGCTGTCGGTCGTGTACGCGGTGTGGTATCGGCGCGCGCAGCCGGTACTCCAGCCCGACGCGAAGTCGTGACGTAGCGGTGGGGGCGTGCGCTCAGCCCGCGAGCGCGGGCAATGCGTCGATCGATGCGCGCACGTAATCCGCGAAGCGCAGCGCGACCGGTTCGGCCGTGCCGCTGCGCTTCAGCGCGAGCGTGCGCGATTCGAGCGACGCATCCTTCAGCGGCCGGAACGCAAGCCGGTCGCTCTTCACCTGCTGCAGCACGCGCGGCACGAGCGCGACACCCATCCCGAACTCGATCATCGACAGGATCGTCTGCCACAGCCGTGCCTCGTGGCGGATCAGCGGGCTGAAGCCGGCGTTCACGCATTGCGCGATGATCAGGTCGTGATAATGCGGCGCCGCTTCGCGCGGGAACAGGATGAACGGTTCGGCGGCCAGCGCGGCGAGCGCGACCTGCTTGCGCTTCGCGAGCGGATGCGCGGCCGGCAGGCAGCACACGAACGGTTCCGCATAGACGGGCGTCGATTCGACCTCGGGCGGGACGTGGCCCCAGTGCGCATAGCCGAGATCGATCTGGCCGCGCTGGATCGCCTGCACCTGCGCCTGCGTGTTCATTTCGCTCAGCACGACCTCGACACCGGGGTAGTCGGCCTCGAAGCGCCGCACGGCATCGGGCAGCCCGCGATACAGCATCGAATGCACGAAGCCGATCCTCAGCCGGCCCGCAAGACCGGACGCGGAGCGCACCGTCAGGCGTTCGGCCTCGGCCGCCTGCAGCAGCAGCCGGCGCGCTTCGCCGAGCAGCACCTCGCCCGCGTTGGTCAGTGCGACGCTCTTGTTGGTGCGTGAGAACAGCTGGACGCCGAGCGCGTCCTCGAACTTGCGGATGTCGAAACTCAGCGCCGGCTGCGAGATGAACAGGCGTTTCGCCGCGCGCCCGAAATGCAGCTCCTCGGCGACCGCCACGAAGTAGCGCAACTGCCTCAGTTCCATGGTGTCTCCTCGCGGCGTCGGCATCGATAAGCGACATCTATCGTACCGGATAAATCCTGTATTGGACGCTTATCGATCGCGCGCCTACGCTCTGCGGAAGGCTTTGCACGGGACTGGCCAGGCGCCGCGGCGCCGCCGCCAGCCGACGTGCAGGCAACCCAGGAGACGCACACATGAACGACACCGCTCGTACGCCGGACGCCGGCGCATCCAACATCCCCGACAGCCGGGGCATCAATTTCTTCACCATCGATCCCGATCTCGGCGCGTTGCTGAAGCTGCATCTCGGCGATGCGCACTATGCCGAGCTGGCGCCGCGGCTGCGCGCGCTCGGCGCGCGCGTGTCGGGCGAGCTCGACGAATGGGCGTCGCGCGCGGACAAGCACCCGCCCGTGCTCGAGCACCGCAACCGGCGCGGCGAGGCCGTGCAGCGGATCGACAAGGATCCCGCGTATGTCGCGCTCGAACGCGTCGCGTATGCCGAACTCGGGCTCGCGTCGCTGAGCCACGGATCCGAATCCGTCCCGCCGCTCGTCAAGTACGCGCTGACGTTCCTGTTCGTGCAGGCGGAGTTCGGGCTGTGCTGCCCGGTCAGCATGACCGATTCGCTGACGCGCACGCTGCGCCGCTTCGGCGATCCGGCGCTCGTCGCGCGCTACCTGCCGATGCTTGCGTCGCGCGACTTCGACACGCTGTACCAGGGCGCGATGTTCATGACCGAACAGGCGGCCGGCTCCGACGTCGGCCGGATCGCGACGCGGGCGACGCGCGAGACGGACGCGCACGGCGAGACCGTCTGGCGCCTGACCGGCGACAAGTGGTTCTGCTCGAACGCGGATGCCGACCTCGCGATGGTGCTCGCGCGGCCCGAGGGCGCGCCGGACGGCATCAAGGGCCTCGCGCTGTTCCTGCTGCCGAAGACGCTGCCGGATGGCACGCGCAACCGCTACCGGATCGTGCGCTTGAAGGACAAGCTCGGCAGCCGTTCGATGGCGAGCGGCGAGATCGCGCTCGAAGGTGCGCAGGCGTACCTGATCGGCGAGATCGGCCGTGGTTTTCACCAGATGGCCGACATGATCAACATGTCGCGGCTGTCGAACGGCGTGCGCGCGGCGGGGCTGATGCGGCGCGCGCTGAACGAGGCGCTGCACGTCGCCGCGCACCGCGAAGCCTTCGGCCGCAAGCTGATCGAGATGCCGCTGATGCAGCGCCAGTTGCTGAAGATGCTGCTGCCGGCCGAGGCCGCACGCACGATGTTCATGCAGATCGCGCTGCTGCTGCCGCAGGCCGATGCGGGTGACGAGCAGGCCGTGCGCTGCGTGCGGATCCTGACGCCGCTGATCAAGTTCCGCGCGTGCCGCGATGCGCGACGCGTGACGGGCGATGCGATGGAAGTACGCGGCGGCACCGGCTACATCGAGGAATGGAGCGACGCGCGCATCGTGCGCGATGCGCATCTCGGCTCGATCTGGGAGGGCACGAGCAACATCGTCGCGCTCGACGTCG
>NZ_CAJNKE010000564.1 GCF_905232215.1 Burkholderia sp. LMG 13014
GTCTCCGGGCGGCCCCGGCCATTGCACTCGGCGTATCCACGCCGATCGTCATCGTGGTCCGCAACGGGCGCGGCGCGGAGAGCCCCGCGATGCGCCAGGCAGGCACGGCCTGCTGTTGCGATTCAAGCGCCCACAATGCCGCATCGACCGCGTTGCGCGCGCCGCCGGGCGGCAAGACGTCGAGCAACTGCGCGCGCGTGACGCCCGCTTCTATCGACGCCCGGGCGCTTTCGATTTGCGCGGCGATGGATTCAGATGTCTCACCCAGGTAAAAGACCCCGGATGCTTCGCCGTTGCCGGCGTGGTGCCCGTCGTCGACGGTCACGCTCACGACGCGAGCGGCGTCGATGACGTGGCCGGTGATATGGAAGGGAGCCGCCAGCGACCAACGTTCGATGCGCAGCGAGAGCGAGCGTGTGCGGGATGACATGGGAGCGGGAGGAAGAAGGGAATTACGCATAGCGTTCGATTGCCTCGCGAACGCCACGGCCGGCCGCGCGCATCAGAATGCAGGCGGCAAAGAAGCCGAACGCCGCGACGCAGACGATCGACCCCAGCAAGCCCTGGTTGAACGCGTGCAGACGATCCGACATGAAGCCGATGAACACGGGGCTGCCGGATTGCACGACGATCGTCGTCAGCGCGCCGATCGCCGCCACGCGCGAGCGCAGGTGGGCAGGGCAGATGTTCTGCATGATGGTGGGAAACAGCACCATGCCGGCGACCATGCAGGCGAGCTGTGCGCCGAAGAGCGCGTAGACCGGCGTAAGCGAGCCGACCGCCAGATAGAGGAACGACAGGCCGCCGGCGACCAGCGCGCCGCATTCGCAGACACGCAGTGGCGCGAGCACGCCGAAGCGCGCTTTCATGCGGCCGGCAACGAGTCCGCCGAGCACGCAACCCGCGATGCCACCGACCATCGCCGCCACCCCCATGCCGCCGCCGGCTTCGGCCGGCGTAGCGCCGAAAGTTCGCACCGCCACGACCGGCATCCACGTCGCCACACCGCCGAACGACAGATTGACCAGTCCGATGGCACCGAAGAACTTGAGCATCATGATGGCTTCGCGCCGGAAGTAGACCGGTGCGGACGGCAGCGGCGCGGATGGCCGCTGCCGCGCGGCGGATGCTTCCGTGTCGTCGTGCCTTCCGGGTCGAATGAGCAGAACCAGCACGACCAGCACGGGGGCGGGCAGGGCAACCGCAAAAAACGCGAGCCGCCACGGCGCGAGATCGGCGAGCCCGACCGGCAACGCGCCGTGCACCGCCGCGATGCCGTGCATCAGTGCGCCGCCGAGCGCCATCCCCGCACCTGAGCCCAACAGGTTGGCGAGCGCGAAGATCGCATTGGCGAGCACGCGCTGGCGCGCAGGGAAGAGATCGGGAATCAGGCCGTAGATCACCGGCACCAGTCCGGCTTCGCCGATCCCCAGCCCGACGGTGGCGATGAACAACTGCCAGAAGTGGGTGGTCATGCCGCAGATCGCGGTGGCAGCGCTCCAGACGATGACGCACGCGACCAGCACCACACGGCGATCCACGCGGTCGGCGACCCAGCCGATCGGCAGCGAAGCCACGCCGGCGAACAGCGCGATGCCCGCGCCTTGCATCAGGCCGATTTGCGTGTCGGTCAGCCCGAAATCGTGGCGGATGGGCTCCGTCAGCAGGGTCAGCATCTGACGGTCGACGAACGCGAAGAACGCCACGATCACGAGAATCGCCAGGCCGAACCACGCGAGTGGTCCGGCGGGTGATTCCGATGGCGGGCTCGGGGTCGCCACGGGGGCGAGCACGTCGGGGTTGGCGTCGAACATGAGGGCTCCGTGATGAGAAAGCGGTTACTGCATGAACTGCTCGTTGCCCACGAGCCCGATGCGGTTCGCGCCGAGCCGCTGCGCGGACGCCATGACCATGGCGACGGCGCGGTAAGGCGCCGCCTTGTCGGGCCGCAGATGCAGTTCGGTCGGCGCGGGGTTGACGGCGACGTCGTGCAAACGCGTTTCCAGTTGCTCGCGCGAACTCAGCGTCTCGCCATTCCATGCGATGGTGCCGTCGGCCGCGATATCGATCTGCACCACGGGCGGTGTCTGCAGTTGCGACGGCGGCGCGCCGGTCGGCATGTCGAGCTTGACCGCGTTCGTCTGGATCGGAATGGTGAGGATCAGCATGATCAGCAGGACCAGCATCACGTCGATGAGCGGTGTGGTGTTGATCTCGATCATCACGTCGGGTTCGTCGGCGTTGCCGGTGGGCATCGTCATGGCCATCTCGGGTCTCCTTGTCGGTGTGGAGGGATCATTGGCGCGGCGGCGGTTCGGTGATGAAGTCGACCTTGACGATGCCCGCCCGCTGGCAGGCAAACACGACCCGGCCGATGGCCGCGTAGCGCGCGTCGAGGTCGCCGCGGATGTGGACTTCGGGTTGCGGCGATTGCACCGCAACCGCCTTGAGCTTCTCGACGAGCGTTGCCGCGTCCGGTACGCGCCGTTCGTCCCAGAACACGTCGCCTTCTTTCGTCACGGCGAGAATCACGTTCTGCGGGGTCGTTTGCAGCGGCTGCACGGCTTCCTTGGGCAGCGTGACCGGCACGGTGTGCGATACCACCGGAATCGTGATGAGGAAGATGATCAGCAGCACCAGCATCACGTCGACCAGTGGCGTCGTGTTGATGGACGACATGGTCTCGTCGTGCTCGGCGCCGTCGCGGGGGCCTACGGTCATGGCCATGGTTCACCCCACGCGGGTGAGGGCGGCGGCCTTGGTCGCGGCGGCGGCCCCGGCCGTGGTCGTGCCGGTCAGGATGACGATGTGCAATTCCGTCGAAAACCCGCGCACGCGCTCCATCACCGCCTTGTTGCGACGCACGAGCCAGTTGTAGCCGAGCACGGCGGGCACCGCGACAGCCAGCCCGATCGCGGTCATGATCAGCGCTTCGCCGACCGGCCCCGCGACCTTGTCGATGGACGCCTGACCGGCGATGCCGATGGCAGTCAGTGCGTGATAGATGCCCCACACCGTGCCGAACAGGCCAATGAACGGCGCGGTCGAACCGACGGTGCCGAGAAACGCGAGGCCGTCCTGCAAGCGGCTCGAGACCGACGTGGTGGCCCGCTCGATGGCCGCCGCGACCCACTGGTTGAGGTCGACCTGTTCGACCAGCGCGCCTTCGTGATGGTCGAATGCCGCGAGACCTGTTTCGGCGATGAAGCGGAACGGGCTGCCGGCGTCCAGTTTTGTCGTGCCTTCGCCGAGACTGGCCGCTTTCCAGAAACCCGTTTCCGCCGCCTTCGCGCGGCGCAGCACGCGCGTTTGCTCGAGCAGTTTCGCGACGATGATGTACCAGCTGCCCATCGACATGACGACCAGAATGAGCAGCGTGCCGCGTGCGATGAAATCCCCGCCTTTCCAGAGCGCATCGAGGCCGTAGGGGTTCGCCACCGTATCGGTGGCGGCGTGCGCGGCGCTGGCCGCGAGGAACAGAGCCGTCACCAGGGCGGCCTTGCGGGTACGGTTGATCATGAGTGTCTCCTGAAATGCGTTGGCAAGTAGAAAAGGAACGGCTGTCGAGGGCACCGTCAATCGAGCTTGAAAGAGAAGGGCACCTGCACGCGGACTTCCTCGCCCTGTGCGACGCAGTGGAACTGCCGCACTGCGTTTTCCGCGGCCCTGTCGAGAACCGGCGCGGCCGACTGGGTCACGCTCAGGTCCTTGACGTTGCCGTCGGTACCGACCACGAAGGTCACGACGACGTCGCCGGTCAGGTTGTC
>NZ_CAJNKE010000565.1 GCF_905232215.1 Burkholderia sp. LMG 13014
CTTGCGCCGCGTGCTGCCGGCAAGCGGCCGCGTGCTTGAAATCGCGAGCGGCACGGGGCAGCACGCAGTCCACTTCGCGCAGGCGCTGCCGGGCCTGCATTGGCAGCCGAGCGATCCCGATGCGCAGGCGCGGCGTTCGATCGCCGCGTGGGTGGCCCATGCGGGCCTTGCCAACGTTGCCGGGCCGCTCGCGTTCGACGTGCGCGACGCGTCGTGGCCGGTCGACGCGCTCGATGCAATCGTCTGCATCAACATGATTCACATCTCGCCGTGGGCCTGCACCGACGCGCTGTTCGCGGGTGCGTCGCGCCTGCTGCGGCCGGGCGGCGTGCTGTTCCTGTACGGGCCGTATCGGCGCGAGGGCCGGCATACGGCGCCGTCGAACGAAGCGTTCGACCTGCAGTTGCGCAGCCGCGACCCGTCGTGGGGCGTGCGCGATCTCGAGACGGTCGTCGCGCTCGGCCTCGATCGCGGCCTCGACTGCATCGAGGTGGTCGAGATGCCGGCGAACAACCTGAGCGTCGTGTTCCGGCGGCTGCCGCACGCGGAGCAATGACACGGAAGCGCACATCGCTGCCGGGTTTCCACTATCCTTTCGCCTGTGCGCGCGACCCGGCTCGGGTCGCGCCCCGTTTTTTCCGGAGAATTGACTAATGGGCAAACAAGCAATCGGTGTGATCGGGCTCGCGGTGATGGGCCGCAATCTCGCACTCAATATCGAGAGCCGCGGTTACGCGGTGTCGGTGTACAACCGCAGCCGCGAGAAAACCGACGAACTGATCGCCGAATTCCCCGGCCGCAATCTGGTGCCGACCTATACGCTCGAGGAGTTCGTCGCGTCGCTCGAAACGCCGCGCCGGATCCTGATGATGGTGAAGGCCGGCGAGGCGACCGATGCGACGATCGCGTCGCTCAAGCCGCTGCTCGAGAAGGGCGACGTGCTGATCGACGGCGGCAACACGCATTTCACCGACACGATCCGCCGCAACCAGGAGCTCGCGCAATCGGGCCTGCACTTCATCGGCACCGGCGTGTCGGGCGGCGAAGAGGGCGCGCTGCGCGGCCCGTCGATCATGCCCGGCGGCCAGCGTGACGCGTACGACCTCGTCGAGCCGATCCTCAAGCAGATCGCCGCGAAGGCGCCGTCGGACGGCGAGCCGTGCGTCGCGTACATGGGCCCGGACGGTGCGGGCCATTACGTGAAGATGGTCCACAACGGCATCGAATACGGCGACATGCAGCTGATCGCCGAAAGCTATGCGGTGCTGAAGGACGTCGCGGGCCTGACCAACGACGAACTCGGCGCGGTGTACACCGAGTGGAACCAGGGCGAACTCGACAGCTACCTGATGGAGATCACGTCGAAGATCTTCGGCAAGAAGGACGAGGAAACCGGCAAGCACCTGGTCGACGTGATCCTCGATCGCGCCGCGCAGAAGGGCACCGGCAAGTGGACGAGCCAGAATGCGCTGGATCTCGGCGTGCCGCTGCCGCTGATCACCGAATCGGTGTTCGCGCGCGTGCTGTCGTCGCTGAAGACCGAGCGCGTCGCGGCCAGCAAGGTCCTGTCGGGCCCGGCCGCCGCGCCGTTCGACGGCGATCGTGCCGCGTTCGTCGAAGCGGTGCGCCGCGCGCTGTACCTGAGCAAGGTGATCTCGTACGCGCAGGGTTTCGCGCAACTGCGCACGGCGTCCGAGGAATACGGCTGGAACCTCGATCTCGGGACGATCGCAAAGATCTTCCGTGCGGGCTGCATCATCCGCGCGCGCTTCCTGCAGAAGATCACCGACGCGTACGCGAAGGATTCGGCGCTCGCGAACCTGCTGCTCGATCCGTACTTCAAGGACATCGCCGCGAATTACCAGGCATCGCTGCGCGACGTCGTGGTCGCCGCGGTGAAGGCCGGCGTGCCGGTGCCGGCGTTCGCGTCGGCGGTCGCGTACTTCGACAGCTACCGCTCCGAGCGGCTGCCGGCGAATCTCGTGCAGGCGCAGCGAGATTTCTTCGGCGCGCACACGTTCGAGCGTACCGACAAGCCGGGCAGCTTCCACGCGAACTGGTCGTAACCGGCTGGCGGGGACAGCATTGTTGCGAAAATCTATTCTTTGAGTAGGGTTTTTCGATCCCGGATGCCAACATTGTTGGCTCCGGGGAAACAGTGTTTTCGTTGTTTCATGGTTTTCCCTAGGGGACGCCGGGACTAAACTCTGTTCCATCGCTGCAGACATGGTGTGTGCGGCGGAGCAAAAAAATCCCGGAGGTAATCATGAAATCGCTGATCGCAACGTTCGCCGCAGCTGCCGTCCTCGCCGTTCCCGCCGTCTCGTTCGCCCAACAGAATGCACCCGTCACCCGTGCACAGGTGAAGGCCGATCTGGTCGCCGTGCAACAGGCCGGCTACAAGCTGGGCAGCGACCGTACGAACTACCCGGAAGGCATCCAGGCTGCTGAAGCCCGCCTGAACCCGCAACAGAACGTCGCCGCTGCCGACACGACCGGCTACGGCGCGCAACCGGCCGCCGCGCAGGAATCCGGCGCTCCGGCCAAGGCCAAGACCGGCTGGCAAGTCAAGCGTATCGCTGACGACGCCCCGATCTACAAGGGTCGTTAATGGTGCGGCCGCATCGGCGGCCTGATCCGACCCTGGAAGTACAAACAGCCCGTCGTTCCGACATGCGGAACGACGGGCTGTTTTCATTGGCGGCGCGTGTATCGCGCCAGCGGCCCGTTCAGTGCAGCGGGCGCCGGCCGCGCCCGATATCCCGGAACAGCGCTTCGGCCGGTTCCAGCACCTGCAGCCACGTTTCGTCATAGCCGCTCAACGTATCGAGCGCGTCGCGCAGCCGCTCGATCGCGAGGACCGGCAGCTCGACGCTATGGCGCGTGGCGCCGGTCATATGCGCGACGCTCGCCAGCTGGACGAGCGCATCGGCCGCCTCGGCGACATCGGTCGCGAACAGCAGGTGCCGGTTGAGCAATTCGACCAGGCCGCTGGAACCGGAGAAATCGTCGGCGTCGAGCTGCACGGAAAGAAACGTCGCGTTGTTCATTGTCATGCTCCTCGTTGTCGTTGGATCGCGCAGTGCATCACCGAGTATAGGTGGCGATCGAAGCGGAGAATGTGACGGGATCGATATGGCAGGCGAGGGCGGCGAAGCGGGCGGCGGATCCGCGGCAGGCACGCCCGACGGCCCGCGCGGCGCGGCTTGCAGGCCGCCGGTACGCCGGTGCGGCGACGCAAGATTGTTGCCGGATCGGGCACCTGACGCGGCCCTGACCGCGACAAATGGTATCTTTGCCGATTGGGACGACGCGAAAAAGGGGCCGGTGAGCCCATTCGCGCCGACGTTCCACTATGGAAACTGACGGCCGCGACAGCGGTCGGATACTGGTTGGTCCGGCCCTCTGGCCGGACATCGTGCGTCGCGCGCCGGGGGGCGGTGGGCGGCGCGGCGACGCAAATCCGGGAGGACCCTTGAGAGAAATTATTCCCATCCACGATGCGCTGACGCGCTGGCTGCCGCAGGCGGCGCTCGTTGCCGCGGCCATCGCGCTGACGGGCTGCACGATGACGCCGTGGACCGATAGCTGGCAGCCGGCGCGCCAGTCGGCACCCACGTCGGCCGCGACGCCGGGCGTGATCGCCGGCTATTACCGCGTGAATCCGGGCGATACGCTCGCGGGTGTCGCGAATGCGTACGGGCAGCGCGTGCAGGACGTGGCCAGCTGGAACCACATGGCGCCCACCGATGCCGTGTA
>NZ_CAJNKE010000566.1 GCF_905232215.1 Burkholderia sp. LMG 13014
GCGGTCAGATCCGCCCGAGGCCTTCCGGATCGACGATGCGGATCTGCTTGCCTTGCGCGGCGACGAGCCCGTTGTGCTGGAACTTCGACAGCATGCGGCTGACCGTTTCGAGCTTCATCCCGAGATACTCGCCGATCTCGTCGCGCGTCATCCGCAGCACGAATTCGGCGGCGGAGTAGCCGCGCGCCTTGAAGCGCGAGGAAAGGTTCAGCAGGAACGCGGCCACGCGCTGCTCGGCGGTCATCGTGCCGAGCAGCAGCATCAGCGCGGATTCGCGGACGATTTCGCCGCCCATCATCTGGTACACGTGATGCTGCATCGGCCGCACCTCGCGGCACATCTGCTCGAGCTGGCCGAACGGAATGATGCAGACGGTGCTGTCCTCGAGCGCGACCGCATCGCCGTTGTGGTGCCCGGTGTGCACGCCGTCGAGCCCGAGCGATTCACCGACGATCTGAAAGCCGGTGATCTGCTCGTCGCCGTCGCGATGCATCACGACGGTCTTGAACGACCCGGTCCGCACCGCATAGATGCTGTTGAACGCGTCGCCCGCGCGAAACAGCGTTTCGCCGCGTCTGACGTGCCGCGTCGTGCAGATCATCGCATCGACACGCGCGAAATCGTCGGGCGAAAGGTCAGCCGGCATGCAGACGGTGCGCAACGAACACGTCGAACAGCGGGACGCGGCGCGTTTCGGTTGTTCCGCCCGTTCGACGGGATGCAACGGGATGAACGGGCGTAACGGCATGGTCGGCGAAACATTGGCATGACTCTGCATGATCGGCTCCAGTATGTTGGGGACAGCGGCGAAGCGCCGTGCGGCGGGATCGCGCTGGTGGTAGCGCCGGCGGCTCTGGTGGTAGCCGCCCTCATAGGGGAAGCACCGCGCCCTACGGGCCGGGAGACCTGTCCCGACGGCGATTGCCGCCGTTGCTCCGCGAGGCGCGTGCTTGTTTTTCTTGATCTGGAGTATGGATGTTGCGCGGCGTCAAGGAAATCAGCAGGCGTTGAAGATGCGGTAGGGCACTTGGAAGCGTTGTAGGCGGTTTCCTACACGGGTGCGGCATTCTGTCTCGGGCGACGTGTGGGAGCACCGGCCGCGAACCGCAGCCGCATCAGAGATCGTCCGGATCGTCGAACAGCTTGTGGCGCATCGCATAGCGTACGAGCGCCGTGTCGTTCGGCATCTGCATCTTCTCGAGAATCCGCGTCTTGTACGTGCTGACCGTCTTGACGCTGACACAAAGTGCCTCCGCGATTTCGGAAATCGACTCGCCGGTAGTGACACGCCGGAACACGTCGAACTCACGGTCGGACAGGCGCTGGTGCGGCAGGAGATCGGTCGGTTCGTTCAGGCTCTGCGCAAACTGTTCGGCCATGGTCAGGCTGACATAGACGCCCCCGGCCGCGATCTTGGTCAGTGCCGCGACCAGCTCGGCGCTCGCGCTCTCCTTGGTCATGTAGCCGGACGCGCCGGCGCGGAAGGCGCGCACCGCGTATTGCTGCTCGGCGTGCATCGTCAGCACGAGGATATGCAAGGCCGGCTTCTCGTCCTTGATCTGCTTGATGAGCTCGACGCCGTTCCGGCCAGGCATCGACAGGTCGAGCACCAGGACATTCGCGGCCGTGTCACGCACGAGCGCGATCGTGGACGCACTGTCGCTGGCTTCGCCCGCGACTTCGAACCCGCTTGCGCTCTGCAGGATGTGCCGCAGGCCGTCCCTGACGAGGGCGTGGTCGTCGGCGATGAGTACCCTGATCATGACAGCACATCTCCTTGCTGGATGGCGTGAAGCGGCAACGCCACTGTAATCGTGAACCCCGTTCCGGGCCGGTTGTCGATCGTCACCGTGCCGTCGAGCATATGCGCGCGTTCGCGGATGCCGATCAACCCGAACGACGGACGATCATGCTCGTCGCGAGCGCTTTCCGTTGCACCGTGACCGTTGTCCGCGATGCGCAGCATGCAGTAGCCGTCTTCCACTTTCAACGCGAGCGTCACGTGCGTCGCATCGGCGTGCCGCGCGACGTTGGTAAGCGCCTCCTGCACGATGCGGAACAGCGTGGTGGCCCCGGCGCTGGTGAACGCGGTATCGGCAGGGGTGATGTCCCGGTCGACCGTGATCTTGTAGCGATGCGTGAAATCGTTCACCAGCCACTCGATCGCCGGGACGAGACCGAGGTCGTCGAGCATCACCGGCCGCAGATCGGCCGCGATGCGTCGAACCGACGCAACGGTCGAATCAATCAGGCGATGCATGCCGCCCAACTGCTCGCGCACGCCGGTTTGGGGGGCGACGATGCCCGCGAGCCCCAGTTCGACGGCGGAGAGATCCATCTTGAGCGCGGTGAGTTGCTGGCCGAGGTCATCGTGCAGTTCACGCGCGATCCGCGTTTTTTCTTCCTCCCGCACGTTCTGCAGGTTGGCGGACAGATCGCGCAGTTCCTCGCGCGACTGCTTGAGGGCATTTTCCGCCCGGACGCGCTCGGTGACGTCGCGCAGCATGACCGTGTACAGCTTGCCCGTGCCGTCGCGAATCTGCGATATCGATGCCTCGATCGGAAACTCCGAGCCGTCGCCGCGCAGGCCGAACAGCACGCGTTGCTGTCCCATCTGGCGCTCCGACACGCCCGTCACGCCGAATTGTTCGACGTGACGCGTGTGCGCGGCACGGAAGCGCTCGGGGATGAAGCGGGAGAGCGGGGCACCGATCGCCTCCATGGCGGAGACGCCGAACACGCGTTCCGCAGCCGGATTGAAGATCACGATCGTCTGACTTTCATCGACGGTAATGATGGCTTCCATCGATGACCGGATGATGCCCATCATCCTGGCCTCGGTCGGCTGGCCGTCGCCAACGGCCACGGCGGCGGACATTCGCCTGGCAGCGACCTGCTGCACGAGGGCGGCCAGTATCAGCGACAGCGCGAATCCGGCCACCAGCACGGCCATCGCGGATCCGGACGTGTCGGCGGGCGGCGCACTGTAGCGCAGCGAAAGCGGTGTGCCGCCGAACGTCAACGCATCCGTTCGCGTGAGCACGTTGCGGGCGGCAGCGCCGTCGTCGCCGCCGAAGCCGCCGGAATAAACGGGCGCTGCCGGGTTGTCGGCCGTAATGTCCACGTGCAGCCGTTCCAGCACCGATGGATCGACAAGACGCTCCGGATCGAGCGCCGCATAAACGTATCCAGTCGCGCGCGCATGTTGCAGCCCGGACGAAGCCTCGTCTTCAGCGTTCGCATAAATCGGCAGATACAGCGTCAGTGCCGTGCGGGCGATCGTCGCGTCCGTGCTGTCCTGGATCGCGTTCGCGGCCAGCGCGACCTTGCCGCTTTCCGCCGTTCGCTGCAGCGCCAGCCGGGTCGCCTGATTGTCGTCAGCGGCGCTCGGCTCGATTCTTCCGACGCTGCGGACGGGCGACTGCAAACCGTCCAGATTGAGACCGGCAAGGTAGCGGCGCCACGCGTCGCCGGATTGCGGCACGGCCAGCGTCGATGCGAAGCCGCGCGCGCCACGCAACACGGTCGCGGCGCCGAGGAGGCTGCGCCGGAGGTCGGACGTCGCGAGCGTCGCCGATTGTGCGAAGCGCGCCTGGGCGACTTCCTGCGCCCGGTTCTGCAGAAGCCGGGAGGCGGCAAACGACGCCGCCATGCCGAGCGCCAGCGTCAGCAGCGCGGCCAGGGTCGCGTATCGCGCGGGCCGAATCCTGCGCGGAGCCGGCCCGGCCTTGAAGG
>NZ_CAJNKE010000567.1 GCF_905232215.1 Burkholderia sp. LMG 13014
CGGCTCGCTCCATCACCTCGCGTTCCTGGCCCGCTTGCGTAAGGCCTGCCCGCCGCCGGGCCAGCTCGTGGACGTCGGCGGCCATCGCATCCACGTCCTCGCGGAAGGCCGCGCGGACGACCTGCCGCCGGTCGTCTGGATGTCGGGCGCGCACATGGGCGGCCTCGTCCTGCATCACCTGCATCTGGCATTGCGCGACACGACGCGCTCGATCCTGATCGACCGGCCCGGCAGCGGCTGGAGCGACGCCGGCCCGTATCCACGCTCGACCGCGCGCGAAGCGGAGGAAGTGGCCGAAGCGTTGCACCGCGCAGGCGAACGCGGGCCGTTCGTGTTCGTCGGGCATTCGTTCGGCGGCCTGCTCGTCGCCAATCTCGTGCGTCGCCATCCGCATCTCGCCTGCGGCCTCGTGCTGCTCGACGCGACCCATCCCGACTTATTCAACTACGCGCCGCCGTGCCTGCGTCCCACCGCCATGACGGTGGCCGGCAACCTGAGCGGCCTGCTGCATCTGTTCGGCATCCACATCGATCTCGTCGACGTGCTGGGCCGTCGCCAGCCCGCCGTCAAGCGGTTGCTCGACCTCGTCGAGAGCCGGCTCGCCGAGGCGCTGGCGCTGGGCGCCACGCGCATCGAGATGCATGCGCGTGCCGGGTTCAGCGCCGCGTCCAGCCTCGCCGAACTGGGTGTCGCGCGCAGCCCGCTCGCGGGCTTCGACACGCTGGTTCACGACGGCGAGCTCGGCGAGCTGCCGGTATTCGTCGTCACCCCGCGCGACGCGTCGGAGATGCGGCCCGAGCAGGCCACCGAGAAACACAAGCTGTATCGCCGCATGGGCGTGGACGAAGCCGGCTTCGAGCGCTATCTCGCGCTGATGACCGCATCGCGCAGCCGCTATGTGTCGACGTCGTCGCGAAGCGAGCTGATCCACGCGCCGGCCGGCGACGGGCACAATTTCCCGTACGAATCGCCGGCGTTCGTGGTGCAGGTGGTCGACCGCATGCTGCGCATGCGCGCGCACGTCGCCTGACGCACGCGCATCGCCGTTCAATCGATGGTCGACACGCGGTCGGCCATCACCGCCCCGCCGCGCGCACGCAGCTCGCGCGGCGACATGCCGAAGCGTTTCTGGATGGCGACGGAGAAACTGCTCGGATGGTTGTAGCCCACCGCGTACGCAACGTCGGTGACCGGCACACCCGGCTCGCGCAGGAGTCGCAGCGCCTGCTGCATGCGCAGCTCGTGCGCGTATTCGTGCACGCTCTTGCCGAGCAGCGCGCGAAATCCCGCGCACAGGCTGCTGCGGCTCAATCCGACCTGGCGCGACAGCACATCGAGCGAAGGCGGCGCCGCGAAATGCTCCTGCAGCACCGTCTGCGCTTTCGACACCGCTCGCCGCGTCATGCGGCTCACTTCGCCGTGGCCGGCTTCGTCGCCGGCGTGGCGCGTGGCGTCCGATACCGAATCGATTGCGCGCGCCACGATCTCGAGGCTGCGCCCGTGCAGATAGATCGACCGGCTGCGGCCGTCCAGCGAGCAGTCGCCGATGTCCCGCAGGCACTCGAACAGCGCCGGTGAAATCGGCCCCGCGTGCATGAACGATTCCGTCAGCGTGCCCTCGACGAAATGTCGCAACGGCACCGGCAGCGCCTCTTCCGCCCCGGCATAGAGCGCGCTGAGCGCACTGCGATGCAGGCAAATGCTCGTCACCTGATGATGTCCGCGCTCGGTCACGTCGCCCGCCGGCATGCCATCGGGCTCGGCGACCAGCACCATCGACGGGCCATCGAGGCTGATCTCGCGCCCGTTCACCGCATACGACGCCGCCCCGCTTCGACCGACGCGGATGCGCAACGTGTTCTGTCCGCGCGTGCGCCGCCGCACCACGCCCGCGAAGCGGACGTCGACGGAGGTCATCCAGAAAGCCGGCGATTGCGCGTGGAATTCGGTCTGACCGTCCGCATACGTGTTCGCGTATTCGACGCGATAGTGATGCCCGTTGCCGATCTGGCGGATCACCGTGGACGGGAAATCCGGCACCGACGGATTCGCGGGCGGCACGGCCAGATCGCGGCTCAGCGAATCGTAATCGAGGTACGGGGAATAGAGGTTCTGCAACATCGGTGCGGGACTCCGGTGGCTGCCCCGCCTCCGGCCCGGAAGCGAGGCGCGATTCTCACGATCGCGACAACGCTCCCTTATATCAAGCCGGAAATACCACGCAAAGAACATGTTTACCCCCGCATCCGGCCGCTACCGGCCCGTCGGCGAAAGCGGCCAGCCGGGTCGATACGCGACGCGGAAGCCCGCCATTCAGCACCAACGCGCCGCTACGCAAGCACGTCGCCGGCCACCCCACGCTGCGCCGCCTCCCTTCGCCGCAACCGCATCGCGATCAACACGGCACACACCGCCAGTGCCGCACCGGCCAGAAACCCGCCCGTGTACCCCACCTTCGCGGTGAGCGACAAAATCGTCGACGACGCAATGAGCTCGCCGAGATCGCGCGTGCTCTGCACGGCCGTCACGTCGGTGCCGGCCTGGTCGCTGCCGCCCGCGAAGCGCATGCCGGCCGTCATGATCGACACCGACGTGATCCCGGTCGCCAGCGAGCCGAGTACCGTGCACAGCCATGCCCATGACGGCGACACCGGCAACCACCCGCTAGCCTGCGCAAACCACAGCAATGCCGCCGCGCCCGCAAAGCTCACGCCGGCCGTAAACGCAGGCCACAACCCGAGCCGCCTGACGAGCCACGCGCCGCCGCCGCACCCGAGCACGACCGTCACGATGCCGCCGGCCATCCCGAGTTTCCCGATTGCGTCGAGCGTCCAGCCCGCGTCGTTGAGAAACAGTTTCGACAGGCCGAAGCCCGATACGGCCGTCATCGCCGACAGCAACGCGAGCGACAGCAGCGACCACGAACGAGGCCGCTTCGCGAAGCGCACGAGGCTCGCGTTGTGTTCGGCCTGCACGCGTGCGCGATCCGCATCGCGCGGCAGCACCCACAGCACGCACGCGAGGCTCGCGAGCGGCACGGCGGCCAGCGCGAGAAACGCGGCGCGCTGGCCGAACAGGCCGATCAGCGTCAACGTGCCGGCGCCGCCGCCGAAGAAGCCGATCATCACGCCCGCGATCTGGATCGCGTTGATCTTCGCGAGCGTGTCGCCGCTGAAGTGCTCGGCGGCCATCCCGTCGTTCGCGATGTCCTGCGTCGCGCTCGCCAGCGACGCGATGGCCAGCAGGCCGACCGCCCATCCGGCCGTCGCGACCGTCATCCCGATCTGCGCGAGGCTGCCGAGGCACAGCACGACGAGCGTCTGCATCGGCAGCATCCAGCTGCGCCGCCGGCCGATGCGCGGCGACCAGCGGTTGTCGACGACAGGCGCCCACAGGAATTTCACGACCCATGGCAAACCGACGAGCGGCAGGAACGCCAGTGCGTGAAGCGGCGCGCCGTCGTGGCGCAGCAGGGTCGGCATCGCATCCATCGCAATGCCGATCGGGATTCCCTGTGACAGGTAAAGCAGCGTGATCGTGATGACCAGGCGGCGATGTTCGAGCAGATCGCGCATCGAAGTCTCCAGTTGCATGACATTAAAAAGGTTCGACACCAGCCGGCATGCGCGCGGGCCGCATCGCATCGCGGCGCGGACGGCGCGCGGCACGCAGCAGCAATACGCCGAATGCGACGAGTGCCGCGTCGATCGGCCAGTACACGGGTGCGCCCGCG
>NZ_CAJNKE010000568.1 GCF_905232215.1 Burkholderia sp. LMG 13014
GGTCGGGGCCGGCGGGCTGTTTCCAATCGCGATCGACCAGTGCGTGTACAACCAGTACTGGAACGCGGCGACCAACCAGCCGCTGATCAATCCGCTGACGGGCCAGCCGTTTGAATTCTCGATCACGAACGGCCAGGTCTACGGCCTGCTGTGCATGGGCGGGCAGTGGACGTCGTTCCAGTCGACCGCGACCGACACGACGACGATGGGCGGCCTGATGGTGACCGGCAACCCGACGACGCTCAATATCGGCGACAGCATCAATCTCGCGACCGGCGTGAAGGCGACGCTCTATACGTCGGTGCCGGTCGGCACGACGGTGGTGCTGCCGGTCGTCACGCAGACCTCGACCAGCACCACCGTGCCGATCGTTGCGTTCGCGCCGTTCCATATCGACGTGTCGCTCGGCGGCACCTACAAGTACGTCCAGGGCCACTTCGTCGCCGGCGTGAAGATGACGGGCGTCGCGACCGGCGTCGGGCCGTACTACGGCATATACGTGCCGCCGCGGCTCGCGTTTTGAGCCCCCGGGCCGGCGCGGCGCAGCAGCACTAGGAGCGCGAACAGCGTCACGGCCGGGCCGATCTGCGGCCAGTGCAGCCAGGGGTTCAGGTATTCGACCGCCGGCAGCAGCCACATGAGCGCGATCGCGGTCTGCTCGCCGCGCAGCCAGCCGTCCTGCCAGCCGATCGCCAGCATGCACGCGATCGCGATGCCGAGCCAGGCGAGTTCGTAGTGCCACACGTACGGGTTCGCCGCGAGCGTCGCGACCGCCAGCACCGCCGCGCGCAAGCGGATGTCGCGCGAGCGCGTCCACACGAGGCAGGCGACCGCGATCGCCAGCGCCGCAATGCACGCGTGCGCGGCATACGCGACGCCAGGCGGCAGGCCGGCGAGGCGGAACGCGGCGAACGGCGCCGGCGACGCGAGCCAGAACACGACACCTTGCTCGAGGAGGAGCGATCGCGCGAGCGCCGTGCCGGCGACGAACAGGCGTAGCGACTCGATGCCGCAGATCAGGACGCTCGTCGCGGCGAACGCGGTGGTGGCCAGCGCGGCCCACGCGATCGTGCGCCATGCGCGCGTGGCGACCAGCACGAACGGGAACAGCAGCGCCATCTGCGGCTTGGCCGACAGCAGGCCGATGCAGAGCCCGGCCCACATGGGCCGACGGTCCGCCCAGCAGACCGCCAGCGCCGCGCACGACGCGGTCAGGAACGCGTTCTGCCCGAACATCCCGGTGACGAACACGCATGGGGCGGCGACCAGCGCGAACCCGCCGATGCGCGAGGCGCCGGGGATCGCGCCGAGGCCCGATACGCGGGAGGCGGCGAATTCGAACACGACGACGCCGAACGCGACGAACAGCGGATAGCCGACTGCATACGGCAGCAACGCAAGCGGCGTCACGAGCAGCAGGTTGGTGGGCGGGTACAGCCACGCGACGAGGTCTTCGCGCCGGAACTGCGGAAACAGTTCCGCTGCCAGCCGCGAGAAGGTCGGCAAGTCGTACGCTTGCCACGGCGAGCCGTGCAGCATCACGTACGACGCGGACCAGAACACGGCGTAATCGGGGCCCGGGCGCGACAGCGCGGTGGCGGGCGCGTGACGGACGACGGCTACCCAGATCGCGACGAACAGCGCGTAGCACGCGAGCGCGACCGCACTGTACGCAACGACGCGCCGGGGTGTCAGCCATGCGCGGACGGGCTGGTCCGCCGATCGTATCGATTGCCGGATGAGATCCATGCGTCGTGAGCGCGGTTATTTGACGGATGCTTTCCGCGCGGCACCGTGGCCGGCGGCTGCGGGTATCGCCGTCCGGCGGCGGGCCGCGTGCGCGCGCTTGAGCGGAAACTGCAGCAGCTTCGATGCCGGATGCGCGGTGGCGTCCCGCTGCGCGTGATAACGCCGCCGCACGAGATAGACCGGGCGCTGCTTCGACTCGTGGTAGATGCGGCCGAGGTATTCGCCGATCACGCCGATGCCGATCAGCTGGATGCCGCCGATGAACAGCATCACGGAGATCAGCGACGCGTAGCCATGCACGGGATTGCCGAACAGCAGCGTGCGCATGACGATGAACGTGCCGTAGACGAACGACAGCGCGGCGAACGCGAGGCCGATGTAGGTCCACACGCGCAACGGCACGGTGCTGAAGCTCGTGATGCCTTCGAGCGCGAAGTTCCAGCGCCGCCATCCGGAGAATTTGGAGCGGCCGCCGCTGCGCGGCGCACGCGTGTATTCGATGATCTCGGTGCGATAGCCGACCCACGCGAACAGGCCTTTCATGAAGCGCCGCCGCTCGGGCAGCGCGCGCAGCGCGTCGACGACCTGGCGGTCCATCAGCCGGAAATCGCCGACGTTTTCGGGCATCTCGACTTCGGAGAGCCGGTTGTGCACGCGGTAGTAGAGCGCGGCGGCCACGCGTTGCATCAGCGGGTCGCACCGGCGATCGGTGCGCTTCGCGGCAACGACCTCGGCGCCGGCGAGCCAGCGTTCGATCATCGCGGGGATCAGTGCGGGTGGGTCCTGCAGGTCGGCATCGATCAGGATCACCGCGGTGCCGGCGGCTTCGTCGATGCCGGCGGTGAGCGCGGCTTCCTTGCCGAAGCGTCGGGTGAGATCGACGATGCGCACGCGCGCGTCGCCGGCCGCGACGTCGATCAGCCTGCCGAGCGTATCGTCGCGGCTGCCGTCGTTGATGCAGACGATCTCGAAACGGACCGACTCGACCGATTCGAGAATGGGCAGCGTTGTTGCAAAGAACGCGTCGATTGCTTCGTCCTCGTCGTGGAACGGCACGACGAGCGAGACCAGTGGCTTTCTGGTGTGCGCGGACATACGTCCCCCGAGAGATCCGGCCTGTGCTGCACCGTATGGATCCGGTTGCCGTCCGTTGCAGGCCGGACGACTGGCGTTCTGAACATTGTAGGCAGGAATCGGGGATTCGTAACACGAATCGATGCCGGTGCGGCGGATGCGTGGACGGGCACGTCGAGGTTGCGTGACGCGGTGGGGTTCCGGTGGCTGGCCGCCGCGTGCAGAGGATGCAGCGCGTCACGCTTCAGCCATATGGCCGGTGCGCTGGCACGGCGCCGCGGCGCCCTTGGAGACCGCAACGGACGCGAGTGCAACGGTTAGCATGTCGACTTGACGACGACGGTCACGGAGACAGTCATGCAAGTCCAGGATCTGACAGGTGCGCGGCTGGATTATTGGGTCGCGGTCGCGGAGGGCCACGACGCCCCGCGTGCCGATGCATCCGGATGTACGTCGATTCGCGCGGCGGGCGGGGCGCCGACGCCGTTCGCACCGTCGTCGTCATGGGCCGACGGTGGCCCGATCGTCGAGCGTGTGCCGTTCGCCGCATTCGAGCGCGACGGCGGGCACGGTGCGTGGCGGGCCGTGCTGCACCGGGCCGTGCCGGCCGCGGGCGAGCGCTGCACGTTCAACCAGTCCGGGCCGACGCTGCTGGTTGCCGCGATGCGCACGCTCGTCGCGTCGACGTTCGGCGACGACGTGCCGGACCTCGACATGGCGCGGCCACGCTGAGCACAGCTACGTGCGGCATCGTTCAGGCCGACACGTTCCGGATCGCGATCGATGCGACATCGACGCGCCGTGGCAGGATCGCGTCGGCCGCCGCGCGGTCGGCGACCCGCTGCAGCACGTCGATGTCGGCGCCGCTGAGGCTGCGCTGCGCGA
>NZ_CAJNKE010000569.1 GCF_905232215.1 Burkholderia sp. LMG 13014
CTCGGCGAAGAACGACTTCAGCGCGGCACCGCACTCGTCGGCAAGCACGCCGCCGGTCACTTCGGTGTGGTGATTGAGCTGCGGATTCGCGAACGCGTCGATCACGCTGCCGCAGGCTCCCGTCTTCGGGTCGGCGGCGCCGTAGACGACCCGCGCGATGCGCGCATGCATGATCGCGCCCGCGCACATCAGGCACGGCTCGAGCGTCACGTACAGCTCGCAGCCGGGCATCCGGTAATTCTGCAGATGCTGCGCGGCCATGCGCAGCGCGGCCATTTCCGCATGGGCCGACGGGTCGTGCCCGCCGATCGGATGGTTGAAGCCGCGTGCGATCACTTCGTCGCCGCGCACGAGCACCGCACCGACCGGCACTTCGCCGGCCGCGCGCGCCTCTTCGGCGGCGGCCTGCGCAAGACGCATGAAATGCAGGTCGCGCGCCGATACGGGCGCGGTGTCGGGAACGGGAACAGAAGAATCGGCGGCGGATTCGGCGGCCGGGACGGCCACCGCCCGGGCTGCGTCGTGCAGCGCGTCGGACGTCACATCGGCCCCGCTTCGGCGGACGCTTCGTCGAGCCCGCGCTCGCACAGGCGTTCCGCGATGCGCCGGCAGTAGTCGCGCGGCATCACCATCGGGCCGCCGCGCAGTGATTCGAGCGCCATGTCGAGCGCGAGGATCTTCGCCTGCAGCCGGCACCGCGCGGCACGGTCGCTGACCGCCTGCACTTCGTCATGCAGATTGCGCAGTGCGCGCAATTGCTCAACGGCCGGCGGCACGAAGCCCGCATTCTTCAGGATACGGTTGGCCACCCGCACCTCCTCGGGTACGAGCAGGTCGTCATCCAGCGCCTGCGGCGCGCCGGTACCCGGCAAATCGTCGAACTCGCGCCGCGCAGCAGCAGCGGCAATACGTTGTTCGACCAGGGCGTCAAGCAATCTCATCGGTCAATCGAAACAATGCGGCAGGCCGAATTCTAGCAGGGTGACGCACGTGTGACAGGCACTTCGAACGAATGCTCGATATGCCATTGACGACACGCTCGCGCCGTGCTTGCGCGAGCGTTGTTCCAACCCCGTTTTAGACCATGCCGGCTCGTGGCCACGCATGGTCGTACCCCATTGATGCACGCCGCCGATACCCGGCGCCGCCGTCGACGCAGCCGCTTCGCCACGGCCGCGTCGTCAGGTCCGCTACTACTGTCCGTTGTACAACTCATTGTTGAGACGTTCGAGTTCGCCCGACTTCTGCGCGCGCAGCAGTTCGTTCCGGACTTGCGCTCGCGTGAGCGCGGTCGGACTACCCGCCTGCGACCCTGCGCTGGGCATGCTGCCCATCGACGTCGCGCTGATCGCGGCATCGGACGGCGGCGTCGACATCGGCGCGCTCCCTTCCTGCGCCTGCGCGAGCCCCACTGCGCCCAGCACGCAGATTGCGGCCAGCGCCGCCTTGTACATGGTCTTCATCGTGGCACCTCACATGAAGCTGCAATACCCCCCAACGACGCGGCCGGCGCCATCTTCACACCGTCCGCGCACTTCGACGTCCTGCCTGCTCGCGTGCCGCCGCATCCGGCGCGCACGCAACGTCGATCCTTGCTGGCAATCCCCCTGTTTCCCCCGGGGCTGGCGCATCGACATGCGCGATTTCGTGCTGCGGCCACCTTGCGCGTTTCGAGTTGTGTGAGTCGCGCGTCCCGCCGCATCGCGAATCGGATATTCCCGTCGCATTCGGATTGCATCGGACGAATGCCGCACGCCGAAGGCAACGGCATGTTCGTCACGTGAATACAACCGGAATGGAGCAATGATAGAAACCGCGTGCCGCTTTGACGCCCCCTTGAAAGGGGGCAATTTCGGTCGTTGTCATGTTGAGCGTCTAAGCTGGACAGACAGGACGGCACATGCGCAATCGGCCATGTCAGCACGACGCCGCGCGCGAGTCCGATGCATGCTCGAGGAGCATCTCGATGTCCGACAAGCACGTCGCGCTGGCGAGTCACATCCGACGACTCTGTTCGCTCGGCGTCGAGCCGCGCCTCGTCATTCCTCATGTGATTGAAGCCGCACGGCACATCGTCGGCGCCGACTGGGGCATGTTCTTCTACGCCGACGAGCACTACGCACTGTCGGACGTCTACAGCGAGAACGACACGGTCTACACGGTATTGCCGTCGTACTTCATGAACGTGCACAACACCGCGCGGCAGGAGGTGCTCGGCGTCACGTTCTCCGATGCGATGCGCCGCGGCCGTGGCTTCGTCAACAGCGCGCACTACGACGACGAACTGCTGTCGAGCGAGATGTATGCGGACCTGTGGCAGCCGACCTCGATGCGTCATTGTCTCGAACTGACCGCGACGGACGGCACGCGCGGCTGGGGCAGCCTGCAGCTGTCACGCGCGCCCGGCAGTCGCCCGTTCTCGGAAAAGAATCATCGCGACATCGAACCCATCGCCAGACATCTCGCGCACGCGCTGTCGCGGCCCGCGCAACTGCCGCTGCACGAGGCGGAAGGCAGCCTGTCCGCGATCGTCGTCGTCGATGGCGCCGGCCGGCTCCTGCTGCACAACACGGACAGCATCCGGATGCTGTCGCTCGCGACCGGCGAGCCGCTCGCGTTCTATCGTCACGACCACCTGCCGGACTGGCTCGCCCCGCTGCTGTCGAACGTCAACCGGATCTGGCGCGGACATCCCGCGCCACCCGCGACGCTCGAGCGCCGCAATACCGCCGGCCGCTTTCGCTTCAGGGCCTATCGCCTCGCCGACGCACGCCCCGTGCAGCGCGATTTCTCGATCGTGATCTACATCGAACATTTTCCGCCGCTCGAACTGGAAATCGAACGACTCGGTTTCGAATTCGGGTTGACCGAACGCCAGCGCGAACTCTGCACGCAGCTCGTGCTCGGCCGCTCTCATAGCGAGATCGCGAGCGGCTTCGCGCTGCGCAACAGCACGGTCATCGATCACGTGCGCAAGATCTATCGCAAGCTCAACGTGCACAACCACGACGAATTGCGCAGCGTGTTTCGGGCCGGCTCCCACGACTAGCGCAGCATTCCATTCGCTATCCTTAACAGCATCCATGCCCCGCACGACACGCGGCTCACGGTCGAACGACAGTCATGCGACTGCCCGCATCGGCCGGGATTTCGGAAACGGACGAAACATCCATGCGATCAGGCATGCGCCGATGCCGATCGCGAACGAACCGATGTAGAGCCAGCCGTAGCTGCCGGACGCATCGACGATCAGGCCGCCCGCGACAGGCCCCGCGGCCATGCCGAGGCCGCCGGCCATCGCGCTGCCACCGATCACCGTGCCCATCATCCGCTGCGGAAAATTCTCGCGTGCGAGCACCGGATACAGCGGCATCACACCCGCATAGACGAAGCCGAACAACGTCGCGATCGCGTAGAACCCGTCGAGCGTGCGCACGAAGTCATAGCCGAGCGCACCGAGCGCCTGAGCGAGCAGGCCCACCACCAGCATGCGCTTCGCGCCGATGCGATCGCCCAGGATCCCGAACACGATCCGGCCGCCCATGCCGGCGAGCCCTTCGACGCTGTAGATCGATACCGCGACGATCAGCGGGATCCCGCAAGTCACCGCGTAGCTGACCGTATGGAAGATCGGGCCCGAATGCGTCGCGCAGCAGAAGAAGTTGGTCAGCAACAGCACGATGAACTGCGGCGAACGCAGCGCCTC
>NZ_CAJNKE010000570.1 GCF_905232215.1 Burkholderia sp. LMG 13014
TTCGGACCTGTTCTTCGTCGGCGCATCGTATGCGGTGAAGCCGGATTTCGTCGTCGACGGCGAAGGCTACCGGATCGTCAACAGCGCGCACGACACGCGCGCGACGATGGCCACGCTGCGCGCGACCTATCTGCTGACGAAGCGCACGGCGGTCTACGCGCAATCGTCGTATCTGTGGAACAGCGCGCATGCGCGCTACGCGGTCAGCGGCGGCGGGGCCGGTACGACACCCGGCGAAGGGATGGGGCAGCTCGGCGCGATGGTCGGCGTGCGGCACATGTTCTGATCCGGCAGCCTGACGAACGGGAGATATCTTGAACAGACAATCCGGATTCCTCTACATTGCATCGCTCGCCGCCGCGATCCTCGCCGGTTGCGGCGGCGACGATTCCGTGAATTCCGCACCGACGCACCTGAGCGCCGCGACACCGGCCGCGATGGCGCAGACCTGCGACGCGCTCGCCGCGAAGCTTGCGTATGCGAACACGTCGTTCACGTCGGTGACGACCGCAGCCGCCGGCGCGCTCACGGTGGCCGGCAAACCGATCGCCGAGCACTGCGTGATCGAAGGGAAGATGAACGAGCGCGTGAGCACGGTCGA
The DNA here is from genome assembly GCF_905232215.1 of Burkholderia sp. LMG 13014. Lineage (GTDB taxonomy): Bacteria > Pseudomonadota > Gammaproteobacteria > Burkholderiales > Burkholderiaceae > Burkholderia. The sequence continues at coordinate 602 of NZ_CAJNKE010000570.1, forward strand.
CGGCAAGACCTATGCGATCGGCTTCGAAATGCGCTTGCCGAAGGCGTGGAACGGTCGCTTCTTCTACCAGGCAAACGGCGGGCTCGACGGCAACGTCGTGACGGCGACCGGCGAGATCGGCGGCGGCGGGCCGCTGACCGACGCGCTGAACCAGGGCTTCGCGGTGATCAGCTCGGATTCGGGGCACAGCGCCGCGCAGAATCCGTTGTTCGGCATCGATCCGCAGGCGCGCATCGACTACGGCTACGGCGCGGTCGATGCGCTGACGCCGATGGCGAAGCAGGTGATCCGGCTCGCGTACGGCAAGGCGCCCGACCGCAGCTATTTCGACGGCTGCTCGAACGGCGGCCGTCACGCAATGGTCACGGCGGTGCGCAACCCGGCCGACTACGACGGCATCATCGCGGGCGATCCGGGCTTTCATCTGCCGAAGGCGGCGATCGGCGAGATGTACGGCGCGCAGCAGTTCGCGAAGATCGCATCGGCGGCCGGATCGAACGGGCTGCCGGATATCCGCAGCGGCTTCACCGATGCGGAGCGGCAGTTCGTCGGCGCGAAGATCGTTGAGAAGTGCGACGCGCTCGACGGCGCGGCCGACGGGATGGTGCAGGACGTCGCCGCGTGCCAGGCGCACTTCAGCGTCGATGCGGACATCCCGACCTGCGCGAACGGCACGCGCACGGGCGCCTGCCTGACGACCGCGCAGAAGACCGCGCTCGAGAACGTGTTCGCGGGTGCACGCAACAGCGCGGGCACGGCGCTGTACGCGGGCTTTCCGTACGATCCGGGCATCGCCGGCAGCGGCTGGGCCGCGTGGAAGCAGTCGAATTCGATCACGCTCGATCCGGCCGCGATGGCGTTCACGTTCATGACGCCGCCGAAAACCGCCGCGACGCTCGCGAACCTGCCCGGTTTTGCGCTGGGCTTCGACATGGACAACGATGCGCCGGCGATCTTCGCGACCAACGGCGTGTACACGCAATCCGCGTGGTCGTTCATGACGCCGCCCGACGAGACCAACCTGTCGGCGTTGAAGGCGCGCGGCGCGAAGCTGCTCGTCTATCACGGCACGGGCGACCCGGTGTTCTCGTTCGACGACACGCGCGACTGGTATGCACGGGTCGCGCAGGCGAACGGCGGCGATGCGTCGGATTTCGCGCGCTTCTATCCGGTGCCGGGGATGAACCACTGCTCGGGCGGGCCGGCGGCCGACCAGTTCGACCTGTTGACGCCGCTCGTCGCGTGGGTCGAGCAGGGGCAAGCGCCCGGTGCGGTAGTCGCTGCCGCGCGCGATGCGACGAACGCGGTGCCGAATGCGGACGTGCCCGCATCGTGGGGCGCGGGGCGTACGCGGCCGTTGTGCCCGTACCCGCAGGTGGCCCGCTATAACGGGTCGGGCGACGTGAATTCGGCGGCGAGCTTCAGTTGCCGCTGACGTAGCCGTCGATGGGAGGCGGCTGGTGCGCTATCGCGCGCCGGTCGCCTCATGTGTGCAAACGCTCACTTACTCGCCCGGTTCGACCGGCACCTCGAGCCCGACCTTCACGCGGCTCATGCTCACCAGCGTCTTGAACCGCTTCACGTTGTTGTTCGCGAAGAACAGCTCGCGCGTGAGCGCGTTGTACTGATCCATGTTGCGCACGGCCAGGATCAGCACGAAATCCCATTCCCCCGTCACGTAGTAGCACTGCTGGATCTGCGGGCAGCGCTCGAAAGAGCGTTTCATCGCGTCGAGCTGGTCGATCTGCTCGCTTTCGACCTCGACGTTGACGACGATCGTCAGCGGATGATCGACCTTGTCCGGCGCGACGATGGCCGTGTAGCGCTCGATCACGCCGTCGTCCGCGAGACGTTTCAGGCGCCGGTTCACGGCCGCGGTCGACAGGTTGACGCGCGCGCCGAGTTCGCTTTGCGGCGTTTGCGCGTCGCGCTGGATTTCCATCAGCAGCTTGCGATCGAACGCATCGAGTGGGGTGGTCATGATGGCGCGTGAAGCCTCGAAAGAATGAGAAATTTTTGCGTGACGGCCGCCGAATTGGCGAATTTATTGACCCGCATGCGCAATATTATTTTTCGAACCGGCGGCGCGTGCAACCCGTGCGCGCCCGACCCGAACCGACTCACGGAGTGCTGCCCGCCATGCTGATCGCCAACCCCCGCGCATCGCGCGCCGCCTATCCCCACGCGCTGCGCCGCGTGATGAACATCGCATCGGCCGACGAAAGCGGCGCGTGGCTGTCGCACTGGCCGCTCGTCGGCAACGCGCGCACGCCGCTGCGCGCGCTGCCGGATCTCGCCGCGCGGCTCGGCGTCGCGAGCGTCAGCGTGAAGGACGAGTCGTGCCGCTCGCCGCTCGGCAGCTTCAAGGCGCTCGGCGCGCCGATTGCGCTGGTGCGGCTCGTGAAGCGCCTGCGCCGCACGCAGGATCTCGATCCGCAAGGGCTCGTCACCGGCCGCTACGCGGCGGAGCTGGCCGACCTGACGGTGATCAGCGCAACCGACGGCAATCACGGCCGTGCGCTCGCCGCCGCCGCGCGTGCGATCGGCTGCGGGTGCGTGATCGTGCTGCACGCGAACGTCGAGGCCGAGCGCGAACGCGCGATCTCGGCGTACGGCGCGCGGATCGTGCGCATCGAGGGGAACTACGACGAGTCGGTCATCTGCGCGGCGCAGCTCGCGCAGGCGAACGGCTGGTATGTCGTGTCGGATACGTCGTACGACGGCTACGAAGCGATTCCGCGCGACGTGATGCAGGGCTATGGCGTGATCGCGGCCGAGGCCGCCGCGCAAGCGGCGCAGGACGACGGGCGGCCGTTCACGCATGTGCTGTTGCAGGGCGGCGTGGGCGGCCTCGCCGCGGGCGTCGCGAGCTACCTGTGGGAGCGCGACGGCGTGCAGCGGCCGCACTTCATCGTGGTCGAGCCGCGCCAGGCCGACTGCCTGTACCAGAGTGCGCTGGCCGGGCGCGCGACCAAGGCGACCGGTAGCGTGGATTCGGTGATGGCGGGGCTCGCGTGCGGCGAGGCGTCGCCGCTTGCGTGGGATTTCCTCGAGATGTGCGTCGACTACTTCATGCTGATCGATGACGAAGACGCGGTGCAGGC
>NZ_CAJNKE010000571.1 GCF_905232215.1 Burkholderia sp. LMG 13014
CACGGTAAGCGTGTCGCCGCAAGGCACCGTCACCGAGGTTCGGCAAACCGTCGTCAAGTTCGACGAACCGATGGTCGCGTTCGGCTCGGCCTCCGCGCCGAATCCCGCGCGCGTCACCTGCAACGATTCCACGGCCGCGCGCGGCCAGGGTCACTGGCTCGACGACAAGACCTGGGTTTACGATTTCGAAAACGACCTGCCGCCCGGCGTGCGCTGCGCGGTCGCGCTCAACGACACGTTGCGCTCGGTCGCCGGCAATGCGGCCAGCGGCCCGCGCCGCTTCACGTTTCAGACGGGCGGCCCGTTCCCGGTGAACGTCCGCCCCGGCTCGCGCGAGATCGAGGAACGGCAGATGTTCGTGCTGAAGCTGAACGGTCCGGCCGAACCGCGCTCGGCACTCGCGAACATCTGGTGCGAAGCGGCCGGCATCGGCAACCGCATTCCCGTCACGGCCGCCGACGACGATGCGCGCAACGCACTGCTCGATCACTTCGGGCTGAAGAAGGATGCCGCGCGCGTGCTGACGCTGTCGTGCGCGCAGGCACTGCCGGCGAGCGCGAAGATGCAGCTCGTGTATGGCAAGGGCGTCACGAGCCCGAGCGGCATCCCGAACGAAACGGAACGGCGCTTCGATTTCACGGTGCGCGCACCGTTCGCCGCGAGCTTCTCGTGCGAACGCGAGAACGCAAAGGCACCCTGCACACCGCTGCGCCCGCTCACGCTGTCGTTCAACGCGCCGATCTCGCGCAAGAACGCCGAGGCAATCAAGGTGCGCGGCCCTGACGGTTCGCTGTCACCGACCTTCGCGGCTGACGACAAGAGCGAGGAAGTCACCACCGTCACGTTCAACCCGCCGCTGCCCGAACAGGCTGCCCTGACGATCGAAATGCCGTCGGGCCTGCGCGACGTGACCGACCGCTCGCTGTCCAACGCCGACCTGTTCCCGCTCGCGACACGCACCGCACCGATGCCGCCGCTCGCGAAGTTCTCGTCGGGCACCTTCGGGATCGTCGAGCGCTTCGCCGAACCCGATACGCCCGCGCTCGTGCCCGTCACGCTGCGCAACGTCGAGGCCGACCTGCATATCGACGGCCTCAACACCCAGGGCGCGCAGTTCTCGAACCTGAAGGTCGACGACGACACCGCGATTCGTCAGTGGATGCGCACGGTCGACCGCTTCGACAACTGGTCGATGACGGCCGGTTCGATCGACAACCAGATTCCCGGCCTGCTCGAACGCAAGGGCCAGCATCCTGTTTACGTGCCGCGCGAAGCCGGCGAAAAGGCGCCCGCGCCGAAGGATCGCCGCATCGACGTGCGCTCGCTGACGCTGCTCAAGGGCCAGCCCGGCGTGCAGGCGCTGACGCTGCCGAAGGCGGACCCGAAGGCACTGCGCCCGTTCGAAGTCGTCGGCGTGCCGATCGACAAGCCCGGTTTCTACGTGCTCGAACTCGCGTCGCCCGCGCTCGGCCGCTCGCTGCTCGCAAAGCCGTCGAGCATGTACGTGCGCACCACGGTGCTCGTCACCAACCTCGGCGTGCACCTGAAACAGGGCCGCGAGAACAACCTCGTGTGGGTCACGACGCTCGACAAGGGCAAGCCGGTGCCGAATGCGCAGATCCGCGTGTCGGACTGCAACGGCGACGAGATCGCGTCAGGCAAGACCGACGCGCAGGGCCTGCTGAAGATCGACGGCGCGTTCGAATCGAAGCGCGCCTGCAGTTCGTCCGATTCGGAGCAACGCTTCGACGACTACTTCGTGTCGGCCCGCGTGAACGATCCGAAGACGGGCCCCGACATGGCGTTCGTCAGCTCGGGCTGGAACCGCGGGATCGAATCGTGGCGCTTCAACGTGCCGACCGACACCGACAGCGCGCGGACCGTGCGCGCGCATACGGTATTCGACCGCACGCTGCTGCGCGCGGGCGAAACCGTGTCGATGAAGCATTTCATCCGTGCCGAAACGCTGCAAAGCCTCGCGTTCCCGTCGCAATACCCGACGCGCGTGACGATCCGCCATCTCGGCACCGGTCAGACCTACAAGCTGCCGCTCACGTGGGCGGCCGACCACAGCGCGGACACGCAATTCACGCTGCCGGCCGCCGCGAAGCTCGGCGAATACAGCGTCGAACTCGAAGGCGGCCCGGAAGACGCGCCGACCGCCACCTATTACAGCGGCAGCTTCCGCGTCGAGGCGTTCCGCCTGCCGGTGCTGAAAGGATCGATCGGCGCGCGCGACGCGCAGAAGAGCCCGCTCGTCGCCGTGAAGGAAGCGCCGCTCGCGGTGCAGATCGACTACGTGTCGGGCGGCGGCGCATCGAACCTGCCGGTGCAGGTGTCGGCGCTGATGAAGTGGGCGTCGCCGCCGTTCGCGGATCGCTTCGAGGATTTCAGCTTCACGCCGTATCGCGCCGACAAGAGCGACGGCAATGCCGACGACGATTCGCAGGACGGCGACAACGCATCGGCATCGAACAACGATCCCGACGCGACGAAGCTGATCGCCGACAAGCTGCCGCTGACGCTCGACCGCAACGGTGCGGGCTCGGTCACGCTGAAGGGCCTGCCCGACGTCGATGCACCGAAGCGCATCGCGCTCGAAGCGACGTTCGCCGACCCGAACGGCGAAGTGCAAACGATTCGCGGCGACACGATCCTGTGGCCGGCCGCGGTGGTGGCCGGCATCAAGGCGGGCCGCTGGGTATCGGTCGGCCAGCATGTGCCCGTGCAGGCCCTGGCGGTCGACCTGCAAGGCAAGCCGCGCGCGTCGGTGCCGATCGAGATCAAGGGCGTCGCGCACATCACGACGTCGTCGCGCAAGCGGATGGTCGGCGGCTTCTATGCGTACGACAACAAGAGCGACACGCGCGACCTCGGCGTGCTGTGCTCGGGCAAGACCGACGACAAGGGCCGCATGGCCTGCGACGCAACACTCGAACAGGCCGGCAACGTGCAGCTGATCGCGGTGGCCAAGGACGGCGACGGCCGCACGTCGAACGCATCGACGTCGGTGTGGGTCACGCGCGAGGACGAGCTCTGGTTCGGCGGCGACAACACCGACCGGATCGACGTGATCCCGGAGAAAACCTCGTACGAACCCGGCGAAACCGCCCGCTTCCAGGTGCGCATGCCGTTCCGCTACGCGACCGCGCTGGTCGCGGTCGAACGCGGCGGCGTGATGGAAACGCACATCGTCGAGCTGAACGGCAAGAACCCGACGGTCGACCTGAAGGTCGGCGAATCGTGGGGGCCGAACGTCTACGTGTCGGTACTCGCGCTGCGCGGCCGGATTCGCGAAGTGCCGTGGTACTCGTTCTTCACGTGGGGCTGGAAGGCACCGGTCGAATGGGCACGCGCATTCTGGCGCGAGGGCCGTCACTATGAAGCGCCGACCGCGTTCGTCGACCTGTCGAAGCCGGCATTCCGCTATGGCCTCGGCGAGATCAAGGTCGGCACGGGCGTGCACCGCCTCGGCGTGACCGTGACGACCGATGCGACGCGCTACACGGTGCGCAGCAAGGCGCAGGCGCACGTGAAGGTCACGCTGCCGAACGGCCAGCCCGCGCCGGCCGGCACGCAGATCGCGGTCGCGGCCGTCGACGAGGCACTGCTCGAACTGATGCCGAACAACAGCTGGGACCTGCTCGACGCGATGCTGCGACGACGCGCGTACGGCGTCGAGACGGCCACCGCGCAGATG
>NZ_CAJNKE010000572.1 GCF_905232215.1 Burkholderia sp. LMG 13014
GTCGCGGTTTCAGCAGCTCGATCTGCACGGGGACGTCGGCGGGCTCGGGCGGCGTGAACGCGTCGCGGTTGCGCATCAGCCAGAACGCGGCGAGCACGTGCAGCACCAGCACGACGACGAGCGCAATGCCCACGCGCAGCCAGTGGCGGGGCAAGGCATGACTCGGACGGAGATCGGCAGGCTGCATGGGCATCGGAACAGGATCGGGGCGCTCGCGTGACGTCGGGCGCGCAGCGCGCGCCACAGGAATCGGACTGTCGAATGCGCCGCGCGTTCGCGCTGCGTGACGGGTCGGGGTCGGGGTCGGGTGCCGGTGCCGTTGCGTCAGGCGTCGCGCGCGTCGGGACTATAGCCGAGTTCGTAAGACAGTTTCTGCGCGCAGGCGCGCAGCGCCGTGTCGATCTCGCCGCCCCATGCAATGTCGAACGAGCCTTCCTGGCCGAGCGCGACGATCGCGAGCGCGAGTTCGCCGACCGCATCGAACACGGGCATGCAGAACGCGTGGATCGTCGGCAGCAGCATCCCCTCGACGCGTGCGGCCTCGTGCTGGCGCACGTCGGCGAGCACCGTGTCGACCTCGTCGAGCGTGCGCGGGCCGCCGTGGTGCGGCGAGCGGCGCGTATCGGCAAGTTCGCGCTCGAGCATCGCGGCGGTCTTGCTGCGCGGCAGGTACGCGGCGAACAGCAGCCCCGTCGCGGAGCCGAGCAGCGGCATCACGTCGCCGAGCTTCAGCGACGCCTTTGCCGGGTGGCTCGATTCCATCCAGTGCACGATCGTCGGCCCCTGGTTGCCCCACACCGCGATGCCGACCGTCTGGTCGAGGCGGTCGCGGAATTCGGTCAGCGCGATCCGCGCGAGCTTCACGCCGTCGACGCGCGCGAGCCGCGCAAGCCCCATCTGCAGCGCGAAGCCGCCGAGTTCGTAGCGGCCCGAGACGGGATCCTGCGATACCACGCCGAGCCGCGAGAAGCTGACCAGGTAGCGGTGCGCCTTCGCAGGACTCATGCCCGCGCGCTGCGCGAGGTCGCGCAGCATCATCGCGCGCGGCTCGCTCGTCAGCACGTCGAGCAGGCGGAAGCCGACCTCGATCGACTGGATGCCGGAGCGGACCTTCTCGCCGTGCTCGCCGGAAGCGGCGTCATCGGTGTCGGAGTCGGCGAGATCGTCGTCGGGAAGCGGGCTGGCGGGCATGGGCGGCAGGTGCGCGAAAAGGCGGCAGGAATCGGGTTGAAAACCGGGCTGAAAAATCGGGGCGAAAACGGCGCGCACAATCGCGGCGCGCCGCAGGGATTCACCATCGTAAAATAGATTCCCTCCATCGTCACTACAACGCCAGAGTCCCCCTATGAAACTTGCTTCGCTGAAGGACGGCACGCGCGACGGCCAGCTGATCGTCGTGTCGCGCGACCTGCATACCGCGGCAATCGCCGACGCGATCGCGCCGACGCTGCAGCGCGTCCTCGACGACTGGGCGTTCTACGCGCCGCAGCTGCGCGACCTGTACGACGCGCTGAACCACGGCCGCGCGCGCAATTCGTTCGCGTTCGATCCGGCCAACTGCATGGCGCCGCTGCCGCGCGCGTTCCAGTGGGCCGACGGCTCCGCGTACGTGAACCACGTCGAGCTCGTGCGCCGCGCGCGCGGCGCGGAGATGCCGCCCGAATTCTGGACCGACCCGCTGATGTACCAGGGCGGCAGCGACGATTTTCTTGGGGCTCGCGACGACGTCGTGTGCCCGTCCGAGGAGTGGGGCATCGATTTCGAGGCGGAAGTCGCGGTGATCACCGGCGACGTGCGGATGAGCGCGTCGCCCGACGAAGCGCTGAAGGCCGTGCGGCTCGTCACGCTCGTGAACGACGTGTCGCTGCGCAACCTGATTCCGGCCGAACTCGCGAAGGGCTTCGGCTTCTTCCAGAGCAAGCCGGCCACCGCGTTCGCGCCGGTCGCCGTGACGCCCGACGAGCTCGGCGACGAATGGCGCGAAGGCCGCGTGCACCGGCCGATGATCGTCCACTGGAACGGCAAGAAGGTCGGCCAGCCCGATGCGGGCACCGACATGGTGTTCCACTTCGGCCAGCTGGTCGCGCATGCGGCGAAGACGCGCAACCTGCGCGCCGGCTCGATCGTCGGCTCCGGCACGGTGTCGAACAAGGACGCGAAGCGCGGCTACTGCTGCATCGCCGAGAAACGCTGCCTCGAGACGATCGAGCACGGCGCGCCGCAGACCGAATTCATGCGCTACGGCGATACCGTGCGTATCGAGATGTTCGACGCGGCCGGCAAGTCGATCTTCGGCGCGATCGAGCAGTCGGTCGCCCCGCCCGACGGCGCGGCGTAAGCCACGCGGCGCTCCGCTTTTGCGAAACCCGGGCCCGGCCCGCGCGCCGGGTTTCGCCTGATGTTTGCCCGCGCGGGCTTGGCTACACTCGATTCAGGGGTTCGAGAACCTCGAGCAAGGAGCAGCGCATGGCCAATCTCGCCGCGTACGGCGGTTACGAAGCACTGAAGGTGACGCGCCGCGACCACGGCGTGCTCGACATCGTGATGAGCGGCGAGGGCGCGAACCGCAGCGGCCTCGCGACCGCGAATGCGCGCATGCATCGCGAGCTCGCCGACATCTGGCGCGACGTCGACCGCGATCCCGACACGCGCGTCGCGGTGATCCGCGGCGAAGGCAAGGGCTTCTCCGCGGGCGGCGATCTCGCGCTCGTCGAGGACATGGCGAACGACTTCGACGTGCGCGCCCGCGTGTGGCGCGAGGCGCGCGACCTCGTCTACAACGTGATCAACTGCAGCAAGCCGATCGTGTCGGCGATGCATGGCCCGGCCGTCGGCGCGGGGCTCGTCGCCGGGCTGCTCGCCGATATCTCGATCGCCGCGAAGGATGCGCGCATCATCGACGGCCACACGCGGCTCGGCGTCGCGGCCGGCGACCACGCGGCGATCGTGTGGCCGCTGCTGTGCGGGATGGCGAAGGCGAAGTACTACCTGCTGCTGTGCGAGCCCGTGAGCGGCGAGGAGGCCGAGCGGATCGGGCTGGTATCGCTCGCGGTCGAGCCGGCCGACCTGCTGCCGAAGGCCTACGAAGTGGCCGAGCGGCTCGCGCACGGTTCGCAGTCGGCGATCCGCTGGACCAAGTACGCATTGAACAACTGGCTGCGCACGGCCGGGCCGACCTTCGATACGTCGCTTGCGCTCGAATTCATGGGTTTTTCCGGGCCCGACGTCCAGGAAGGGATCCGCTCGCTGCGCGAGCGGCGCCCGCCCGCGTTCCCCGGCGACGTGCCGTTCTGACACGCGCTGGCGCTATGATCGATCCAGGCGCGGCTCGCGCGACGCATGGCGGCCGCCTCGCTCCCACCCAGTCAACCAGGATGCCCGTATGACGACCGATGCCTCCGGCTCCAACCCTTTCGCCGGCTTTGCCGGCTTCAAGCCCGCCGACATGATGGACCGCATGTGGGACATGATGCGGATGTCGCCGTTCGGCGGGATGACGTCGTTTCCAGGTGCCACGCAAGGGCTGCCGCCGTCGCTGTCGAGCATGTCCGACATGATGGCGCCGCTCACGAGCGTCGAGGAGCTCGACAAGCGGATCACCGATCTGCGCGCCGTCGAGCAGTGGCTGAAGCTCAATCTCGGGATGCTGCAGTCCGCGATCCAGGCGCTCGAGGTGCAGCGCGCGACGCTCGCGACG
>NZ_CAJNKE010000573.1 GCF_905232215.1 Burkholderia sp. LMG 13014
TCGCGAAGATCGCGTCGCACGGGAAGCGGTCGAACAGGCCGTCGTCCATCATCGCCTTCGCGCCGCCGAAGTTTTCCTCGGCCGGCTGGAAGATCAGGTTCAGCGTGCCGGAGAACTGGCGCGTGGCCGCGAGGTGGCGTGCCGCGCACAGCAGCATCGCGGTGTGGCCGTCGTGGCCGCACGCATGCATCTTGTTCGCATGGCGGCTCGCGTACGGCAGGCCCGTGGCCTCCGCGAGCGGCAGCGCATCCATGTCGGCGCGCAGCCCGACCGTGCGCGTGCCTTGCCCTTCGCGCAGCACGCCGACCACGCCCGTCTTGCCGATCCCTCGATGCACTTCATAACCCCAGCCGGTGAGCAGCTCGGCGACGAGATCGCTCGTGAGCGTTTCCTCGAATGCGAGTTCGGGGTGAGCGTGGATGCGGCGGCGTACCTCGACCAGCTCGGGTGCGATCGCGGCGATGCCGGGGATGACGGGGTTCACGGCTTGCAGCATGGTGTCTCCTGTGGGGCAGGTGGGGCGTTTGACGCACATATGACGAGCAAGCATATAAATTTCTTTTGTGTACCAGAAGCTGATAAATTGCTTTGGTGCTCACCACCGGTTGCCGCTCGGGAATACCCTGAGTCGGCGTGTGCCGCGCAGCACAGGGTTTCCACGGATCACGCATTGCCGCCATGAAATACCATCAGCTGAAAGCGTTCGTCACCGTCGCGGAAGAGGGCAGCATTCGCGCGGCTGCGCGGCGTCTGAACGTGTCGCCAGCGGCGTTGACGAAGGCGGTCAAGGAGCTGGAGATCGCGCTCGGCGTGTCACTCGTCGTGCGCACCGCGCGCGGCGTGCAACTCACCGCGTTCGGCCAGCAGTTGCAGGTGCGCGCGCGGCTGATCGTCGCCGAAATGCAGCGCGCCCGCGACGATATCGAGCAGGCGCAGGGCGCGATGACGGGCTCCGTCGCAGCGGCGATCACGCCGGCCGCCGCGGTGACGATCCTGCCCGATGCGTTTCGCGCGTTCCGGCGCCGCTTTCCGGTGGCGCGCGTCAACCTGGTCGAAGGGTTTCCGGGCGTTGCGCTGCCGCGCCTGCACGACGGCTCGCTCGATTTCGCGGTGGCCGTCGTCGTGCCCGAATTGCTGGCGGCTGAATTCGATCACGCGGAACTCTATGCGAGCCGGTCGCTGATCGTCGCCCGCAAGGGGCATCCGCTCGCGTCGGCCACGTCGCTCGCCGATCTCGTCGAGGCCGACTGGCTGATGAACCCGTCGCCGGAAAGTTCGACGCAGGTGCTGTTCAATTCGTTCGTCGCGTACGGGCTGCCGGTGCCGGCGCGCGTCGTCGAATGTCCGAGCTTCGGGCTCGCGCACAGCCTGATGACCGGTTGCGACCTGATCGCATCGATGCCCGAGCAACTGCTGCAGGGCGAGTGGGCGCGCGACCAGCTCGCGGTGCTGCCGATCCGCGAGCGCTTGCCGGGCGTCTCGGTGCAGGTCATCACGCGTCGCGACAGCCCGCTGACGCCGGCCGCGGCGATGCTGCTCGACTGCCTGCGCGATTCCGCTCGACGCAAGGGGCTTCGATGAACCGGTGCCCGCGGTTGGGAGCCGTCATTGCATCGTTATCCTGACGATCAAGTGCGTGACGTTGCCGTCGTCCGGCGGGCACGTGGCTTGCGCAGCGGGCACGCCATTCCGGCGCATACCGCGCGAGCCGGTATTATAGCGGCCGGCCCGCCGCTCCGGCCGGCCGCCAACAACATCGCCATCCGGCATCCAGCAATCAGAGGCATTTCATGACCAGTGCAACCCAATTCGACAACGTATCGGTCGTCAAGCGCGCGAACGTCTATTTCGACGGCAAGTGCGTGTCGCATACCGTGCTCTTCCCGGACGGCACGCGCAAGACGCTCGGCGTGATCCTGCCGTGCGCGCTCAACTTCGGCACCGATGCGCCCGAATTGATGGAAGTGCAGGCCGGCAAGTGCCGCGTGAAGCTCGACGGCAGCAGCGAATGGCAGACCTACGGCGCCGGCGAATCGTTCTCGGTGCCGGGCAAGAGCCGCTTCGACATCGAAGTGCTCGAGACGCTCGATTACGTCTGCAGCTACCTGTAACACGCAAGCGCGCAGCAAAAGAAAAAGCCCCGCCGAAGCGGGGCTGGTCGCAAGCGGATGGCACCCAGGCCATCCGGAGCGCCTGTTCTCTTTACAGGCAGGCGTTGATGTCGCCGGCCGACGATGCATCGCCACCGCGGAAACCGACCCAGGTCTTCGCGTTGCCGGCGTTGGCCGGGCGGACCACTGCGGCAGCGCCGTTCGGCGGCTGCTGGCCCGGCGCATACACGGCCATTGCGAGGCCGTTTGCCAGTTCATACTGCGACGTCACTTGTTGTTGCGACTTGTCGGCCCACGTCTTGGCGATGCACTGCGCCACTTGATCGGCGGGCTTTTGGCTTTGTCCCACATTCTGCAGGGCAGAATCGGCTGCATGAGCAGAAAATGCCACGGTCAATGCGATGAGCGGTAGGAATTTAGCGTTCACGTTATCTCCCTCGAGTCGTGATTGATTGAGTGGGATGCGCAGCAGGACTGCGTAACAGTGAGATCGCATCAGGCGAGCACGGTTCCGGCTATTCCGAAACAAGTTGTTAACGCGCTTGCCAAATGGCGGCTGCGATGCAGTGCACTTTGCTGCGGCACGGCATGCGTCGTGTGCGGCACGACGTCATGCGCTGCGTGGTCGGCGCGCTGCCCGGTCGTGTGGTGACGTGACGGTCGCGGCGAACGGCATGTGTCTGCATGCCGTGCCGAGACTCTTTATTTGATCGCGAAGTGGAATGGCTGATTGGTGGCCCCGTCGCATGAGCACCATGATGACAAACTTTCGTCCGTCGAATTGTTAACCAACTTTAAACACGGGAAGCGGCGAAATGCGATGCGGCGCGCGAGGGGCGTGCAGCATCGTCCGGAAGCGGTAACGCGAGCGGGTCGTGCGCGGCTAGGGTGCCGCGCAGCGCAGTGGGTCAGCCGGCCTTGCGCGTGCCGATGTCGCGCAGGTTGGCCGGGACGACCGGGCGGAAGCGCTCGCGCTTCTGTTCGTCGTCGAAGTGCTGGAGCGCGGGCTTGATCAGGTCGCTGCGCGACACGATGCCGGTGATGCGCATCGATTGCTCGTCGGCGACCACCGGCAGGCGCTCGAGTCCGAGCATCGCGAGCCGAGACGCGACGACGCGGCAGGTTTCGTGCGCCTGCGCGACGGCCGGCGCGCGGTTGACGAATGCGCCCGAAATCGGCGTGTCGGCCGTGGCCTGCGCGCGCTGCGCGTCGAGCGTCGCGCGATCGACGAGACCGAGCAGGCGGCCGTTCTGCACGACCGGGTACGCACGGTGCGACTGCTTCGCGCCGAAGTACTGCGACTCGACGGTAGCGAGCGTCGCTGCGCCGTCGATCGCGACGAGCAGGTCGGCCGACGTCATCACTTCGCCGATGTCATGCCGCTCGAGCGGATCGACGCCGTACTCGCGATAGATGTGATAGCCGCGGCGCGCGATCTTCTCCGTCATGATCGAGCGCTTCATCACGATGGTCGCGAAACCGTGCGCGACGAGCGTCGCCGCGAGCAGCGGCAGCAGTGCGTTCGCGTCGTGCGTGAGGCCGAACGCGAACACGATCGCGGTCAGCGGGGCACCGAGCGTCGC
>NZ_CAJNKE010000574.1 GCF_905232215.1 Burkholderia sp. LMG 13014
CGCTCGCGACCGCGCTCGGCGTGCCCGCCCAACCCACGACCCAGTTGAAAGACGGCGAATCGGCGTTCGGCCGCAATCCGGACGTCGACGTCGAACGCGGCGGCACGTCCCGCCCGTTGCTCTTCGTGCGCGCCGGCTTCGACATCGCATGCGGCGACGACAACGTGCTCACCGCGTACGCATGGGAAAACGGCGGCTGGCGGCGCGTGATGCGCTGGCAGGCCGGCGACTACAAGGACATCGGCGGCGCGTACGGCGGCGGCTTCTGGTTCTCGGCGCTACCCGGCGGGCAGGTCGCGGTCGTCCACGGCACGCCGTGGTGCGCGTCGCGCTGGAGCCGGTTCGCCGTGGACGTGGTCGCGCCGGCCAACGGCTCGGCCGCTCAGCGCACGCTATTCCATACGGAGCACGGCTACGTACTCGACGACAACGCGATCCGGTTCAAAGTGCGCCCCGACGGCTTCGAGGTGCGCGCGACGGTCGGCTCGAAGGACAGCGAAGTGATGACGCGGCCGGGCGTCTTCCGCTATCGCGTCGACGGGGGCACCGTGCAGCGCGTGCAGCCCGTCGCACTCAATGGCCGCGATTTCGTCGACGAATGGCTGAAGGCGGACGATGCGCTGGCGCGCGAATGGAGCGAGCCCACCGCCGCAGCGGCCACGCTGAAAGGCCGACAGGCGTTCGAAAAGGCCAGCAAGGCACCCGATACCGGGTTCGCGTACGGCCCGGTGCGCGGCTGTTCGGACAGCAAGGACCGGTTTCAGGTCGAACTGGATCTGACCGGCAATACCGGCGAAACGGTTGCGCGGCACTATGCGCTGATTCGCCAGGCGCGCAACGGGTTCACGCTGCTCGGGCTGAGCACGGCGGCCGAGCCGGCTTGCCGCGGCGCGAACCTGATGCCGCAGCACTGAACGTCGGGCGCGCGCGCCGCAACGGCCGCACGCATCGACTGTCGGCGGCCATGCACAACGAAGCAGCTGGCAGGAAACGAAACCGGACGGCAACCCGCACGCAGGCCGCACCGCCCGCCCATCACTGGCCGCGCTGCGGCTCGAATACGAACGGTTGGGTCAGCATGAACGGGTTCGCGGTCGCGCCCGTCTGCACGCAGGTCGCGTGCGTCATCGCGTCGATGGCCGCGCGATCGGCCGCCGCATTGCGGCTGCTCGTCGTCACCGTGACGTTCTGCGCCTCGCCCGACGTCGTCATCAGCGCGCGCACGAGCACGGTCGCCGGGCGCGTGAGCGGCTTCGCGGTATCCGGATAGACGGCGCGCGGAATATGGCAGGTCAGCTTGCTTTCCTGCGACGACGACAGCATCGCGCAGCCGGAAAACAGCATCGCGACGGCGGGCAGGATCAGGTAGGTCGAGCGAATAGCCATGGTCGAATATCGTTCTTAAGCACTGTTCCGGACGCACGCGCCGCGCACCGGGAACCATCGCCCGGTCGCATCGCATGCGTCACACTGCGCCGCGGCCATCGGACCGGCGCCCCGTTACGGCCGCACGGCCGATCGATGCCCGGCCGCGATCCTGCTTGGTGAACTTCCCGGATGGCCGGGGTACTGCCGGTGCCGGTGCCGGCCCAGGCCCTATGCGAGCCGGTATGCGCGCGCTTTCGCGCATTGTGCACGCGCCACCCGGCGAGCGGCGGCGATTTGACAATGGTTGACGCGAATCGCCGCGCGTTCAGCCGGAATCCGAGCGATCCGCGAGGTAATTGCTACGCGGCCGGGTTCACCGGGTTCGCCGGGTTCGCGCCGTGCAGTACCGCCCGACGCGCCGCTACTTCCTCACTACGCCGCACCTGCCGGAATTCCCCGTCCGGCAGGCGCTGCGCGCATCAATCCGAATCGTCGTCGTCCTCGTCGTCGGCCGCATCGGCCGGCACTTCGCCGTATTTCGCGACGACCGCCGCCTTGAACGGCTTCAGCGCCGGCTGCTGGTCGCACAGCTTGTACAGCGCCGCCAGTTGCTGCGGCCAGTCCTTCAACTCCTTCGCAAACACGTGCAGGCGCGCGACGGTGTCGAGCGCATCGGCGTCGCGGCCCGCCAGCGCCTGCAGTGCCGCGTAGCGGCGCAGCACCGTCTCGCCGGGCAGCAGCGCGATCGCGCGCTCATGCGCGGCGAGCTTGGCCGGCAGGTCGTCCGTCGAAATCGGCAGCAGCGTGGCCGCGCCGTATTCGCCCCAGGCGCCGAACAGCAGCGACGGCGCATCGCGGTACTGCGCGGCCGGATCGCTGCCGTAGTACAGCACTTCCGCACGCTGGTAGTCGCGCAGCACGGGCACCGACGCCAGCACGCCGCCGACCGACAGCACCGCGAACAGCCCGAACGCCGCGCGCCGCGGCAAGATGCGCAGCGGCTTCACGTCGAGCAGCCCGATCACGAACATCGCCGGCAACAGGAAGAACATGTACTGCTGCGGATACTCGACCAGCGCGTGCATCAGCAGGATACCGATCAGCGCGAAGCCGAACACGCGCATGCTCGACTGCGGCGCGCGCACCGCACGCACGAACCACGTCACGAGCGTGACGACGAGCACGCCCAGGCCGACGAGGCCGGACTTCGCGAGCAGGTCGATGAAGATGTCGTGCGAATTGTTCGCGATCTCGACGCCGCCGAGCGAACGCACGAGCGCGAACTGGTGCGACGGGAACTCGCCCCAGCCGACGCCGAGCAGCGGATGTTCGCGGAACATCGCGAGCCCGTACTTCCACAGCGCGAGACGCGGCGCGATCTGCCCTGCGTCGCGCATCCGGTCGGCCGCGGATTCCGCGAGATTCAGGTGATAGTGCACGTTGGCCCAGCGCACCGCGACGTTCACCGCGACGAACGCCACCGCAAGCACGACCGGGATCAGCCACGCGCGCGCATTGCCCGGCGCACGACGCGATTCGAGCCACGCCATCCAGAAGCCCGCGACGACCATCACCCCGACCTGCAGCCACGGCCCGCGCGACACCGTCAGCGCGAGACCGACCGACAGCACGATCGACAGTGCGAACCACGCCCATACCGCGAGCCGGCGCGTCTGCACGAGATACAGCGCGCCTGCGAGCGCGAACGCGATGTAGCTGGCCAGATGGTTCGCCTGCGCCATGTTGCCGTACGGACGGCGCTCGACCGCGACGTTGTACATCACGACGAACGGCGACAGCGCCGACTCGAGGTGGAACAACTGCGCGATCTGGGTACCGACCGCGAACACGCCGCCGATGAGCAGCGCACCGGCCATCATCCGCGACACGGCCTCGGCCAGCCCGTCGCGCGCGAGCGCATAGCCGGCCTGCATCGCGACCAGCGCGGCGGCGAGATAGCCAACCGCCAGCCAGTTCATCGACGGTACCTTGAGCGGGATCAGCGCGACCTGCGCGATGAGCACCACGGCGAACCCGAGCGGCGCGACGAACGCGGCCGGCGCCGCAAACGGCTCGGCCGGGCGACCCGTGCGCGCGAGCAGCACGACGGACACCCCCACCAGCAGATACAGCACCAGCGCGGAAAACTCGGAATAGAAGGTCGGGATCGGATACGTGTGATTCGTGATTGCGTACGGCACGATCAGGGCGACAGCCAGTGCAACGAGCGGCAACGAACGGGAAAAAGTGGAAGGCATGAGCGAACCGGATGTCAGCAACCGGCGCACTATACAAAACTTTCCCTCCTCTGTGCGGGGCCTT
>NZ_CAJNKE010000575.1 GCF_905232215.1 Burkholderia sp. LMG 13014
ACGGCGTCGCGGCCGGCTTCATCGTCGCGCCCGATCTGGCCCTCGATGGCGTGCGCTCGGCGATGAACCGCGCGGCGCTGGTGCACCGCGAACCGAGCGATCCCGCGTTTCCGCAGCATGGCGCGGGGCCCGCGCTGGCCTGCGGCGTGATCCGTTGACGGGCGCCGCGTGCGCCGGCCGATGATCGCGTAAAATGTGCGCCTTTCCCGGCCGCCGCCTCGCGGGTCTGGCCCTCACCGACTGTCACGCAGCGTTTCCAGGCGCCCCGAATATGCAACGACCCCAACGCTCACTTCGTTCGCTGTCCCCCGAGGGGACGGCCAGCCTCCTTGGGACGGCCCGGCGGAGGCTGGCATGAGCATCAAGTCCGACAAGTGGATTCGGCGCATGGCCGAAGAGCACAAGATGATCGAGCCGTTCGTGCCCGATCAGGTCCGTGCGTCCGAGGACGGTCGCCGGATCGTCAGCTACGGCACGTCGAGCTACGGCTACGACATCCGCTGTGCAGACGAATTCAAGATTTTCACGAACATCAACTCGACGATCGTCGATCCGAAGAACTTCGACGAGGGTTCGTTTGTCGATTTCAAGGGCGACGTGTGCATCATCCCGCCGAACTCGTTCGCGCTGGCCCGCACCGTCGAATATTTCCGCATCCCGCGCACCGTGCTGACGGTCTGCCTCGGCAAATCGACCTATGCGCGCTGCGGGATCATCGTCAACGTGACGCCGTTCGAACCCGAGTGGGAAGGCTACGTCACGCTGGAATTCTCGAACACCACGCCGCTGCCCGCGAAGATCTACGCGAACGAAGGCGTCGCACAGGTGCTCTTCTTCGAGAGCGACGAAGTGTGCGACGTGTCGTACGCGGATCGCGGCGGCAAGTATCAGGGGCAGCGTGGTGTCACGCTGCCGAAAACCTGATCTGGTTGCATAACGTCTCACCAGTTTCCGGGTGACCGCTGCGCGTGACGCGCCGCGGTCGTTCTTTTTGGAGAATCGCCCATGAAGTTTCGTTTCCCCGTCGTCATCATCGACGAAGATTTCCGCTCCGAGAACATCTCGGGCTCCGGCATCCGGGCGTTGGCCGAAGCGATCGAGAAGGAGGGCGTCGAAGTCCTCGGCCTCACGAGCTACGGTGATCTGACGTCGTTCGCGCAGCAATCGAGCCGTGCGTCGTGCTTCATCCTGTCGATCGACGACGACGAACTCATGCTCGGCGAGACCGGCCCGGACGGCGAACTGCCCGAGCTCGCGACCGCGATCATCGAGCTGCGCGCGTTCGTCACCGAAGTGCGCCGCCGCAACGCGGATATTCCGATCTTCCTGTACGGCGAGACGCGCACGTCGCGCCACCTGCCGAACGACATCCTGCGCGAGCTGCACGGCTTCATCCACATGTTCGAGGACACGCCGGAGTTCGTCGCGCGCCACATCATCCGCGAGGCGAAGGTCTATCTCGACTCGCTCGCGCCGCCGTTCTTCAAGGAACTCGTCAAGTACGCGGACGAAGGCTCGTACTCGTGGCACTGCCCGGGCCACTCGGGCGGCGTCGCGTTCCTGAAGAACCCGCTCGGCCAGATGTTCCACCAGTTCTTCGGCGAGAACATGCTGCGCGCGGACGTCTGCAACGCGGTGGACGAACTCGGCCAGCTGCTCGACCACACGGGCCCGGTCGCGGCGTCCGAGCGCAACGCGGCGCGGATCTTCAGCGCGGACCACCTGTTCTTCGTGACCAACGGCACGTCGACGTCGAACAAAATCGTCTGGCACGCGACGGTTGCACCGGGCGACATCGTGCTGGTCGACCGCAACTGCCACAAGTCGATCCTGCACGCGATCACGATGACGGGCGCGATCCCCGTGTTCCTCACGCCGACGCGTAACCACTTCGGCATCATCGGGCCGATCTCGCGCGACGAATTCAAGCCGGAGAACATCCGCAAGAAGATCGAGGCGAACCCGTTCGCGCGCGAAGCGATGCGCGAGAACCCGGACCTGAAGCCGCGCATCCTGACGATCACGCAGAGCACGTACGACGGCGTCGTCTACAACGTCGAGATGATCAAGGACCTGCTCGGCGACCTGCTCGACACGCTGCACTTCGACGAAGCGTGGCTGCCGCACGCGACGTTCCACGACTTCTACCGCGACATGCACGCGATCGGCGACGGCCGTCCGCGCACCGGCGCGCTCGTGTTCGCGACGCACTCGACGCACAAGCTGCTCGCGGGCATCTCGCAGGCATCGCAGATCGTCGTGCAGGATTCGGAGAACCGCACGTTCGACAAGCACCGCTTCAACGAGGCGTACCTGATGCACACGTCGACGAGCCCGCAGTACGCGATCATCGCGTCGTGCGACGTCGCGGCCGCGATGATGGAGCCGCCGGGCGGCACCGCGCTCGTCGAGGAGTCGATCGCCGAGGCGATCGATTTCCGCCGCGCGATGCGCAAGGTCGACGCCGAATACGGCGACGACTGGTTCTTCAGCGTATGGGGCCCGGACAACCTGTCCGAAGAAGGCATCGGTTCGCGCGAGGACTGGATACTGAAGCCGAACGACCACTGGCACGGCTTCGGCCCGCTGGCGGAAGGCTTCAACATGCTCGACCCGATCAAGGCGACGATCATCACGCCGGGGCTCGACGTCGACGGCGAGTTCGGCGAAACCGGCATTCCGGCCGCGATCGTCACGAAGTACCTGGCCGAGCACGGGATCATCGTCGAGAAGACCGGCCTGTACTCGTTCTTCATCATGTTCACGATCGGCATCACGAAGGGCCGCTGGAACTCGATGGTGACCGAGCTGCAGCAGTTCAAGGACGACTACGACAACAACCAGCCGCTGTGGCGCGTGCTGCCGGAATTCGTCGCGCAGCATCCGCGCTACGAGCGCGTCGGCCTGCGCGACCTGTGCACGCAGATCCACGACGTGTACCGCGCGAACGACATCGCCCGCCTGACGACGGAGATGTACCTGTCGGACATGGAACCGGCGATGAAGCCGTCGGACGCGTTCGCGAAGCTCGCGCACCGCAAGATCGATCGCGTGCCGCTCGACGAGCTCGAAGGCCGCGTGACGAGCATCCTGCTCACGCCGTACCCGCCGGGCATTCCGCTGCTGATCCCGGGCGAGCGCTTCAACAAGACGATCATGAACTACCTGCGGTTCGCGCGCGACTTCAACGAGCGCTTCCCGGGCTTCCACACCGACATCCACGGCCTCGTCGCGGAAGAGGTGAACGGCCGTGTCGAGTACTTCGTCGACTGCGTGCGCGACTGATGGCGACGCACGGACGAATCCAGACGATGCGTGCGGCGCTGGCCGCGCTCGTCGTCTGGGCGGCGGGGTCGGCCGGGCTGGCGGGCATGGGTGTCGCACATGCGGAAGTCGCGGCGGCCGACCCGATCGACGTCGCGATGCGGCAATGCCTCGCGCGGCGCGACCGGTCGTCTCCGGCCGGCCAGATCCAGTGCATGGGCGAAGCGCAGCAGCAGTGGCAGGCCGTGATGGACGGCGCGTATCAGCGCCTGTTGAAGGATGCGCCGGCCGACGCGAAGCGCGGCTGGCAGGACAGCCAGCGTCATTGGGTCACGTGGCGCAAGGATGAAGTGCATTTGCTGAAGGCCGTGTATGACACGACGCGCGGCACGTCGTACGCGATGTCGAGTGCCGACC
>NZ_CAJNKE010000576.1 GCF_905232215.1 Burkholderia sp. LMG 13014
GCTCAGATCTGCTGCCATGTCCATCTCCTCCCGTTGTCGGATCGATAAAACAAGCGCCCGCCGCATCCGCTACCGTCGCGCGATCGCACCGGCGGGCCAGCCGTCATTGTGCACGATCGGCCACGCCGTTCGCGCGCAAAACGTCTAAGCTTAAGGTCGGTTCTGTCACGCAGGAGATTCGCATGCACTATCGACGGCTAGGCCGCTCCGGCCTGCAGATCAGCGAGCTTTCGCTCGGTTCGTGGGTGACGTACGGCAACCAGGTCGACCAGCGGGTCGCGCGCGAATGCCTGGCTGCGGCGCGCGACGCGGGCGTCAATTTCTTCGACAACGCCGAGGTCTACGCCGGCGGCAAATCCGAGGAAATCATGGGCCACGCGCTCAAGTCGCTCGACTGGCCGCGCGTCAGCTACATCGTGTCCACCAAGTTCTTCTGGGGGCTCGCCGAAGCGCCGAACCAGTATCACACGCTGAACCGGAAATACCTGCTGAACGCCATCGACGGCTCGCTGCGCCGGCTGCAACTCGACTATGTCGACCTCGTCTATTGCCATCGCCCCGATCCGAACACGCCGATCGAGGAAACCGTCTGGGCGATGAGCGACATGATCGTACGCGGCAAGGCGCTGTACTGGGGCACGTCGGAATGGCGCGCCGACGAGATCCGTGCCGCGTGCGAGATCGCCGAACGGCATCACTTGCACAAGCCGGTCGTCGAGCAACCGCAGTACAACCTGTTCCACCGCACTCGAGTCGAGCAGGAGTATGCGCGGCTGTACGACGACTACGGTCTCGGCCTCACGACCTGGAGCCCGCTGGCATCGGGCCTGCTCACCGGCAAGTACCGTAACGGCGTGCCGCCCGGCAGCCGCGCGCAGTTGCAGGGTTACGACTGGATGCGTGACCGCCTGACCGATCAGGCCGCCAACGACATCGTCGAACGGCTCGGCGAGATCGCAGCCGAGCTCGGCTGCAGCACGGGCCAGCTCGCGATCGCATGGGTGCTCGCGAATCCACGCGTGAGTTCGGTCATCACGGGCGCGTCGCGGATCGAGCAGATCGGTGACAACATGCGCGCGCTCGACGTTGCCGCGAAACTGACGCCGGATGTGAAGCAACGCATCGAGGAGGTGGTCGGCGATGCGTACGAGTAAGGCGATGCACGCCCACTCGCGTACAATACGCGGCCCGCATCGGCGCCCGGCCTGACGGCCGCGCACGATCGACCGCTTTCATCGGTTCACCTTCGTTTCAGGCAGCCCGCCATGCTCAGTTATCGTCACGGTTTTCACGCAGGCAACCACGCGGACGTGCTCAAGCACGCCGTCGTCGTCCAGCTGCTGCGCTACCTGAACAAGAAAGACAAGTCCTACTGGTACATCGACACGCATGCAGGCGCCGGCGTGTACTCGCTGCGCGACGGCTACGCGGCGAAGACGTCGGAATTCGACACCGGGATCGGCCGACTGTGGAACGAAAAGAACCTGCCGGAAGCGCTGGGCGACTATGTGGATGAAGTCCGCGCGCTGAACGACGACGGTGAACTGCGCTTCTACCCGGGTTCCCCGTACATCGCATGGCGATCGATGCGCGAGCAGGACCGCATGCGCCTGTTCGAAATGCACACGACGGAAATCGACGTGCTGCGCCACAATTTCCGCGACGCGGGGCGACGCGCGATGATCTTTGCCGGCGACGGCTTCGAAGGCATCAAGGCGCTGCTGCCGCCGCCGCCGCGACGCGCACTCGTGCTGATCGACCCGTCCTACGAGGACAAGAAGGACTACGCGCGCACGGTGGCTTGCGTGACGGAGTGTCTGAAGCGTTTCGCGACGGGCTGCTATGCCATCTGGTACCCGCAGGTCACCCGGACGGAATCGCAGCGTTTTCCCGAGCAGTTGAAGCGCCTGCAACCGAACAACTGGCTGCACCTGACGCTGACGGTGTCGAATCCGCCGACTGACGGGCTGGGTCTCTACGGCAGCGGGATGTTCATTCTGAATCCGCCATATACGCTCGCCCAGAGCATGAACGAGGCACTGCCCTATCTGGTCGAGATGCTCGGACAGGATAGCGGCGCCCGCTGCCAGATCGAGCACCGCGGAAACTGATCGGGCGACCGCGCGTTACGGCTGCGGTCTCGGTGCGAGCCTTGGCTGGTTGGCCGGCTGTCCACCCCACGCGGGGACATTGATATACGGCGCGACGAACAGCGGAACCGACGTGTTCGGCGCCTGCCCGGCCGGAGTCCGCATGCCCGCCGGCTCGACGATCGGCTCGGAAGACAACGGTGCCGTCTGCAGCACCAACCCACCCTTGCCGTCCTGGATACCGCGTTGCGTATCGAGAATCAGCGGTTTGGACGATGTCGCGGCAGCAGCTGCGAGTCCATGGACAAGCACCGCCGCGCCCAGAACGAGACGCGCGCGGGCACTTCGACGCACATCGAGACGCAAACGCATGATCGTGTCCTTCAGGATGAAAAGCAGGTGCATACCATAGCGCTGCACTGACGATTGCGCCAGATCCGGCGCACAAAAAAACAAAGCCCCGTCAAATACGGGGCTTGCTTATCGTTCGGTGCCACGTGGCACCTGACGGTGACTCCGATTACAGCGAGTAGCCGTTGGTTTCCAGCGAGCGGATGCGGCTCTCGAGCTGGACGATGTCCGACGACGTGGCGAGGTATGCCTCACGGCGTTCACGTTCTGCGGATTCGAACCAGTTGCTCAGCTTTTCGACGATGTAGGCGATCATGACATTCTCCAAGGAAGGGGGACCCCTGGTGAATCGGTGTTCAGGGATTTCCCGTATAGGGTTATCCCGAATTATAGCGATGCCGCACCAAGATGCTAGTGAAATACTTGCATGGAAGCCATTCCCATTCGGAATAGCTGGCTGTCAGTCTTGCGTAACCCATTGATTTTTATAGAAGTCGAATCGAGACCTGTTTCGGCCCTCGAGTGCGCGCACTAATTTGGTTCACCAACGGGGTCGGACAGTCGCGCCAAAATCGGGCATTCGGGCCGCCCGTCACCATGACAGTGCGCAGCGAGATCGGCCAGTGTGTTGCGCATGTCGCTCAGTTCCGCGATGCGCTTGTCGAGTTCGGCCACGTGCTCGAGGGCAATCGACTTCACTTCGGCGCTCGCGCGGGAACGGTCTTGCCAAAGCAGCAGCAGCTTGCGGATGTCCTCGACGAGAAAGCCAAGGCGTCGCGCCTGGCGGATGAAGCGCAGGATATGGATTTCGTCCGCGCCGTAGATCCGGTAGCCGGCGTCGGTCCGCTTGCTCGGCGCAAGCAGGCCGACCTGTTCGTAGTACCGGATCATTTTTGCGCTGACTCCGGATTCGCGCGACGCATCGCCGATATTCATTCCCGACCTCTCCATCAAGCCCTGGTTTCGAACATGAACGTCGACGAGTGCAATCGCCGACGGCACTTCGATCGTATCAAATCGCTCGGTTTCGTTCCGGGGTAAGGCTTCGCTGCTGGAGGCAGTTGAATGACCTGGTGTGCGAGCCAGAGGGACGTGATGAGTGGAGCGCTCTACCCCACCCCGCACACGCATTTCCGTCGCCCAAATGCAAAAACCCCCGCCTTTCGGGCGGGGGTTTTCGGCTTAGGGAGCCTGACGATTACCTACTTTCACACGGGAATCCGCACTATCATCGGCGTA
>NZ_CAJNKE010000577.1 GCF_905232215.1 Burkholderia sp. LMG 13014
AGGCCGTCGGTGATCAGGTCCTGCGGCAGATCGACGCCGATGAACACCATCTTGTTGGTCTTCTTCTCGACCGGCAGCCACTTCGACGCGAGGTCGCTGCCCATCATCTGGTGCACGCCCTGGAACACGACCTTGCGGTCGACGCCCTTCATGTACAGCACGCCCTTGTAGCGCAGCATCCGCTCGCCGTAGATCTGCAGGATGCCGCCGAGGAAGTCTTCCAGCTTGTTCGGGTCGAACGGGCGGTCGTTGCGGTACACGAACGACTTGATCTTGTCGTCGTGGTGCGCGTGGTGATGATGGTGGTGGCCATGGTCGTGATCGTGCGCGCATTGACCGTGATCGTGGTCGCAATGGGCGTGATCGTGATCATGGTCGTGATCGTGGTGCTGGTGCGCGTGATCGTCTTCGGCCAGGAAGTCGGGGTCGATCTCGAGCTTCGCGTTCAGGTTGAAGCCGCGCAGGTCGAAGATTTCCTTGATCTCGGCTTCGCCGAAGTTCACGACCTTGATCGCGGCCTTCGGGTTCATGTGCATCAGGCGATGCTTGAGGCCAGCCACCGTCTGGTCGTCGACCAGGTCCGACTTCGTGATGAACAGGCGATCGGCGAAACCGACCTGGCGCTGCACGACTTCGTGCTCGTCGAGCTGCGCGTTCGCGTGCTTCGCGTCGACCAGCGTGATGACCGCGTCGAGCAGGAAATCGTCGGCGATCTCGCTGTCGATGAAGAAGGTCTGCGCGACCGGGCCCGGGTTCGCGAGGCCGGTGGTTTCGATCACGATGCGGTCGAAGTCGAGCTTGCCTTCGCGCTTCTTCGCGGCGAGATCGCCGAGCGTGCGCGCGAGGTCGCCGCGGATCGTGCAGCAGATGCAGCCGTTGCTCATCTGGATGATCTGCTCGTTCGAATCCTGGATGAGGATTTCGTTGTCGATGTTTTCTTCGCCGAACTCGTTCTCGATCACGGCGATCTTCATGCCGTGCTGTTCGTTCAGGATGCGCTTGAGCAGCGTCGTCTTGCCGCTGCCGAGGAAGCCGGTGAGGATGGTGACGGGAGTGGCCATGTCAATCGCCTGTGGTTCGTGAATCGGGGTCAAAACCAGGATGTGCGTCGCGCCCGAGGCTTTACCAGCCGGGGCGCACAACCATCCATTGAAACATACCTGTCAAGCACTCGCCCGTCGTCCGAACGACAGGCGGGAGCGCGGATCCGCCGGGCGCAACGCGCGTGCCGGCGGAGGGTTACGCGCGTAGATCGGGGCGATCAGACGATTTGCAACAGCAGGCCCTTCAGATATTCACCTTCCGGGAATGCCGCGAGCAGCGGGTGATCGACGCCCGCGCCGAGCCGCTTCAGGATGCGCGCGTCGACCTTCGCGTCGGCGGCGGCGCCCGCGACGATCTTCTGGAACAGGTCCATGTCGATCGCGCCCGAGCACGAGTACGTGAACAGCAGGCCGCCCGGACGCAGCAGCTTGAAGCCGCTCAGGTTGATGTCCTTGTACGCGCGCGCCGCACGATCGACGCTGTCGCGGGTCGGCGCGAACTTCGGCGGGTCGAGCACGATCAGGTCGAAACGCTCGCCTTCGTCGACGAGGCGGCGCAGCGTCTTGAATGCGTCGGCGTCGAGCCAGGTCGCGCGTTCGGCATCGAAACCGTTGGCGACCACGTTCTGCTGCGCGAGCGCGAGCGCATCGCCCGACGAGTCGATCGACACGACGCGCTTCGCCCCGCCCTTGAGCGCCGCGAGCGAGAAGCCGCCCGTGTAGCAGAAGCAGTTCAGCACGTCGCGATCGGCCGCGTACTGCGCGACCAGCGCGCGGTTGTCGCGCTGGTCGACGTAGAAGCCCGTCTTGTGGCCGTTCGGCACGTCGACGTGATAGCGCACGCCGTTTTCGTTCGAGATCAGCGTCGCGGGCGGCGCATCGCCGGCCAGCACGCCGGTGGTTTGTTCGAGCCCTTCCTTGTCACGGATCGACACGTCCGAACGCTCGTAGACGTTCGGGCAATCCGTGGCGCCGACCAGCGCCTTGACGATCGCGTCCTTCCACGCTTCGACGCCGGCCGCCATGAACTGGCAGACGAGCTGGCCGCGCGGCGTCGCGCCGGCTTCCGCGGTGTCCGCGATGTAGTAGTCGACGATCAGGCCCGGCAGGCCGTCGGCTTCGCCGAACACGAGGCGCACCGCGCCCGTGTTCGACACCATCGTCGTGCGGTGCGCGACCGCGCGCTGCACGCGGCGCTTGAAGAACGCGTGGTCGATCGGCTCGTTCTCGTCGAAGCTCCACACGCGCACGCGGATCTGCGATTGCGGGCTGTACGCGCCGCGTGCGAGGAAGCGGCCGTCGTGCGCGCGCACGATCACGGTCGCGCCGGGCGCGGGCTTGCCGTCGACGCGGTCGATCGCATTGGCGTAGATCCACGGATGGCGGCGCAGCAGCGATTTTTCCTTGGACGGCTTGAGGGTGACGGTTTGCATGATGAGATCGAAAGGGGCCGTGCGCGAAGCCGACCGTGGCCGGTCGCCGCGCGCGGCGGGTAACACGGGACGCGCGTCAGTCGCGCTTCTTCGCGCGCGGATGCGCGCTGTCGTAAATCTTTGCGAGATGCTGGAAGTCGAGCGACGTATAGACCTGCGTCGCGGAGACGCTCGCGTGGCCGAGCAGTTCCTGCACCGCGCGCAGGTCGCCGCTCGACTGCAGCACGTGCGTTGCGAACGAGTGGCGCAGCACGTGCGGATGGACGTTGGCGGGGATGCCCGCGGTGAGCGCCGCGCGCTTCACGCGCTCGCGCACGACGCCCGGCGACATCCGGTTGCCGCGCACGGACACGAACAGCGGATGCGGATCGTGCTTCACGAATTCGCCGCGCACCGCGAGCCACGCGTTCAGCGCGTCGATTGCCTTGCGGCCGACCGGCACCTTGCGCTCCTTGTTGCCCTTGCCGCGCACGGTGACTTCGGCTTCGGCGAGATCGAGCCAGCCGACCGAGCGGTAGCCGTCGGCCTGCGTGTACCTCACGTCGAGCCCGATCAGCTCGGCGAGGCGCAGCCCCGACGAATAGAACAGCTCGAGGATCGCGTGATCGCGGATGCCTTCGGTCGTGCCGGCGAGCGGCGCGTCCATCAACGCCGATGCGTCGTCGACCGACAGCGCTTTCGGCAAGGTCTTCGCGCGTTTCGGCGCGCGCACCGCGGCGACCGGGTTCGCGGGCATCTCGATGCGCTGCGCGAGCCAGCGGTAGAACGCGCGCCACGCGGACAGCCGGTGCGAGATCGACCGTGCGGACAACCCGCCCGAATGCGCACGCGCGACCGCGCCGCGCATGTCGGCGGCCGTCAGCGCTTCGAGCGGCCGGCCGTTCGCGAGCTTCTTCAGCTCGTCGAGTTCGTGCGTGTATCCGCGCAGCGTGTGTTCCGACAGCTGCCTGACGTGCTTCAGGTTCGACAGGTAGGCGGCAATCGGATCGTCGGTCATCGCGGGCGGAAGGATCAGTGCGGCAGCAGGCGCGTGAGCGCGGCGCTCGCGAGCGTCGCGATCTGCGCGAGGAAATCGGTGGCCATCCCGTCGTGGAAGCGGCGCGGGTCGGGCGAACCGAGCACGAGCAGGCCGAACGCGGGCGCATCGGTGCCGGCGAGCGGCGCACGCAGCGCGAGCAGCGCGACCGAGGTAGC
>NZ_CAJNKE010000578.1 GCF_905232215.1 Burkholderia sp. LMG 13014
TGCAGATGCGCATCGCACTCGCGCGCGCGGCGACGAAGACGCTCGACATGCAGTACTACATCGCGACCGAGGATACGACCGGCAAGCTGCTGCTCGGCTCGGCGCTGTACGCGGCCGATCGCGGCGTGCGTGTGCGGATGCTGGTCGACGACCTGAACTTCCGCGACATCGATCGCGTGATGGCCGCGCTGAACACGCACCCGAACGTCGAGATCCGCGTGTTCAACCCGTTCGGTGCGTCGCAGCAGGGGATGGTCGAGCGCACGACCAACTTCTTCACGCGGATCGACAGCTTCACGCGCCGGATGCACAACAAGGCGATGATCGCGGACAACCAGATCGCGATCGTCGGCGGGCGCAATCTCGGCGACGAATACTTCAGCGCGAGCCCGACGCTGCAGTTCCGCGATCTCGACGTGCTCGCGGCGGGCCCGGTGACGAACGACGTCTCGGCGAGTTTCGACACCTACTGGGCGAGTGCCAGCAGCTATCCGCTGCGCGAGCTGAACCACCAGTCGTTCGACGCGAAGGACCTCGACACGATGCGCGACGAGCTGCGCGCCCACTGGCGCAAGAACGCCGAGCCGTACAACGCGAAGCCGCTGAACGCGACGCCGCTCGCGCAGCAGATCGCGCGCGACGAGCTCGGGCTCGTGTGGGCGCCGGCCGAATTCAAGGTCGACGCGCCGGACAAGGTCGCGCAGCCGACCGGCTACGTGAGCCCGCCGATGCAGCGGCTCGTCGAGCTGACGCGCAACGCGCAGCAGGAATTCCTCGCGTTCTCGCCGTACTTCGTGCCGCACGACGCGGGCGTGAAGATCCTCGGCGAGACGGCCGCGCGTGGCGTGCGGGTCGCGATCCTGACGAATTCGCTCGCCGCGACCGATGCGGTGGCCGTGCAGGCCGGCTACGGGCCGTACCGCGTGCCGCTGCTGCAGCACGGCGTCGAGCTGTACGAGTTCAAGGCGGAGCCGGGCCGGCGGCGGGCGCGGCTGTTCGGCTCGCGTTCGCGCGCGAGCCTGCACGCGAAGGCGTACGTGATCGACCGGAAGATCCTCGTGATCGGCTCGATGAACCTCGATCCGCGCTCGGCGAACCTGAATACCGAACTGGCGCTGGTGATCCACAGCCCGGCACTCGCGCAGCAGGTCGCGACGATCTTCGCGCGCGTGACGCAGCCCGACGACAGCTACCGCGTCAGCCTCGTGACACCGCCGGGCGGCGGCACGCCCGAACTGGAATGGACCGGCGTCGACAACGGCGTGCCGAGCACGTACCACGTCGATCCGCATGCGGGGCTGCTGCGCAACCTGATGACCGGCATGTTCATGCTGCTACCGGTCGACAACCAGCTGTAAAAGGGGCGGAAGCGTGCGGGGCGCTCCGGCAAAACCCGCGATACCGGTGCGCGGGGAAAGGTGATATGGTTGTGCGCGCAACGATCATTGCATCGTGAAGGTGCCGCCGGCAGCCGCATCCAGGGGCCATGGCGGCGAGACAAACCCGGCCGCGATCTCTGCGGCGCCAGGAGACGAGGCGCGCAAGCCGCACGGCCGCACGGCCGTGCGATGCGCCCGCAACCGGAGCCCCCCATGCAACGTGTTCCGAACCAGCCGTTCACGCGTCCCGCGCGTTTCTCCGAAGCCGAATGGCAGGCGCGCGTGCAGCTCGCGGCGGCCTACCGCATCTTCGATCATCTCGGCTGGACCGAGCTGATCTACAACCATATCTCGCTGCGCGTGCCGGGCGAGGACGGCCATTTCCTGATCAACCCGTTCGGGCTCCATTACCGCGAGGTGTGCGCGTCGAACCTCGTGAAGATCGACATCGACGGCAATGTGATCGGTCATTCCGACTGGCCGATCAATCCGGCCGGCTTCACGTTCCACAGCGCGATCCATGCGGCGCTGCCCGACGCGCACTGCGTGATGCACGTGCATACGACGCCGACGATGGCCGTGTGCTGTTCGCGCGACGGGCTGTCGTTCTCGAATTTCTATTCGGCGCAGCTGTACGGGAAGATCGCGTATCACGACTTCGAGGGCATCACCGTGCATCTCGAAGAGGGGCGGCGCATCGTCGAGAGCGCCGGTGGGCGGCCCGTGCTGCTGTTGCGCAATCACGGGCCCGTGACGATCGGCGCGACGCTCGCGCAGACGTTCTCGCTGATGTGGCTGCTCAATCGCGCGTGCGAGGTGCAGGTCGCCACGCATGCGATCGGCGACGCGCTATCGATCGCGCCGCCCGTGCTCGAAGCGTGCGTGCGCGATTCGCTGAATTTCGATCCGAAGCATGGCGCGGGGCAGGACGCGTTCGATGCGCTGCAGCGTATCGTCGATCGCATCGATCCCGGCTATCGCGCGTGACGCAACGCGGCGAGATCGCTTCGTCATGCTTGATACGGCGTGAACCGGATCCGGTGGCGCGCGCAAAAAAAACGCGGCCGGGCGGCCGCGTGAATACTCGCAGACTCCTTCGGACGAAGGAAACAAGCAACTGTGAGACGAAGTGTAGCGAAAGGCCGCGCGCGGATTCAGTCACCAGGCTGCAAAGGTCCATTCCAGGTTGACGCAGACTGACGCATCGCGCGCCGCGTGAGATGGCCGGCCGTGAGCGGTGCGGCGATTCGCTGCATGGCCGATCGGTGGATGCCCGGATCAGCGTCGATCGACTACCATCATGTCTGACGCCCCCGCTCGGGCGGCGTACAACGTCGTACAAGGAGAGTCCATGCTCAAGCTGCGTTTGCTCCAGGTCGCGGTACTCGCGGGCGTGCTGGCCGCCGGCAGCGCTGCCGCTGAAACGGTGCGCCTGTCCGCCAATCTCCAGCCGTCGAGTGAAGTGCCGCCGACGGCGACCAAGGGTTCGGGCGACGTCGAGGCCACCTACGACACGGCTACGCACATGCTGCAGTGGAAGGTCACTTACGAACACCTCACGGGGCCGGCCACCGCCGCGCACTTCCACGGTCCCGCACCGGTCGGCCAGAACGCGGGCGTGCAGGTGCCGATTCCGAAGGACGAGCTGGCGAGCCCGATCAAGGGTTCGAAGGAACTCACCGACGCGCAGGTCACCGACCTGATGGGCGGCAAGTGGTATTTCAACGTCCATACGAAGGACCACCCGGCCGGCGAGATCCGCGGCCAGGTGATGCCGGCGAACTGAGCGCCGGCGTTTGATGTAGAGGCACCTGTCGAACGGTGCGGGAGCGATCGCACGTACCATCGTCACACTGTGATTGCGGAGTGCGTCCGATGAGTTGGCAAAGCAAGTTCGCGTGCTGGCTGCTGCGCTGGCAGTTCCGTCCAGAGACCACGCGCGAGGTACTCGATCCCGCCCGCGCACGGCGCTTTACCGACCTGCGGATGGTCGTGCCGCGCCGCGCGCCGTCGGGCTACCGGCTGCGCCAATGCTACGGCGCGGGCGACGCGCCACTGCGCGGCGAATGGCTCGAACGCACCGACGCGGGCGCGGGTCGCGGGGCCGGCCGCACGCTGCTGTACTACCACGGCGGCGGTTATTACTTCTGTTCGACGAAGACTCACCGGCCGCTCGTGTTCGGCCTGACGAAGCGCGCAGGCGTGCGCTCGTTCTCGCTCGACTACCGGCTGGCGCCGGAAAACCGTTTCCCGGCCGCGCTCGACGATGCGCTGGCCGCGTACCGGCAA
>NZ_CAJNKE010000579.1 GCF_905232215.1 Burkholderia sp. LMG 13014
CGAGCGGCTTGCCGGCGGCATCCTTCGCCGCCAGCACCGGTTCGCCATCGAGCTGCCAGTCGATACCCAGCGCGGGATCGTTCCACAGCAGGCTGCGCTCGTGTTCGGGATACCAGTAGTCGGTCGTCTTGTACAGGAACTGCGCGGAGTCGGACAACACCACGAAACCGTGCGCAAAGCCGGGCGGCACCCACAGCTGCCGATGATTGGCTTCCGACAGCAGCACGCCGACCCACTTGCCGAAATTCGGCGAGCTGCGCCGGATATCGACCGCGATGTCGAGCACTTCGCCCTCCACGACCCGCACGAGCTTCCCCTGCGCATGCTGGATCTGATAATGCAGCCCGCGCAGAACCCCCTTCGCCGATCGCGAATGATTGTCCTGCACGAACGTCACGTCCGGCGCGATCTGTTCGGCAAACTCGCGCGCATTGAAGCTCTCGTAAAAGAACCCGCGCGCATCGCCGAACACCTTCGGCTCGATGATCTTGATTTCCGGCAATGCCGTGTCGGTTACTTGGATGGCCATGCCAATTGGTCGTCGAGAATGTGTTGCAGGTATTTACCGTAAGCGTTCTTCGCCAGCGGTCGTGCCAGCGCCAGCACTTGCTCCGCGTCGATCCAGCGCATGCGAT
The DNA here is from genome assembly GCF_905232215.1 of Burkholderia sp. LMG 13014. Classification (GTDB taxonomy): domain Bacteria; phylum Pseudomonadota; class Gammaproteobacteria; order Burkholderiales; family Burkholderiaceae; genus Burkholderia. The sequence continues at coordinate 636 of NZ_CAJNKE010000579.1, forward strand.
ACGCGATTTCCTCCGGGCATGCCACGACGAGCCCTTGCCGCTTTTGCAGCGTCGCGATGAAGGTCGCCGCCTCGATCAGCGAATCGTGCGTGCCCGTGTCGAGCCACGCATAGCCGCGCCCCATGATCTCGACGTCGAGCTCACCGGCCGCCAGATAACGCGAATTGACGTCCGTGATCTCGAGTTCGCCGCGCGCCGACGGCTTGATGTCGGCGGCGATATCGCACACCTGCCGGTCGTAGAAATAGAGCCCCGTCACCGCGTAGCTCGAGCGCGGCACGGCCGGCTTCTCTTCGATCGATACCGCACGGAACGCGCGGTCGAATTCGACCACGCCGTAGCGCTCCGGATCCTGCACGTGATAGGCAAACACGGTCGCACCGGCCGCCTTCGAACTGGCCCGCTCGAGCTGCTTCGCGAGGTCGTGCCCGTAGAAGATGTTGTCGCCGAGAATCAGCGCGGACGGATCGTTGCCGACGAAGTCCCTGCCGATGATGAACGCCTGGGCGAGCCCGTCGGGCGACGGCTGCACCGCATACTGGATGTTCATCCCCCACTGGCTGCCGTCGCCGAGCATCGCCTCGAAGCGCGGGGTGTCCTGCGGCGTCGAGATGATCAGCACGTCGCGAATGCCCGCGATCATCAGCGTCGACAGCGGGTAGTAAATCATCGGCTTGTCGTACACCGGCAGCAGTTGCTTCGATACGACGTGCGTAATCGGATACAGCCGCGTGCCCGAGCCGCCGGCGAGAATTATGCCCTTACGTGCCATCGATCAGACCCTCACGTGCGTTGCGCGTAATTGGTTTCCACCCACTTGCGGTAATCGCCGGACGCGACCTCGTCCACCCACGCCTGGTTGTCGAGATACCAGCGGACGGTTTTCGCGAGCCCCGTCTCGAACGTCTCGGCAGGCTTCCAGCCGAGTTCGCGCTCGAGCTTGCGCGCATCGATCGCATAGCGGCGGTCGTGGCCCGGACGGTCCTTCACATAGGTGATCTGGTCGCGGTACGAACCGGCCGCCTTCGGCCGCGCGGCGTCGAGCAGGTCGCAGAGCGTGTGCACGACGTCGAGGTTCTTCTTCTCGTTCCAGCCGCCGATGTTGTACGTCTCGCCCGGCACGCCGCGCGCGAGCACTTCGCGGATCGCGCTGCAGTGGTCGCCGACGTACAGCCAGTCGCGCACGTTCAGGCCATCGCCGTAGACCGGCAACGGCTTGCCCGCGAGCGCGTTCGCGATCATCAGCGGAATCAGCTTCTCCGGGAACTGGTACGGACCGTAGTTGTTCGAGCAGTTCGTCGTGAGCGTCGGCAGGCCGTACGTGTGGTGATACGCACGCACGAGGTGGTCGGAGCCGGCCTTCGTCGCCGAATAGGGGCTGTTCGGCGCATAAGGCGTCGTTTCCGAGAACTGCGGATCAGTCGCGGACAGCGACCCGAACACCTCGTCGGTCGACACGTGCAGGAAGCGGAACGCCGCCTTGTCGGTATCGTCCAGGCCGTTCCAGTGCATGCGTGCCGCTTCGAGCAGCGTGAACGTGCCGACGACATTGGTCTGCACGAAATCGGCCGGCCCGTGGATCGAGCGGTCGACGTGGCTTTCGGCGGCAAAGTGGATCACGGCACGCGGCTTGTGCTCGGCAAACAGCGCATCGAGTGCCGCGCGATCGCAGATGTCGACACGGGCAAACACATGATCCGGATTCTCATTCAGCGGTGCCAGCGTACGCAGGTTACCCGCATAGGTCAGCTTGTCGACATTGAGCACGGCCTCGCCGGAAGCTACGATCCAGTCGAGTACGAAATTGGCACCGATAAAACCCGCGCCGCCGGTAACCAGGATCATGAAACGTCCTCTAGTAATAATCGTGTGCGGCGCGCCTGACAGGCGCACTTCGCACTTCTTGTCATGTCACAGTGGCCAAGTCTCGGCCGATCAGGCCCGGCATTTTAACCGGTCGCCATGACCGGCCAAGTCACGAGATGTTAATTTCGGAGGGAAAATGCCAATTATAGGAATCCAGCCGGCGCCAACTCCATGCTGCTAACAACTTGATACAGCGCCCCGGCCCTTTGCGCCACAAAAATCCTGTGCCACGCAAACGGCCCGATGTGGAACGTCCTTTGCGTCACGCCCGTATTTGAATGATGCTTTCTCAGCTCACCCAGACTCGCCACGATCCGACCCTCATGCTTCCACCCCCCATCGCCATCGGCGACATCCAGGGCTGTCACGCCGCTTTCCAGTCTTTGCTCGACAAGCTTTCAGCCCCCGCCGACACGCCGCTGTGGATCGCCGGCGACGTCGTCAACCGCGGCCCGGACTCCCTCGCCGCGCTGCGTGCGCTCGTCGACCTCGGCCCGCGCGCGACCGTCGTGCTCGGCAATCACGACCTCCACCTGCTCGCGGTCTCCGCGGGCCTGCGCACCGAACGCCCGGGCGACACCATCGGCGAGATCCTCGACGCGCCCGACGCCGACGCGCTGCTCGACTGGGTCCGCCACCGCCCGTTCGTGCATGCGGAGAACGGGATGCTGCTCGTGCATGCGGGCATGCTGCCGCAGTGGGATGCCACGCTCGTGCTGGAACTCGCCGACGAACTCCAGCGCGCGTTGCGCGCGCCCGACTGGCGTGACACGCTGCAAAAGCTGTACGGCAACGAGCCGTATCAATGGAGCCCGGATCTGAAGAAACGCGACCGGATGCGCGTCGCGTTCAACGCATTCACGCGCCTGCGCTTCTGCACCCCCGACGGGACGATGGAATTCAAGGCGAACGGCGGCCCCGACAACGCACCGCCCGGCTACCTGCCGTGGTTCGACGTACCGGGGCGCCGCACGGAGAACGTGACGGTCGTGTTCGGGCACTGGGCCGCGCTCGGCCTGATGCTGCGCGAGAACGTCGTCGCGCTCGATTCGGGGTGTGTGTGGGGTAACCAGCTGTCGGCCGTGCGGCTGACGGCCGATCCGGCTCAGCGCACGGTCACGCAGGTGCAGTGCGAAGCGTGCCGCGCGCCGGGCGGAGAAT
>NZ_CAJNKE010000580.1 GCF_905232215.1 Burkholderia sp. LMG 13014
TCGCGGCAGCCGGCCGGCTCGAGCTGCAGGACGACGCGCCCGACGCCCTCTCTTCCACGCAGGTGCGCGCGGCCCGCGCGGCCACCCCGCACCGCTAATCTTCCGCATTCGACCATGGCCCGTACCCGAGCGCCCGACCACGAATCCCAGCGCGAGCAGATCCTCGATCTGGCCGCCGAGAAATTCGCTCAGACGAGCTACCCGAGCACGTCGATGTCCGATCTCGCGACCGCGAGCGGCACGTCGAAGGCACGCCTCTATCACTATTACGAGAGCAAGGAAGCGATCCTGTTCGACCTGCTCGACCGCTACACGAAACGGCTGATGCTGATCATCGCCGAGGTCGAAGGGGCGAGCCAGCGGCGCGGCCTCAGCGAGCGCGACGCGTTCGCCGAGCTCGTGCGCGCGTTCCTCGCCGAATACGAGACGTCGCACAGTCGGCACGTCGCGCTGCTCAACGACGTGAAGTATCTCGAGGATGCACAGCGCGAAATCGTGCTCGACCGCCAGCGCGACATCGTCGCGGCGTTCACGCGGCAGCTCGCCCGGGCGTACCCGGACCGCATCTCGAAGGAAAACCAGACGTCCGTGACGATGATGGTGTTCGGGATGATCAACTGGACGTTCACGTGGCTGAAGCCGGGCGGCCGCCTCGGCTATCGCGACTTCGCCGAGCAAGTGATCGACCTGATCGAGCGCGGGCTGTCGACGGCAGCCTGATTGCCGCGCAGCAGCAAACGTTGCGCGACGGGCACACTGCGACCGCCCGCCGAGCATTTCATATGATGAATTTTAAATTGCTTAATAATCAAATAGATAGCCAATTAACTAAGCAGATTTAGAATTCATCCTCCAGCTTAAACATCGTCAAATACGGGTTTTCCCCAATCCTGGGGCTGGCGGTCGGGTAAAATGCTGTTGCATTGCACAACCCGCTGTACGGTCACACACTGAGGAACCCACGATGAACACGCAATTCAACGGCACTGCCGATGTCGTCGGCAACGCCGGGTCTGCGCCGGTTCTCGTCAGGGAACTGGCTTCCAAAGACCGTGAGCAAATGCTCACCCACTTTCTCTCGCTCGACGAAGAGGACCGCCTGCTGCGCTTCGGCCAGATGGTGCCCGACCACGTGATCGAGAACTATGTCCGTACGATCGACTTCGGCCGCGACACCGTGTTCGGTGTGTTCGACCACGACCTCGAACTGATCGGCGTCGGCCACCTGGCCTACCTGCCGGCCGAGGGCGACAAGCGCACGGCCGAATTCGGCGTGTCGGTGCTCGAAAGCGCACGCGGCCGCGGCGTCGGCTCGAAGCTGTTCGAGCGCGCGGCGATCCGCAGCCGCAACACGCACGTGACGATGCTGTACATGCACTGCCTGTCGCGTAACGCGACGATGATGCACATCGCGAAGAAATCCGGGATGCGGATCGAGTACGCGTACGGCGAAGCCGATGCATACCTGTCGCTGCCGCCGGCCGACCACTCGACGATCATCGCCGAGATGCTGCAGGAGCAGGCCGCGGTGTTCGACTACGCGATGAAGCGCCAGGCGCGCCGCACCACGAAGTTCATCGAATCGCTGATGCCCGCCGCGCTGACGGCGTAACACCGGCCAGCCGGGCCGCGCCTGCGGCGCGCCCGGCCTCCCCCTTCCCCGCGCACACTAGCGCACCGAACGAATCGGCAACGCCGTCGTCTCCTTGAAGCATTCGAGCGAAAAGCTCGTCTTCACGTCGATCACCGACGGGTGATGCAGCAGATGCTCCTGCACGAAGCGGGAGAAATGCGCCATGTCCTCGACCTGCACGCGCAGCAGGTAATCCATATCCCCCGTCATCGCGTGGCACGCGACCACTTCCGGCCAGGTCTGCACGGCCGCGCGAAACAGCTCCGCATGGGTCGCGCCCGCCCGCGCCGACGTTTCGTCGGCCCGCACCGGCGCCAGGCCGCCGCGCTTCTCGAGCCGCACGCTCACGTACGCGAGCAGGTCGAGCCCGAGCTTCTGCGGATTCAGCAACGCGACATAACCGGTAATCACGCCGATCTCCTCGAGCCGCCGGATCCGCCGCAGACACGGGCTCGGCGACAGGTTCACGCGCTCGGCGATCTCCTGGTTCGACAGGCGGCCGTTCTCCTGAAGAATCGCGAGAATCCGCCGGTCGATGGCATCCAATTCGGCTTGCGCCATCTTCTGCCCTCCAATGAACAGTTTGAGACTGGAAATTGCGCCATCGTAGGTTCGGGCAATTAAGTTCGCAAGTTTACGCTCGCAGCTGCCCGCTACACTCTGTCGCACGTACCGATTCGTTGCGCACGCCGCCGCGTGTGCCACGTTCGACATCGAACCACGCCGGGCATGCGCACACCGCCCCGGCCGATCGCCCCCACAGGAGACACGCCATGCAGATCCCGAACTGGGACAACCCCGTCGGCACCGACGGCTTCGAATTCATCGAATACACGGCACCGGACCCGAAAGCGCTCGGACAACTGTTCGAACGGATGGGTTTCACCGCGATCGCGCGCCACCGCCACAAGGACGTGACGGTGTACCGCCAGGGCGACATCAACTTCATCATCAACGCCGAACCCGATTCGTTCGCGCAACGCTTCGCACGCCTGCATGGCCCGTCGATCTGCGCAATCGCGTTCCGCGTGCAGGACGCCGCGAAGGCGTACCAGCACGCGCTGGAACTCGGCGCATGGGGCTTCGACAACAAGACGGGCCCGATGGAGCTGAACATCCCGGCGATCAAGGGCATCGGCGATTCGCTGATCTACTTCGTCGACCGCTGGCGCGGCAAGAACGGTGCGCAACCGGGCGCAATCGGCGACATCAGCATCTATGACGTCGACTTCGAGCCGATCGCCGGCGCGAACCCGAACCCGGTCGGCCACGGCCTCACCTATATCGACCACCTGACGCACAACGTGCATCGCGGCCGCATGCAGGAATGGGCCGAGTTCTACGAACGCCTGTTCAACTTCCGCGAAGTGCGCTACTTCGACATCGAAGGCAAGGTGACGGGCGTGAAGTCGAAGGCGATGACGTCGCCGTGCGGCAAGATCCGCATCCCGATCAACGAGGAAGGCTCGGATACGGCCGGCCAGATCCAGGAATACCTCGACGCGTACCACGGCGAAGGCATCCAGCACATCGCGCTCGGCGCGAGCGACATCTACCAGGCGGTCGACGGCCTGCGCAGCAAGGAAGTGAAGCTGCTCGACACGATCGACACGTATTACGAACTGGTCGACCGCCGCGTGCCGAACCACGGCGAATCGCTGGAAGAACTGAAGAAGCGCAAGATCCTGATCGACGGCGCACGCGACGACCTGCTGCTGCAGATCTTCACCGAGAACCAGATCGGGCCGATCTTCTTCGAGATCATCCAGCGCAAGGGCAACCAGGGCTTCGGCGAAGGCAACTTCAAGGCGCTGTTCGAATCGATCGAGCTCGACCAGATCCGCCGCGGCGTCGTGCAGGACAAGGCCTGACGCATCCGGCGGGCGGCTGCCCGGGGCAACCCGGCCGGCCGCACGATCCGGCGGCACAAAGAAAAAGGGCGGGAATCCAAGGATTCCCGCCCTTTTTTCATTCCGGCGCAGCCCTCAGGCTGCGCGACCGGATCAACGCGCGTTCGCCTT
>NZ_CAJNKE010000581.1 GCF_905232215.1 Burkholderia sp. LMG 13014
ACCGACCACCAGCCGACCGCGAGCGCGAGGCTCACGCGCACGCCGACCTTGTCGATGAACCAGCCGGCCGGCAGTTGCAGGAACGCGTAGGTCCAGAAGAACGCGCTCAGCACGAGCCCCATGCCGACCGCGTCGAGGCCGAGATCGGCGCGGATGCTGGGCGCCGCGATCGCGAGGTTCGCGCGGTCGATGAAGTTGATGACGTTGGCCAGGAAGCACATCAGGATCATGGCCCATCGGATGCGTGGCATGCGGTGTCTCCGCGCGGAATGTCGTGACGGGCCACCGGCGATCCGCAGCGCCGGCGGCCTCGATGGGCGGGTTATCGGGTGGTTTGCGACGGCGTGCGGTCGAATTTCGCGAGCGCTTCCCACAGGCCGTTCAGGTAGACCGCGCCGAGCGCGCGATCGTAGAGGCCGTAGCCGGGCTTGCCCGTCTCGCCCCAGATCATGCGGCCGTGGTCGGGGCGCACGTAGCCGGTGAAGCCGTTGTCGTGGTACGCCTTTACGATCGCGGCGATGTCGAGCGAGCCGCAGCTCGACAGGTGGGCGGTTTCCTCGAAATCGCCGTTCGGGTCGACCTTCACGTTGCGGATGTGCGCGAAATGGATCCGGCCCATCGCGCCGAATTCGCGCACGAGTGCCTCGACATCGTTTTGCGGGCCCGCGCCGAGCGAGCCCGAGCACAGCGTCAGCCCGTTCGCGGGCGTGTCGACGATGCGCACGATCCGCGCGAGATCGTCGCGGTTCTTCACGATGCGCGGCAGCCCGAAGATCGGGCGCGGCGGATCGTCGGGGTGGATTGCCATCTTCACGCCGGCTTCCTCGGCGACGGGGATGATCGCCTTCAGGAAGTATTCGAGGTTCGCCCACAGCGCCGCCTCGTCGACGTCGCGATACTCGGCGAGCAGTGCCTTCAACTGGTCGGGCTGGTAGCTCGAATCCCAGCCCGGCAGCGCGATGCCGTCGTCCGGATCGATCCGGTCGACCGCGTCGGTGCTGAACGCGAGGCAGGTCGAACCGTCGTCGAGCGTCTTCGACATCTCGGTGCGCGTCCAGTCGAACACGGGCATGAAGTTGTAGCAAATGACGCGCACGCCCGCCGCGCCGAGATGACGAATCGTCTGACGGTAGTGTTCGATCAGGCGGTCGCGGCCCGGCTTGCCGAGCTTGATGTCCTCGTGGACGGGCACCGATTCGACGACTTCGAACTGCAGGCCGGCGCGCTCGATCGTCGCCTTCAGCGCGTCGATCTTGTGCGCGGGCCAGACTTCGCCCACCGGTTCGTCGTAGATCGCGGACACGATATGCGTGACGCCCGGGATCTGGCGGATGTATTGCAGCGAGACCGGATCGGACTCGCCGTACCAACGGAATGACATCTTCACTGGAGCGGCTCCTGGCAGGCGGTTGTGGCATCGGACGGACGGGCGGCAGCGGCCGGCCCGTCTCTGGTGTGCGGATTATGATTGGTATACCAGTTGTAAGGGATAGTGGTTTACCAGTTGTCGGGTTCGGAACCGGCTGGCATGGCACTACTGTCAAGACCCCGGCACGCCGGCCAACACGCCGAACCGGACGCGGGCCGGAATTGGTGTACCATTTTGGCGATCCGGCGCCGCAACGGCGCCGGCCAGCCCGTTGCGAGCCTTTCGATGACCGATCTTTCCAGCCTGCCCGCCAGCCGCGACACCGATGCCGCGGACCGCTCCTATATCGGCCTTGCGCGTCAGATTCACGCGATGGTGGCCGCCGGCGCGTTCGAGGCCGGCGCGCGGCTGCCGTCCGAGCGCAGCCTGGCCGACCAGTTCGGCGTGAGCCGCACGCAGGTGCGCGAGGCGATCATTGCGCTCGAGGTGCAGGGGGTCGTCGAGGTGCGGATCGGTTCGGGTATCTATGTGTCCGCGGCCGATGCCGCGCGACCTGTGACGTTCGAGGTGCCGCGCGGCCCGGGGCCGATCGAGACGCTGCGCGCACGCGGGTTGATCGAGGCGGAAGTCGCGGCGCTCGCCGCGACCGAACGCAAGGATGCGGATCTCGACCGGCTGTTCTTCTCGTTGACGACGATGCGCGAGCAGATGGACGACAAGGCCGCATACGACGCAGCCGATCGCCAGTTCCACTTGCGCATCGCGGAATCGACCGGCAACACGGTGCTGCTGCACATGGTCACTGCGATGTGGGATTGCGCGCGCAGCGATCCGCTGTGGGACAAGATCGAGGAGCATTTTCACTCGACCGCGCTGCGCGAGGCGTCGCAGGAAGATCACCAGCGGATCTTTGCGGCGATCATGGCGCGCGACGCGGCCGCCGCACGTGATGCGATGGCTGCGCACCTGTCGCGCGTGATCGCGGAATTCACTCAGGCGTGGCGCTGACGCGCCAGCCGCTGGCCGCCGGCCGTCGCTAGACCGCCGTCACAGCCCTTCGAACAACGCGACATGCTGGTCGTACGCGCGCTGCTGCCGGGCGTACGCATCGTCGAGATGCTCGTGCAGTGCGCGCTCGGCCGCATCGGGGTCGTGCTGCTCGAGTGCATCGAGCACTTTCTGGTGTTGCGCAAGCGTGACCTCGCCGACGATCGGATCGCGTACGGTCACGTGCCGCACACGGTCGATCGGCGCGCGCACGATCTCGACGAGCTGCTGCACGCGCGGTAGCCGCGCGGCCGCGCTGACGGTTGCATGAAACGCGTTGTCGCACGCGATCGCCGCGACCGCGTTGCCGCGTTCGATCGCGCGCCGGTGCGCATCCTGGATGTCGTGGAGCTGCTCGAGTTCGCGCGCGCTGATGACTTCGGCCGCGCGGCGGATCGCGGCCGTTTCCAGCACCTTGCGGATCAGCGCGCTCTCGACGAACTGCTCGCGCTTGACGGGGGCGACGAAGGTGCCCGATTGCGCGGCGATCAGCACGAGCTCCTCGCGTGCGAGCTGCAGCAGCGCCTCGCGCACGGGCGTGCGCGATACGCCGAGCGCCTCCGCGATGGCGCGTTCGTAAATGACGTCGTTCGGAAGGAGCGTCATCGTCACGATCGCGTCGCGCAACAGCGCGTGAATCTGCACGGACAGGGCCTGCGAGCGGTCCAGGGTGAAATCGGCGGGGATCAGGCGGGTGATGAAGGTGTCCTGGGTGGTGCGTTCTGACTTCATGAATTGGCTAGAGGGTGGCAGGCATGCCGGCATGCTCGATGGACGCCGGTCGATCAATATATTAATGCGCATATCGATTTCGGCGGATCGGCGGGGATCGCCGGTCGAGCGATTCCCGGGTTTACCCCCGTATCGACACCGGGAGGCATCTCTATAATTGCCAACTAATATATTAGTTGGCCAACGCTTCGAAGAAGGCGTGACCGGCGACTCATCCCCACTGGAGACACGTATGCACCTCGAAGACTCAGCAGGCCCCCGCCCGACGGCCCGGGCCTCGACCGCCGCGCCGACCGCCGTGCGCTGGCGGATTTTCTGGCTGCTGTTGTTGCTGTCGTCGATCAACTACATCGACCGTGCGTCGCTGTCCGTCGCGCTGCCGATCATCTCGACCGAATTCAGTCTGTCGCCCGCGATGGAAGGCGTGCTGCTCAGCGCATTCTTCTGGACCTACGCGCTGATGCAGATCCCGAGCGGGTTGCTGGTCGACCGCTACA
>NZ_CAJNKE010000582.1 GCF_905232215.1 Burkholderia sp. LMG 13014
CCGCCTACGGCGTGTGGGGCTACGGGCTGATCGCCAGCGCGACCGCGCGCGACGCGCTCGCGCTGGCGATGCGCTTCCTGCCGCTCACCTATGCGTTCACCGTCATCACGTACCGCGAGGAAGACGGGACGTGCGTGCTCAATTTCGGCGCGCCGGAACTCGATGGCACACTGAGCCGGTTCCTCGTCGAGCGCGACATGACGGCCGCGGCCGTGCTGCTGCAGGAAATCGGCGGCGACGCATTCGCGTTGTCGCGCTTCACGGTGCAGGCGACGCGCGCACCGTCCGCGCCGGTGCCGCGCATCGCCGGCGTCGAACCCGCTTTCTCGGCGCGCGCGAACAGCCTCGCCTTCGACCGCGTGTTTCTCGACCGGCTGCTGCCGCATGCGAATCCGCTGACGGTGTCGATGTGCGAACAGATGTGCGGCCAGCTGCTCGACGCGCGGCGCGCGCGCGTGGGCACGTCGGAGATGGTGCGCCAGTACCTGACCGCGACACGCGGCTCCACGCCGTTCTCGCTCGAGGACATGGCACGGCTGATGAACACGAGCCCGCGCACGCTCAAGCGCCGGCTGCAGGAGGAGGGCACGACGTTCCGGACGCTGCTCGCGCAGGCGCGCGGCGCGATGGCCGAGACGCTGCTCGGCGACGCGCGCCTGTCGCTCGCGGAAGTGGCCGAGCGGCTCGGTTTCAGCGACCTGTCGAGTTTCTCGCAGGCCTTCAAGCGCTGGTACGGCGTGCCGCCGGGCGCGTACCGCAGCGCCGCGCAACGGGACAGCGGCCGTTCGTGAATCACGGTACGATCGCTGGCTTTCCTGCCGACATTCCAATCACGAGAGGCTCCGCATGATCACGATTCGCCCGATGACCGACGACGATTTCCCGCGCTTCTGGCCGACCTACCGCGCCATCGTCGCTGCTCAGGAAACCTATGCATTCGATCCGGAGTCGACCCCCGACGCGGCGCGCGCGCTGTGGCTCGACGCACCGCTCTGCACGTGGATCGCCGAAGAGGACGGCGTGGTCCTGGGCTCGTACTACCTGAAGGCGAACGCGGGTGGGCCCGGCAATCACGTGAGCAACTGCGGCTACATGGTGAGCGAGGCCGCACGCGGTCGCGGCGTCGCACGCCTGATGTGCGAGCACTCGCAGCAGGTCGCGCGCGAGCGCGGCTTCCTCGCGATGCAGTTCAATTCGGTGGTGTCGACGAACGAGGTGGCGGTCGCGCTGTGGCAGAAGCTGGGATTCGACATCGTCGGCCGCCTGCCGCGTGCGTACCGTCACGCGCGGCTCGGCTTCGTCGACTGCCTCGTGATGTACAAGTGGCTCGGCGACACGGGGGCCGCCGACGCCTGAGCACGCGGCCGCGTCGATCAGCCGGCCGTTGCGTGTCGCGATGTCGTCGAGCGATTCGGCGAACGCCTCGTCGAGATGCGGGCCGTAATCCTTGAACAGTATCGACTTGCTCCAGTGATCGACGATCGCGGGGCGGATCGCGGCGAGGAACGGCGGCCCGCTCGGCGACGGCGTCGGCAGGCACGACGAGTCGTACAGCAGCACGAACAAATCGTCGCGATCGAGCGCGGCGGCGATGTCGGTGTTCGCGGTGCCCCTGCCTGCGCGCGAACGCGTCGTCGGTCATCGGCGGCGCGTCAGCGTTCCGATGCACGTGTCAACCGAGCAGCGCCTTGCCGAGCGGTTTGGCCGGCTCGGACCGCAGCACCAGCGACGTCGTGACCGCGCCGAAGCGGGCGATCGCATCGATGATGGTTTCCAGCTGCCCCGGTGTCGGCACCAGGACTTTCAGCAGGAAGCAATCCTCGCCGGTCATCCGGTGGACCTCGATCACGTGCGGCATCTCTGCGAACGCGCGCAGCGCAGGCTTGATGTGCTCGTGCGTCGTTTTCAGCCGGATGATGGCCATCATCCCCAACCCCAGCGCGGCCGGGTCGATCCGTGCGCCGTAGCCCGCGATGATGCCGCGCTCTTCCAGCCGCTTGACGCGCTCCGACGTGGCCGGCTGCGACAGCCCGATGCGCCGGCCCACTTCGGACAGCGGCATGCGCGCATTCTCCTGTAGCGCCTCGAGGATCGAAAGATCCAGGCGATCGAGCTCTCCGTTCGACATGTCCGTTTTCCCGCTCCGTTAATTCATCGGCATATTGTCTCAATATCCGATGATTTGCCATTCCCGGCCGGTGTCCGGCAGGCCAGACTGCGAGCTCGCTTATTCATGGAGACGGAGATGGACCAGACGATCGTGATCGTGCCGGGGATCGGCAACTCGGGACCGGATCATTGGCAGAGCCACTGGGAGGCCGTGCTTCCGGGCGCGATCCGCATCGCGCCTGCGTCATGGGATGCGCCCGACCTGCGCGACTGGATGGCGGCGCTCGATGAAGCCGTTGCGCAAGCCGCGACGCCGCCGGTGTTGATCTGTCATTCGCTGGGTTGCCTGCTGTTCGCGCACTGGCGTGCGGCGTCGACGCGCGTGGTGCGTGGCGTATGGCTCGTTGCGGTGCCCGATCCGGACGGTCCGCGTTTTCCGGCCGCGGCCAACGCATTTGCGAATGTGCCGGATGGCGATTTCGGTGACGTGCCGGTGCTGGCGATCGCCAGTTCGAATGACGGGTACGACCCGTTCGGGCGCGGCATTGCGTGGGCGAGCGAGCGTGGCGCGACGCCGCTGCTGCTCGGCCCGCGCGGCCATCTGAACACGGACGCGGGATTGGCGGAATGGCCCGAGGGACGTGCGTTGTTCACGGCCTTCATGGCGGGATTGCGGGGGTAGCGCGGGCAAGTGGCCGACGTGCTCCCGCGACGGTCTGCGGCGGGCGATGCATGGACGATCCGGCTGCTGCGCCGGGTTCCGGTCGCCAACGCATGCTGCCCTGCGACGGCTCAAGTATGATCGTTCGACAGAATCGGAAGCCTCGACAGTCGCGAATGCCGCGTGCGGAACACCGGTTCCGCCGTCACGACTTGTCGCGGCTTCGAACGACAAAGGAGACACGCGATGCGCGCAGCGCCGCAACCGGAGCATGCCGGCCCGTCGCAGCCGGATACCGGCGCGACCAGCCTCTACCCCGACCGTGACCCGGATCGCATGGCCGCGTGGCGGCTCGCGATCTGCCTGTCGCTCGGCAGCGCGATCGCGCTCGGCCTCGCGCGCTTTTCGTATGCGCTGCTGCTGCCGCCGATGAAGGCCGATCTCGGCTGGACGTTTGCGCAGGCCGGCGCGCTGAACACCGCGAACGCGGCCGGCTACCTGATCGGCGCGCTCGCGTTTCCGTTGCTGTCGCGGCGTTGGCGAGCAGGCGCGCTGCTGGCGGCCGGCTGCGTGCTGACCGCGTTGCTGATGGCCGCGTGCGGGCTTACGTCCGGCATGCACGCGCTGCTCGTGCAGCGGCTCGCGACCGGCGTCGGCAGCGCGCTGATCTTCATCAGCGGCGGCGTGCTGGCCGCGCGGCTCGCATCGGCGTCGCCGCGCGATGCGGGCTTGCTGCTCGGGCTCTACTACGGCGGCACGGGATGGGGCATCGTCGCATCGTCACTGCTCGTGCCGGCGACGCTCTCGCATGGTGTCCATGGCTGGCAGCCCGCGTGGTTCGCGCTCGCGTTCGCGTGTGTGCTGTTCTCGGCG
>NZ_CAJNKE010000583.1 GCF_905232215.1 Burkholderia sp. LMG 13014
CGAAGTGATGTTGGGCCACCCACGCACTGTCGAACCCGAGCGCTTCCGCGGCCTCGATCAGCTCGAGCGTGTCGTGGAGCACGTGCGTTGACGCTTCGGGCGCATAGACGCGTGTCAGCACGCCAAGACGGATGCGCCGGGTCATGCTGCCGCTCCCGCGACCGGGGCCGCCGTGTCGCCACGCACCGACGATGGTGGCCGCACGAACGGCGGGCGCGGCAGGCCGAGCTGGTCGCGCAGCGTCGGCCCTTCGTATTCGGTGCGGAACAGCCCGCGCCGCTGCAGCTCGGGGACGACCAGGTCGACGAAATCGTCGAGCCCGCCGGGCGCCCACGCGAACGCGACGTTGAATCCGTCCGCGCCGAACGACCGGAACCAGGCCTCGAAGTGGTCCGCGATGGCTTTCGGCGTGCCGGTGACGATGCCCGCGCTCGCGAACCGTTCATAGAGCTGGCGGATCGTCAGGTGCTCGCGGCGCGCGAGATCGACGATCAACTGCTGGCGGCTCTTGCTGCGATTGCTGGCCGGCAGGTCAGGCAGCGGCCCGTCGAGCGGATAGCCCGACAGGTCGAAGTCGCCGGCGTTGTCGGCGAGCAGGCGCAGCCCGAGCACGGGATCGATCAGGTCCTGCAGCGCGCGCAGCTTGTCGCGCGCGTCGGCCTCGGTCGCGCCGACGATCGGCATGACGCCCGGCAGGATCTTCAGGTGGTCCGGCTGGCGGCCGTAGCGCGCGAGGCGGCCCTTGACGTCCGCGTAGAACGCCTGCGCGTCGTCGAGCCGATGCTGCGCGGTAAAGATCACTTCCGCACAGCGCGCGGCCAGCTCGCGCCCGGCCTCCGACGAACCGGCCTGCACGAGCACCGGATGCCCCTGCGGCGCGCGCGCGACGTTCAGGGGGCCGCGCACGCTGAAATGCGCGCCGCGATGATGGAGCACGTGCAGCTTGCGGTGATCGAAATGCAGGCCGGTGGCCTTGTCTTCGACGAACGCGTCGTCTTCCCAGCTGTCCCACAGTCCCGCGACGACGCGCTGGAACTCGTCGGCGCGGACGTAGCGGTCGGCGTGCGCGAGATGCGGCGCCGCGCCGAAGTTCGCCGCTTCGTCGGGCACCACCGAGGTCACGAGATTCCAGCCCGCACGGCCGCCGCTCAGGTGATCGAGCGACGCGAACTTGCGGGCGATGTGGTACGGCGCGTTGTAGGTCGTCGTCGCGGTCGCGATCAGGCCGATGCGGTGCGTCACGGCCGCGAGCGCGGCGAGCAGCGTGAGCGGCTCGAAGGTCTCCGCGCGCGCGCTGCGGCGCAGCGAGTCGACGTGGCTGCCCTGCGTCGCGACGACGTCCGCGACGAACAGCGCGTCGAGCTTGCCGCGCTCGGCCGTCTGCGCCATGCGCCGGAAGTGCGCGAAATCGCGATTGCCGTTCGGTTGCGCGAGCGGATGGCGCCAGCCGACCACGTGGCTGCCGGTGCCGTTCAGCATCGCGTTGAGTTTCATCTGGTCGGTACGGCGCGTCATCCGATCCTCCTCAATACGTGTAGGTCACGCGCACCCCGACGGTGCGCGGCTGGCCGGCGGCGGCGACGTTCGTGCCGGGCAGGAAGAAGTTCTTCGTCAGGTCGTACTGGCGGTTGAACAGGTTGCGCGCCCACAGCGCGACGTCCCAGTGCCGGTCGGGCGACGTGACGGTCAGGCTCGCGTTGAACAGCCAGTACGCGTCGACGGTGTAGTTCGGGCCGAGCAGCAGCAGCTGCGAATACGCGTCGCGATAGCTGTAGTTGGTTTCCGCGCGCAGCCGGTAGCCGCCCGCCAGCCAGCTGTACGCGACCTGCCCGCCATAGCTGAGGCGCGGAAAGCTGAGCGCGGTGCCGTTGTAGTCGGTGAACACGTTGTGGCCGCTGGCAGCCGATGCCTGCGTGTTGTACGTGACGAACGGCGACGTGTACTTGCCGCCCTTGTAGCCCACGTATTGCGAGATCTCGAGCCCGCGCACCGGTTGCCATTTCAGGTCGGTCTCGAAACCGTCGATGCGGGATTTCGGCGCGTTGACGAACGTGCCGATCAGCGATTGCGAGTTCGGGTCGAACGTCGCGGACAGCACTTGCTGGTCGCGGTAGTCGTAGTGGAACGCGGAAACGTTCCAGCGCAGCGAGCGCGTGAGGTCGCTCTTGAAGCCGACCTCGTACGCGGTGAGCGATTCCGGCTTGAACGGCGCGAGCGCGTTCGAATTGCTGGTGTTGTGTGCCGTGAAGCCGCCGGACTTGTAGCCGCGGCTGACGGTCGCGTACAGCATGGTCGCCGGCGCGAGGTCGAATTCGAGGCCGATCTTGCCGGACGTGCCGTTCGATGTCAGCGACTGGTTCGCGTCGCCACCCTGGAAGCCCGCGAACGGCACGAACGACGGCGTCAGCATCCCCGACGCGAAGCCGCGCAGCTCGCGTTTCTCGTGTTCCTGGCGCAGCCCGACGATGCCGCGCAACCGCTTCGTGATGTCGTAGGTCGCCTGGCCATACACGCCGAGCGTATCGACCGACTGGCGGTAGCGCGTCAGCGCGATGAAGCCGAGCCGGTCGCTGAAGTCGGAATAGAACTTCTCGTCGAGGTCGTCGTGCGAGTAGAACAGGCCGGCGACCCAGCGCAGCCGCGTGTCGCCGCGCGAGGCCGCGCGCAGTTCCTGCGTGACTTCGTTGACGGTGTCGTCGAAATACTCGTCGGAATCGTGATAGCGGGTGGCATCCCAGTCCGAATACTCGCGGCGGTGCAGGTAGTTGTACGCGGTGATGCTCTTCAGTTCGACCGGGCCGAGATTCCACGTCGCGGTCAGGTCGACGCCGCCGTTCACGTTGTTGCGCCCGGGCTTCGCGTCGGTCGACAGGCCCGTCGCGCGCGAAAACGCGGGGCTCACGCCCCAGCCGGTCTTCGTGTGGTCGGCATCGGCCGGGATGACCTCGCCGGTCTTGGCCGACGTGTACGGCGTGAACAGGTACAGCCCCTCGTTGTCGGATTTGTCGAAGCCACCGTGCGCGCCGAAATGCAGCTTGAAGTCGCGCGTGACGTCCCAGTCGAGCTGGCCGCGTGCCGCGGCGCTGTCGTGATTGCCGAGCGTCTGGTTGGTCGCGCGATCGTTCTGCCACGCGCCGAAGTCCTGCGTCGTGAACGCGAAACGGCCGCGCACGCGGTCGCTCAGCGGGCCGGACACGTAGCCCTCGGTCGTCAGCAGGTTGTGCGTGCCGTATTCGGCGCTCACGCCCGCCTCGAAATCGCGGGTGGGCTGGTTCGTGATGAAGTTGACGGTGCCGCCCGTCGTGTTGCGGCCGTACAGCGTGCCTTGCGGGCCGCGCAGCACCTCGACGCGCGCGATGTCGAACAGCTGCCCCTGGGTCTGGATCGGCAGCGCGTATGCCACGTCGTCGACGTTGATGCCGACCGTCGACGCGTTGTTGGACGTGTAGTCGTTGAAGCCGACGCCGCGGATCCGGAACTGCGGCTGGCCGCCGCCGAATGCCGGCTCGACTTCGACGTTGGACGTCGCATGCTGCAGGTCATTCACCGTGTCGACGTTCAGCGTTTTCAATTCGTTGCCGGAGATGACCGACACCGACGCACCGACGCGTTGCGCCGATTGCCGGCGCCGCTCGGCGGTGA
>NZ_CAJNKE010000584.1 GCF_905232215.1 Burkholderia sp. LMG 13014
ACGTGCGCACCGTCCAGTGCCGAAGATTGCGTTGCCTCGTTCATGTCGACTCCTCATCAGGGATTGAAGGTTCGCGAACGTTAGGTCATTCCTTATCGCATTGGAACGTGGGAGACTTGAATAAGGTTCATGCCATAAAGGAATAAGATGGATTCGCTGCGAGCCATGCGCGTGTTCGTCCGCGCGATCGAGCTCGGCAATTTCTCGGCGGTCGCTCGCGAGGAAGGCACCGGCCAGCCGACGATCAGCAAGATCGTCGCCGCGTTCGAACAGGAACTGGGCGTGCGCCTGCTCGAACGCTCGACCACGAGCCTCGCGCCCACCGACGAAGGCCGCCGGTTCTACGATCGCTGCAAGCGCGTGATCGACGAATACGCGAGCGCGGTCGCCGAGGTGCGCGGGCAAACGGTGCGGCCGGTCGGCAAGCTGGTCGTCAATGCGCCGCTCGGGCTGGGCGAGCTGCGGCTGAACGCGCTCGTGCTCGAATTCCTCGCCGCGTGGCCGGAGATCGAGGTCGAGCTGCAATTGACCGACCGCGTGATCGACCTCGTCGAAGAAGGCGTCGATGTCGCGATTCGCCTCGGCCACCTGCTGCCGCCGGACGCCGTGGCGCGCCACATCGCGACGTCGCCGCGCCTGCTGGTCGCCACGCCGGGGTACGTGTCGCAGGCACCGAGGCTCCGCCGGCCGGAAGATCTCGCCAGGCACGAATATGTCGGCTACGCACGCGCGGACATCGGCAACGAACTGACCTTCGCCCGCGGCGACGAGCAGGCCATCGTTCCGGTACACGGCCGGTATCGCGTGAACAGCTCGATGGCGCTGCGGCAATGCTTCCTGGCCGGGAACGCGGTGGGCAGCGGGCCGGCGTGGCTCGTTCAGGACCTGATCGACAGCGGGCAGCTCGTGCGGTTACTGCCGAAGTGGGACATGGTGCCGCCGCATGCGCTGCACCTCGTCTATGCGTCGCGCCGCTATCTGCCGCTGCGGACCCGCACGTTCCTGCAGTTCATGGAGCGGCGGATTCCCGAACTGCCCGGGTTCCGGGCGACCACCGCCCCGGCCACCACCCCGACCGTGCCCGCCTCGCGTCGGGCCCGCTGACGGACGGGCGCCGCGTTCACGGCCGCCCGGCTACCGATCCGCCACCGTTTTCCCGATTCGCCGAATCCCCGCTATTGCAGCGCCCCCGGCGGCGGCGCCGGGCCGTTCGGCTAAAATGCCGCACTTTCCACCTTGTCCGGCCCGCTCGCCATGCAACCCGCCTCCCCCGCCCAACCCGCCGTCCACGGCGCCGACGCCGCAGATTCGGCCCGCGACCTCGTCTACGGCCCGAACGACCGGCCGGCGCCGATGGTCGCCTTCGTCGCCGCGCTGCAGCACCTGCTGGCGATCATCGTGCCGATCGTCACGCCCGGCCTGCTGATCTGCCAGGCACTCGGCGTGTCCAGCCGGGATACGACCCTTATCGTGTCGATGTCGCTGGTGATTTCCGGCATCGCCACCTTCGTCCAGTGCAAGCGCTTCGGCCCGCTGGGCGCCGGCCTGCTGATCGTCCAGGGCACCAGCTTCAACTTCGTCGGCCCGCTGATCGCCGGCGGCAGCCTGATGGTCAAGCAAGGCACGCCGGTCGAAACCGTGATGGCCGCGATCTTCGGCGTCGTGATTGCCGGGTCGTTCGTCGAGATGGGCGTGTCGCGCATCCTGCCGTTCGTGAAGCGCCTGATCACGCCGCTCGTCACCGGCATCGTCGTGCTGCTGATCGGCCTCACGCTGATCAAGGTCGGCCTCATCAGCATGGGCGGCGGCTATGGCGCGATGGCCAAGGGCACGTTCGCGAGCGCGGAGAACCTGACGCTATCGGGCCTCGTGCTCGGCACGATCATCCTGCTGAACCGCGTGCCGATCGTGTGGGTGCGCAGCACCGCGCTCGTCATCGCGCTCGTCATCGGCTATCTCGCGGCCGCATTCCTCGGCCGTCTCGACTTCACCGGCATGCACCAGGCCGCGCTGTTCCAGGTCCCGACGCCGCTGCACTTCGGCATCGGCTTCTCGTGGTCGCTGTTCGTGCCGATGCTGATCATCTACCTCGTCACGTCGCTCGAAGCGATCGGCGACGTCACGGCCACCAGCAAGATCTCGAACGAGCCGGTCGAAGGCCCGGTGTGGATGCAACGGATCAAGGGCGGCGTGCTCGTCAACGGCGCGAACTCGCTGCTGGCCGGCGTGTTCAACACGTTCCCGAGCTCGGTATTCGCGCAGAACAACGGCGTGATCCAGATCACCGGCGTCGCGAGCCGCTACGTCGGCATCTGGATCGCGGGGATGCTCGTGGTGCTCGGCCTGTTCCCGGTCGTCGCCGGTGTGCTGCAGGCCGTGCCGGAACCCGTGCTCGGCGGCGCGGCCATGGTGATGTTCGGCGCGGTGGCCGCATCGGGCATCAACATCCTCTCGGGCGTCCATCTCGATCGTCGCGCACTGCTGATCATCGCGGTGTCGCTCGCGCTCGGCCTCGGCGTATCGCAGGTGCCGGACATCCTCAACAGCCTGCCGCACGCGCTGAAGAACGTGCTGGAATCGGGGGTGGCAACGGGCGGCATCTGCGCGCTCGTGATGAACTGGTTCCTGCCGGAAAAGAAGTAAGCGGATCAACCGCGCGACGCGCGGTGCGCCTGACGGGCCGCACCGCATGTCGTGCCAGCCGGCACCCGCGGCTGCCGGTGCAGGCTGCGCGATCAACGCATCGCCAACCGGCCGATTCCGGTCACACCACCCGTCGCACCGATTGCGTGCCGCGCCGCGTCACCGTCAAAACCGCTCGTCCGCTATCGCCGGCATCACCAGTTCCCGTACGAACGCGGCATCGGACAAATGCAGCAGCGTACGCACGACGGCCACCACGTCGTGAACCGGCACCAGCCCGCCATCGCCGCGCGCCGCCGCCTCTTCTATCGGAACGGACAACGCATCGTCGGTATTCAGGTTGCCGAGTTGCAGGCACGTGACGGCCAGCCGGCTCCCCCTGAATCCTTCGCGCAACGCATCGGCCACGCCGTTCAGCGCGAATTTCGACGCGCCGAACGCGACTTCCGGCCGCCCGCTTTGCCGAAGCGCGGACGTGGAACCGGTCAGGATGACTTGAGGCTTGCGTGATTGCAGCAAGCGCGGCACCAGGCGCTTGAGCAGCAGCAGCGTGGCCGTGATGTTGACGTTCACCAGATCGACGATCGCATCGTCCGGCTCGTCCAGGAACGCGTAGCGGCCCGTGAAGGCTGTCGCCTCCCAGATACCCACGTTGCAGATCAGCACATCGAACGCGGACGGCGCGGCCTGCGCAATGTGCGCGGCGGCTTCGGCAGGCGTCGCCATGTCGGCCTCGATCCACCGAAGCTCGACACCCGGCGGCAATGTCACTGCGTCCGGACGACCGCGCGATACGCCGATAACGGTGTCGCCGGCGCGGCAGACGCCTTCAACGAGCGCACGGCCCAGCCCTCTGCTGGCGCCGACAATCATGATCCTCATGACGGGTTTCCCGATGGTTGTCGCGACGCGACGTTACCGGCGGCCGCATTTGAACGCGCCGTATCGGGCTCCATGCGAGGCTTGCTCGCAGAGAAAGCGCGTACGGACAGCCCG
>NZ_CAJNKE010000585.1 GCF_905232215.1 Burkholderia sp. LMG 13014
GCGCGGGATCGGCGCGCGTCACGTATTCGACGACATGCACGAGCTGCCCGGCTACGTCGCGCGCTGGCAGGCGACCGGCGCGGTGCTGCCGAACTAGCAACCACGAATGATTGCGCGCCGCGTTCGACGCGGCGCATCACGAACGAACGGAGACAGATCATGGCAAGCGTGCTCCTGCGCAACATCGCGAAGCGCTACGACGACACCGAAGTGCTGCGCAACGTGAACCTCGACATCGCCGACGGCGAATTCGTCGTGTTCGTCGGCCCGAGCGGCTGCGGCAAATCCACGCTGATGCGGATGATCGCCGGCCTCGAGGACATCTCGAGCGGCGATCTGCTGATCGACGGCGCGAAAGTCAACGACGTGCCGAGCGCGAAGCGCGGCATCGCGATGGTGTTCCAGTCGTATGCGCTGTACCCGCACATGACGCTGTACGACAACATGGCGTTCGGCCTGAAGCTCGCGGGCGCGAAGAAGCCGGAGATCGACCAGGCGGTGAAGCAGGCCGCGAAGATCCTGCACATCGACCATCTGCTCGATCGCAAGCCGAAGCAGCTGTCGGGCGGCCAGCGGCAGCGTGTCGCGATCGGTCGCGCGATCACGCGCAAGCCGAAGGTGTTTCTGTTCGACGAGCCGCTGTCGAACCTCGACGCGGCGCTGCGCGTGAAGATGCGGCTGGAATTCGCGCGGCTGCACGACGAGCTGAAGACGACGATGATCTACGTGACGCACGACCAGGTCGAGGCGATGACGCTCGCCGACAAGATCGTCGTGCTGTCGGGCGGCGCGGTGCAGCAGGTCGGCACGCCGAACACGCTGTATCACGCGCCGGCGAACCAGTTCGTCGCGGGCTTCATCGGCTCGCCGAAGATGAACTTCCTGAAGGGCACCGTCGATTCGGTCGATGCGGGTGGCGTGCTCGTGCGCTTCGACAGCGGCGAGACGCAGCGCGTCGCGGTCGAAGCGGCGGGGCTGCAACGTGGTGCGGCGGTGACGGTCGGCGTGCGGCCCGAGCATCTGAAGGTCGAAGCGGCGGCTACCGGCGTGGCCGCGAAGACGATGGCGGTCGAATCGCTCGGCGATGCCGCGTACCTGTATGCGGAGTCGGCCGTCGCACCGGACGGGCTGATCGCGCGGATTCCGCCGCTCGACACGTATCGCACCGGCGAGGCGCTGCACGTGCACGCTCAAGCCGAGCACTGCCACCTGTTCGACGAGCACGGGCAGGCGTTCCGCCGGCTGAGCGTGCACGCGAAGGCCGCATGACGGCCGGCCGCGCTCACACCGGCAGGTGCGCGGCCATGTAATCGACGAATGCGCGCAGCTTCGGCGTCGGGTGGCGGCCTGACGGCCACAGCACGTAGATCGGCGTGCAGCTCGCGACGTGTTCGTCGAGCACCGCGCGCAGCGTGCCGTCTTCGAGCGCGTCACGGACGAAGAAGATGGGCAGGCATGCGATGCCGAGCCCGCGAAGCGCAAAGCATAAGCGCGCTTCCGCGCTGTTGCTGACCATCGCGACCGGCACCTCGGGCAGCGTGCCCGCGCGCGGCACGCGCAACGGCCAGGTCTCGAGCTTGCCGCTGGTCGGGAAACGATAGTGCAGGCAGCGGTGCTGCGCGAGATCGGCTGGCGTGTTCGGCGTGCCGTGCCGGTCGAGATAGGCGGGCGACGCGACGAGGTGCTGGCGGAAGTGGCCGAGCAGCCGCGACGACAGTCGTGAATCCGACGGCTGGCCGGTGCGCAGCACCGCGTCGAAGCCTTCGTCGACGACATCGACGAGCCGGTCGCTGAAATCGATGTCGAGCTCGATCTCCGGATACGCGGCCATGAAATCGGCGAGCACCGGCAGCAGCAGCGTGCCGATCGTCGGCAGGCTCACGCGCAAGCGCCCGCGTGGCGCTTCGGTGCTTTGCGTCAGTTCCTGCTCGGCCGCGTCGAGCTCGGCGAGCACGCGCCGGCACCGTTCGAGAAAGCGCGTGCCTTCGGCCGTCAGCGTGATGCTGCGCGTGCTGCGGTGAAAGAGCCGCACGTTCAGGCGCGCCTCGAGCCGTGCGATGCGCTTGCCGATCGCCGACGCCGACAGCCCGAGTGCGCGGCCGGCCGCGACGAAGCTGCGCGTTTCCGCGACCTGAACGAACACGACGAAGCCGCCGAGGTTTTCCATGCGAGTTTCCGATTGCGGACGCCAGCGTCCGGATTGTCCGGAACTCTACCCCGGTTTTTCTTCTTGCGTCGGCTCCCTACGATGAGCGCTCGTTCACTGTATGAGGTCACGCCATGTCATCCCTGCCTGTCACCGCTTTGCGGGTGGAACCGGACACCGCGCTGCGCCACCGTCTCGACGGCGCGCTCGATCGCGCGCTTGCCGACGCGTGCATGGTCGGCGCGGTCGTGCTGGTCGCGCAGGACGGCGAGCTGCGCTATGCGCGCGCCGTCGGGCTCGCCGATCGCGAAGCCGGCTTGCCGATGCGGGAGGACGCGCTGTTCCGTCTGTCGTCGGTCACGAAGCCGATCGTGGCGGCTGCCGCGATGCGGCTGGTCGCGGCAGGAAGCATCGCGCTCGACGAACCGGTCACGCACCGGTTGCCCGAGTTCCACCCGTCGCTGCCTGACGGCACGCCTGCCGTCATCACGTTGCGCCATCTGCTGTCGCATACGGCCGGCCTCGGCTACCGGTTCCTCGAAGCGGACGGCGACGGCCCGTATGCGCGCGCCGGCGTGTCCGACGGGATGGATCGCTCGGGCCTCTCGCTCGCCGAGAACCTGCGACGCATCGCCGGCGTGCCGCTGCAGTTCGCGCCGGGCACATCGTGGGGCTATTCGCTCGCGATGGACGTGGTTGGCGCGCTGATCGAGGCGGTCGACGGGCGGCCGCTCGCGGAAGCGGTGGCCGCGCTCGTCACGACACCGCTCGGGATGACCGACACGGCGTTCGTCGCGCACGATGCCGCACGCTTCGCGACGCCTTACGTGGGCACGCCGGGCGCCCCGCGCCGGATGGCGGACGTCGATCTCGTGCCGGTGTTCGACGGCACGATCGGCATCCGCTTCGAGCCGGCGCGCGTGTTCGACGCCGATGCGTGGCCGTCGGGCGGCGCGGGGATGGTCGGCACCGCGCGCGATTGCTTGACGCTGCTCGACGCGCTGCGCACGGGCCGCGACGGCTGGCTCGGTCGCGCATGGGCCGACGAGATGGCGCGCCTCCAGCCGGGTGCGCGCGAACTGCGCGATGCGCCGGGTTTCGGCTTCGGGCTCGGCTTTTCGGTGCTGCGCGATCCGGTGGCCGCGCAGTCGCCGGAGTCGGTCGGCACCTGGCGCGGCGGCGGCGCGTACGGGCATACGTGGTTCGTCGACCGCGCGGCCGGGCTGACGGTCGTCGCGCTGTCCAACACGCTGTACGAGGGCCTCTACGGGCGGATCGTGACTGCGGTGCGCGATGCGGTCTATGGCGTCGAAACCGGGAGCGTGGCATGAGCGACTGCACGTCGATCGATGACGAGGTTGCCGTGCGACCGGAGCAGGCGGAGCAGCCGCTGCAGGCGGCCGAACGCCTGCCGGTCGCGAACCTGCTGGCACTCGCGACGGCCGCCTTCATCACGATTCTCACCGAGGCGTTGCCGGCCGGCCTGCTGCCG
>NZ_CAJNKE010000586.1 GCF_905232215.1 Burkholderia sp. LMG 13014
GCTGCTCGCACAGTGCCTGCTCGGCAGCCCGAAGCTGCTGCTGCTCGACGAGCCGCTGATCAGCCTCGACCCGAACCACCAGCGCGGCGTCGTCGAACTCGTGCGCAACGTGCAGCGCGAGCTCGGCATCACCGTGCTGTTCTCCGCGCACGAACTGAATCCGCTGCTGAACGCGCTCGACCGCGTGCTGTATCTCGGCAACGGCGTCGCGGCGCTCGGCACCGTCGACGAGGTGATCACGAAGCCCGTGCTGTCGCGGCTCTACGGTTCGCCGATCGACGTGATGCGCGTGAACGGCAAGATCTTCGTGATGTCGGGCGACGTCGAGATCGAGAAGCACGACCACGAACACGAGGACGACGACGGCCACTCGCACGGCGGTGGCGGCGGCCACGGCCATCACCACCACGGACACGCTCATCCCGGGCATTCGCAAGATGTTTGAATACGACTTCATGATCAACGCCTTCGCGGCGTCGGGGATCGTCGCGGTGCTCGCGGGCATCGTCGGCTACTTCCTGGTGCTGCGCGGGCAGACCTTCGCCGGCCATGCGCTGTCGCACGTCGGCTTCACCGGCGCGACGGGCGCGGTGCTGCTCGGCATTTCGCCGATCTGGGGGATGGTCGGCTTCACGCTCGCGGCCGGCATCGGGATGGGCGCGCTCGGCGAGAAGCTCGCGGGCCGCGACGTCGCGATCGGCGTGATCCTGTCGGGCGCGCTCGGCTTCGGCCTGCTGTTCCTGCATTTCTACACGTCGTTCGCGACCCAGGTCACCGCGCTGCTGTTCGGCAACGTGCTCGCGGTCAGCCACGATACGCTCGCGGTGCTCGCCGGCATCGGTGCCGTGAGCCTGCTCGCGCTCGCGCTGATCGCGCGGCCGCTGCTGTTCGCGTCGCTGCAGCCCGAACTGGCCGAAGCCAAGGGCGTGTCGCTGCGCGCGGTGTCGATGCTGTTCCTCGCGGTGTGCGCGCTCGCAGTGGCCGCGGCGACGCAGATCGTCGGCGTGCTGCTGGTGTTCACGCTGCTGGTCGGGCCGGCTGCCGCCGCGCAGAACGTGACGACGCGGCTGTCGACCGGCGTGCTGCTCGCCGCGCTGTTCGCGCTGTTCGAAGCGTGGCTCGGCATCGTGCTCGCGTATCACACCGACTGGCCAACGAGCTTCTGGATTACCGCGCTGTCGGCGCTCGTGTACGGCGCGAGCCTGTTGCGGCGCCACTGATCGCCGCTTGTCGGAAATGAAAACGCCGGCGTGCCCGAGGGCAGCGCCGGCGTTTTTTTTTTGCGCCCGCGATCGTGCGGCGCGCCGTGTGTGCGTTACCTGCTTCCCTGCCCGCTCACCGTGCGAGCACGCGCGCGTGATGCGCGATGTGATCGGCGATGAACGTCGAGATGAAGTAATACCCGTGGTCGTAGCCTGCATGACGACGCAGCGTCAGCGGCTGGCCGGCTTTCGCGCACGCGGCTTCGAACACGTCCGGGTTGAGCTGGTTCGCGAGGAACTGATCGGCGAGGCCCTGATCGACGAGGATGCCGTCCGCGAACTTCGGCGCATCGGCGCGCGCGACGAGTTCGCTCGCATCGTGTGCCTTCCATGCTTCACGATCGTCGCCGAGGTAGCCCGAGAACGCCTTCTCGCCCCACGGGCAGCGCGTCGGCGCGGCGATCGGCGCGAACGCCGACACCGACCGGTACAGGCCCGGATGGCGCAGCGCGAGCGTCAGCGCGCCGTGCCCGCCCATCGAGTGGCCGAAGATCCCGAGCCGCGCACCGTCGATCGGCAGCTCGGCCGCGACGAGCGCGCGCAGCTCGCCCGTCACGTACGACTCCATCCGGTAATGCGCGGACCATGGCGCTTCGGTCGCATCGACATAGAAGCCCGCGCCGACGCCGAAGTCCCACGCGTCGGTCTCGCCCGGCACGCCCGCGCCGCGCGGGCTCGTATCGGGCATCACGAGCGCGAGGCCGTGCTGCGCCGCGTATTGCTGCGCGCCGGCCTTGATCGCGAACGTCTCGTCAGTGCAGGTGAGCCCCGCGAGATAGAACAGCGCCGGCACGCGGCCGTGCGCGGCCTGCGGCGGCAGGTACACCGAGAACTTCATCGGCAGGCCGATGGCCGCCGAATCGTGACGGTAGAAACGCTGCTCGCCGCCGTGGCACGCATGCGAGGAAACGAGTTCGAGCATCGCGGTGCGCTCCCGGTCAGTACAGCACGACCGAGCGGATCGACTCGCCGGCCTTCATCAGGTCGAAGCCTTCGTTGATCCGCTCGAGCGGCAGCGTGTGCGTGATCAGGTCGTCGATGTTGATCTTGCCTTCCATGTACCAGTCGACGATCTTCGGCACGTCGGTACGGCCGCGTGCGCCGCCGAACGCCGAGCCCTTCCACTCGCGACCCGTCACGAGCTGGAACGGACGCGTGCTGATTTCCTCGCCGGCTGCCGCGACGCCGATGATGAACGACTGGCCCCAGCCCTTGTGCGTGCACTCGAGCGCCTGGCGCATCAGCTTCACGTTGCCCACGCATTCGAACGAGTAATCGGCGCCGCCATCGGTCAGCTGAACGATGTGGTCGACCACGTTCTCGACTTCGTTCGGGTTGATGAAGTGCGTCATCCCGAACTTCTTCGCGAGTTCGACGCGCTTCGGGTTGATGTCAACGCCGATGATCTTGTCCGCGCCGACCATCTTCGCGCCCTGGATCACGTTCAGGCCGATGCCGCCGAGGCCGAACACGACGACGTTCGCGCCCGCCTCGACCTTCGCCGAGTACACGACCGCACCGACGCCCGTCGTCACGCCACAGCCGATGTAGCAGATCTTGTCGAACGGCGCGTCCTCACGCACCTTCGCGACCGCGATCTCCGGCACGACGATGTAGTTCGAGAAGGTCGACGTGCCCATGTAGTGCAACAGCGGCTTGCCGTCGAGCGAGAAGCGCGACGTCGCATCGGGCATCAGGCCCTTGCCCTGGGTCGCGCGGATCTTCTGGCACAGGTTGGTCTTGCGCGACAGGCAGAACTTGCACTCGCGGCACTCGGGCGTGTAGAGCGGAATCACGTGGTCGCCCTTGCGCAGGGTGCCGACGCCGGGGCCGACGTCGACCACGACGCCCGCGCCTTCATGGCCGAGGATCGCCGGGAAGATCCCTTCCGGATCGGCGCCCGACAGCGTGTAGTAGTCGGTGTGACAGATGCCCGTCGCCTTCACCTCGATCAGCACTTCGCCTGCGCGCGGCCCTTCCAGATCGACTTCCTCGATCGTCAGCGGCGCGCCCGCCTTCCATGCAATCGCTGCTTTCGTCTTCATCGTGTGACTCCTGTCTGTGTGTGAGGTCGGCCCGGGTTGGCGCGTCAGCGCTCATGTCGACCGGCGTGATGCTCGAGCACGAGCGTGCCGGCTCCATGCTTCGCACCGGGTTCCATGCAAAGCTGTCGAAGCCGTGCCGCGCGTCGATCGCGCGCGGCACGGCGAAAGAATCTCGTGCTCGCCATGATGGCCGGTCCCGCCGCGCATCGCGTGCGGGAAACGGTCGCCGGCTTGCCACGATGCGTCATCGCCGACGCAAAAGAACAAGTGCTCGAGTTTAAACGCCCGTCGTGAACCATGCATCCGTTCGCGCATACAG
>NZ_CAJNKE010000587.1 GCF_905232215.1 Burkholderia sp. LMG 13014
TCGTGCTGCCGCCCGAGCTGCGCACGCCGTTCCTGCTGAAAGCACCGGCCGCGCCGCATATCGTCGCCGCGCAGGAAGGCGTGACGCTCGACATCGACACGATCGTCGCGTGCCATCGCGAAGCGCTGACGCGCGCGGAGATCGTCGTCGTCGAAGGCGCCGGCGGCTTTCGCGTGCCGATGAACGACACGCAGGACATGGCCGATCTCGCGGTCGCACTCGGCGTGCCGGTCGTGCTCGTGGTCGGCGTGCGGCTCGGCTGCATCAGCCATGCGCTGCTCACCGCCGACGCGATCGCCGCGCGCGGCCTCAAGCTCGCTGGCTGGGTCGCGAACCACGTCGACCCGGCGATGTCGTTCCCCGACGAGAACGTCGCGACGATGCGCGACTGGCTCGCCCGCGAGCACGGCGCACCGCTGCTCGGCCGCATTCCGCACATGAGCCCGGCCACCCCCGAATCCGCCGCGGCGATGCTCGATATCGCCGCGCTCGTCGATACGCTGCGCGCCGCGCAGCATTGACCCACCAGAACCCGATCCCCCGATCCCTCATCCCCGTCCAGGACAGGAAAACGACATGACCCAAGCCCAAACTGCCGCCACCGTGCAACCCGACGCGATTCCCGTGGCCGCTCCGGCCTCGCAGCGCTGGCGCGTCGCCGACGTCGTCGCGCTGTTCGAGCTGCCGTTCAACGACCTGATCTTCCGCGCGCAGCAGGTGCACCGCGAACACTTCGACGCGAACGCGGTGCAGCTGTCGACGCTGCTGTCGATCAAGACGGGCGGCTGCGAGGAAGATTGCGGCTACTGCTCGCAGTCGTCGCACCACGACACGGGCCTGAAGGCCGAGAAGCTGATGGACGTCGACGCGGTGCTCGACGCCGCGCGTGCCGCGAAGGCGAACGGCGCAAGCCGCTTCTGCATGGGCGCCGCGTGGCGCAACCCGAAGGAGCGCCACATGCCGGCGCTGACCGAGATGGTGCGCGGCGTGAAGGAACTCGGCCTCGAGACCTGCATGACGCTCGGCATGCTGGAAGACGAACAGGCGCAGGAACTCGCGAGTGCGGGCCTCGACTACTACAACCACAACCTCGACACGTCGCCGGAGTTCTACGGCCAGGTGATCTCGACGCGCACCTACCAGGACCGCCTCGACACGCTCGATCGCGTGCGTGACGCAGGCATCAACGTGTGCTGCGGCGGCATCATCGGGATGGGCGAATCGCGCCGCGAACGCGCGGGCCTGATCTCGCAGCTCGCGAACCTGAACCCGTATCCGGATTCGGTGCCGATCAACAACCTCGTCGCGATCGAAGGCACGCCGCTCGAAGGCACCGCGGCGCTCGACCCGTTCGAATTCGTGCGCACGATCGCGGTTGCGCGCATCACGATGCCGAAGGCCGTCGTGCGCCTGTCGGCCGGCCGCGAGCAACTCGACGACGGGCTGCAAGCAATGTGCTTCCTCGCCGGCGCGAACTCGATGTTCTACGGCGACCAGCTGCTGACGACGAGCAACCCGCAATCGCAGAAGGACCGTGCGCTGTTCGAGCGCCTCGGTATCCGCTCGAGCGACGCGGGCGCGATGTCGGCGAACGCGTAAGCGGCAGCACCGCGTACCCACGAAAAAGCCGGGGCATGCCCCGGCTTTTTTTCATCCGATCGTCTGCACCGGGTTGCCCTGCGCGTCGCGGATCACGGTCTTCTCGACCCGCCAGCGCACGCCGTCGAGCCCGTCGACCGCATACTCGCCGGCGCGCGGCTGCAGCGTGCGCGCCAGCGCCTGCACCGTCGCGTCGGTGAGCCGCAGCGTCAGCGTGCCGTCCTCGTCGGTCACACCGTTCGCATCGGCGTGCACGAACCGCACCGCGCCATTGTGACCGACCAGGCGAAACGGCCGGTCGAACGGCAATCGCAGCGGCAGCAGCGTGACGAGTTCCTCGACCTGCCGTGCGCCGACGGTGATCTCGATCACGGGCGCGCGCAGCAGCCGCTTGCGCGTTTCCCATCCGAGCACATCGGTGAACAGCGAGCCGCTCGACGAGCCGTCGCGCCGGGTGCCCTCGTCGACCTGCGCACGCACGTCCGCGCGCTCGAGCAGCGACGCGCGGCCGAGATCGGTCACCCACAGCGGCATATGCGGCAGCAGCGTGTCGAGCAGCGCGCGCGTGCGCCAGCGCTTCGCGGCGCGCTCCTCGTCGATCGTCAACCCGACGATCTGCAGGAACGCCAGACTGCCGTGCGGCGTATCGATCGCCGGCAGCTCCGGATCGAACGCGAAACCCATCGAGCAGAGCTTCGTATCGGTATCGAGCGCAATCGGGCCGTTGGCCGTCATCCAGTGACCGTCGTCGAACGCGTTGCCGCTCTGGAACACGTAGCGCGCGAGGTTCTGCAGGAAGCTGAACACCCAGTTCGGCGGCTCTTCGTCGGCGGCGCCGCATGCGACGCGCATCGTCAGCTCGAAGCCGAAGCCACTGACGGCCGGATCGTCCGACTCCTTCGCATACAGCTCGGAGAGCCCGTACGTGACGAAATGCCAGTGCGGCACGGGTGCCGCGCGCTTCCACACACTGATCCCGTCGAGCGGATCGCGGCCGCCGAACCGCCACTTGAGCAGCGTGGCGTAGTGCTTCGGCTCCTGCCCCGGATAGACGCGCGCGAGCGCGCCGTCGATCGCGTCCCAGCCCGGCGCGCTGTCGTCGGCTGTGCCGTCCTGCGTGTCGTGTGATGCGTCCGTCATGTGCTCCTCCGTTCCGAATGGCGTCCCGGTGTGCCGTATCGGCGCGTACGGCCGCCGTACGGCGTGTGTGTCACACGTGTGCCGCCGCGCCGTCGATCGCCGCGCGCACGCGCTCGACGAGTGGTTGATCGACCGGTGCCAGCACCTCGCCGCGCGGCCGCACGCCCGAACCGAAATGCACCGCACGCACGCCGGTGGCGCGGACGAAATCGCCGACTGCATCGATCGTGAGCCCCGAGCCCGCCAGCACCGTGCAGGTCGAGCCGGCGGCCTGCCGCACCAGCCGCGTGATCGTCGCGACCGCGTCGAGCACCGACGGATGGCCGCCCGACGTTAGCACCGACGTGACGGCCGGCACGCGCAGCAGCGCGTCGAATGCGGCGTTGAGGTCGCGCGACACGTCGAACGCGCGGTGGAAAGTTAGCGCGCGGCCGTCCGCCGCGGCCGCGATGCGGGCCAGTGCGTCGAGATCGACGTCGCCGCGTGCATCGAGCGCGCCGAACACGACGCCGTTCGCACCGGCCGCGACGGCCGCGCGCACGTCACGTTCGATCACGCGCAGGTCATCGGCGTCGTACACGAACGACCGGCTGTGCGGTCGCACGATCACATTGACGGGAATCGGCACGGCGGCCACGACGGCTTCGATCAGGCCGACGCTCGGCGTCAGCCCGCCTTCGGTGATCGCGGTCACCAGTTCGAGGCGGTCGGCGCCTGCGCGGGCGGCGGCTTTCGCGTCGCCGACGGTCGTGGCGATCACTTCGAGGAGGACGGAAGAGGCGGCGTTTCGGATCATGGGCGGCCCGCGAATCGTCAGGACAATTCGCGCATCCTAGCCGAGCCGCGTGACGGACGCCAGCGTGCTGGCCGCCGCGCCTTC
>NZ_CAJNKE010000588.1 GCF_905232215.1 Burkholderia sp. LMG 13014
CGACGCCGACGCGTACGTGCTCTACACGCCGCCCGGCGAGGATTTCTTCTGCTTCGAGCCGGTCGATCATCCGATCAATGCGGTGAACCTGCCGGGTGGCGCGGCCGCGCACGGGATGACGCTGCTCGCGCCGGGCGAGCGGCTCACGCGGCGTTTTTCGTTCACCGTCGAGCGTGCCGATGCACGCAGCGATGCGGCTTCGCGCGAAGGGCGCCGGCGACGCGGGTAAAATACGCGGTCTACCAACGGTTTGCCGCGAGTATCCGCCATGTCTTCCCCGCTTACTTTCATCGAATCGCTGCGCGCCGCGTGGCAGCGCACGAATTCGCTGCTGTGCGTCGGCCTCGATCCCGAGCCGTCGCGCTTTCCCGTGCAGTTCGACGGCCAGCCCGACGCGATCTTCGAATTCTGCCGGCAGATCGTCGACGCGACCGCGCAATACGCGAGCGCGTTCAAGCCGCAGATCGCCTACTTCGCCGCGCATCGTGCGGAAGACCAGCTCGAGCGCCTGATCGCGCACATCCACCTCCAGCACCCGGGCCTGCCCGTGATTCTCGACGCGAAGCGCGGCGACATCGGCAGCACGGCCGAGCAGTACGCGCGCGAAGCGTTCGAGCGCTATCGCGCGGACGCCGTCACGGTGAACCCGTACATGGGCTACGACTCGGTCGAGCCGTACTTCGAGCACGAAGGCAAGGGCGTGATCGTGCTGTGCCGCACGTCGAACCCGGGCGGTTCCGACCTGCAGTTCCTCGACACGAACGGCCGGCCGCTGTACCAGGTCGTCGCCGACCTCGCGGCGAACAAGTGGAACGCGAAGAACGGCCAGCTCGGCCTCGTGGTCGGTGCGACGTTCCCGAAGGAAATCGAGATCGTGCGCGGGATCGTCGGCGACATGCCGCTCCTGATTCCCGGCATCGGCGCGCAGGGCGGCGACGTGCAGGCGACCGTCAACGCGGGCCGCACGGCCGACGGCACCGGCATGATGATCAACTCGTCGCGCGCGATCCTGTACGCGAGCAACGGCGAGGATTTCGCCGAAGCCGCGGCGCTCGCCGCGCAGAAGACCCGCGACACGATCAACGCGCATCGTTGATGGATCGAGCCGGCTGCCCGTCCGGGCAGCCGGTTCCGGCGGGCTCCCACGCGCGAGCCCGCCGCTTCCCTCCGGTTTTCCCGCTCTTCCGCCCGCCCGGCCTGCACTGGCGCACCCGGACAACTTCCCGTCGCTTCCGCACCGCATCCCCGCGCGCCAATCGCGCGATGCTCCCGCTTGTCATCGATCCGTAACGAAAATGTCAAGAAAGGAGCGACGCCATGCCCAAGCTGTCCCGACGTCTTCTGAGCGC
Organism: Burkholderia sp. LMG 13014; assembly: GCF_905232215.1. Taxonomy (GTDB): domain Bacteria; phylum Pseudomonadota; class Gammaproteobacteria; order Burkholderiales; family Burkholderiaceae; genus Burkholderia. Next base: position 1,350 of record NZ_CAJNKE010000588.1, read on the forward strand.
GCTTGCCGCATCGTTGTGCATGAGCTTCGCCCATGCGGCGGATCTCTCGCACTGGCCGGCCGACAGCGCGAAGGCGCTGAACGCGATGATCGCCGCGCATGCGCACCGCGGCGACTACGCGGTGTTCGACGCCGACAATACGACCTACCGCTACGACCTCGAGGAGTCGCTGCTGCCGTACCTCGAGAACCGCGGCGTGCTGACGCGCGACACGCTCGACCCGTCGCTGAAGCTGATCCCGTTCAAGGATGCCGCCGACTACAAGGAATCGCTGACGAGCTATTACTACCGGCTGTGCGAGATCGACGACCTGGTCTGCTACCCGTGGATCGCGCAGGCGTTCGCCGGGCAGTCGCTGGCCGACCTGAAGCGTCACGTCGACGCGATGCTCGCCGACGGCAAGCCGATCCCGATCCGCTACTGGCAGGGCGACAAGGTGGTCGACGGCACGGTGAACCCGCCGCGCTTCTTCCGCGGGATGCAGGAGCTGTACAACGCGCTGCGCGAGAACGGCATCGAGGTCTACGTAATGACGGCCGCGCACGAGGAGCTCGCGCGGCTCGTGCTGTCCGACCCGAAGTACGGCTACAACGTGAAGCCGCAGAACGTGATCGGCGTGACGACGCTGCTGCGCAACCCGGCGACCGGCGCGCTGACCACGTCGCGGCTGCAGATCAAGGCCGGCAAGTACGACGAGGCCGCGAACCGCAGCCTGGTGATCACGCCGTTCCTGATGAACCCGATGACCTGGTACGAAGGCAAGCTCGGCTCGATCGTCGGCTGGATCGACCAGTGGAAGAAGCCGGTGCTCGTCGCGGGCGACACGCCGACGTCCGACGGCTACATGCTGCTGAACGCGACCGACATCGCGCGCGGCGGCGTGCGCGTATGGGTGAACAAGAAGGACAAGCAGATGGCGCAGATCCGCGCGTGGTCGGACGAATCGGCCGCGCAGCAGAAGTCGCTCGGCCTGCCGGTGACGGCGGACAAGAACTGGATCGTCGTGAAGCCCGACGCGATCCAGTAAGCGGCAAGCGATGACGAGGGCGCCGCGGGCGCCCGTCGATCGATCAGCCCTCGCGCTCGTCGAGCAGCTTCAGCAGCCCGCGCAGCGCATGCGCGGCCGCCTGCGTGCGGATTTGTTCGCGGTCGCCCTTGAACACGAGCGTCTCGACGTCGGTATGCAGCCGGTTGCTCCAGCCGAACGACACGGTGCCGACCGGCTTCTTCTCGCTGCCGCCCGCCGGGCCCGCGATGCCGGTGACGGACAGCGCGACCTGCGCGCGGCTGTTGCGCAGCGCGCCTTCGGCCATCGCGCGCGCGACGGGCTCGCTGACGGCGCCGTGCTTGTCGATCAGGTCGGGCGGCACGCCGATCATCTCGATCTTGGCCTGGTTCGAATACGTGACGAAGCCGCGCTCAAACCACTGGCTGCTGCCGGAGATGTCGGTGATCGCCGCGGCGATCATGCCGCCGGTGCAGGATTCGGCGGTGGCGAGCGTCAGGTGCTCGTCACGCAGCTTGTTGCCTGCGCGGATCGCAAGCTGGTGGACGACGGAATCGGTTGGCATGCGCGTCGGGAAACGGGAGTCGGGAAAAACGGTCAGCCGACGACGGAACGCCACAGGGCGATCACGAGCAGCGTCATGAACGCGGCGACCAGGTCGTCGACCATGATGCCGAGCCCGCCTTTCAGGCGGCGGTCGAAATAGCGGATCGGCGGCGGCTTGAGCATGTCGAAGAAGCGGAACGCGACGAACGCCCACAGCTGGCCGACGAAGGTCGCGGGCGTGACGAACAGCATCACGAGCCAGATCGCGACGATCTCGTCCCAGACGACGGCGCCCGGATCGGCCGTCCCCATCTTCTTCGCGGTGAAACCGGTGAGCCACGTACCCGCCACGAAGCCGACGGCGATCAGCGCCCACCATTCGGGCACCGTCAGGTAGCGGTTGAGCACGACGAAACTGAGCCAGCCGAACAGCGAGCCGACCGTGCCGGGCATGAGCGGCGCGAGCCCGCTGCCGAAGCCGAGCGACACGATATGCGCCGGATGCGACAGCATGAAGCGCGCGGTCGGGCGCGGCGGGGCGCCGGGCTCGGTCGCCTGCGGTGCGGGCGTCGGGTCAGTCTGCATGGAAGTGGTCGAAACCGTGCAACGTGAGAGCCAGGGGCGCGCCGGTGGCGTCGCGCCACGCGATCGCGGGCCGCTCCGACGGCGCGGACAAGCCGCGTATTGTACCGATTCGCGTGACCGCCACGCCGGCCT
>NZ_CAJNKE010000589.1 GCF_905232215.1 Burkholderia sp. LMG 13014
GCCGGCCGCGATCACCGGTGCGCGCACTGCATCGACGATCTGCGGCAGCAACGCGAACAGGCCCGGTTGCGCGTGAATGTCGTCGGTCAGGAACATCCCCCGATGACCGCCGGCCTCCGCGCCCTGCGCGACGATCGCGTCGACGCCGCGCGCATCCAGCCAGCGCGCCTCCTCGACGGTCGTCGCGGACGACACGACCTGCGCGCCCGTGCGCCGCACGCGATCAAGCAGCGTGTCGTCCGGCAACCCGAAATGGAAGCTCACGACTGCCGGCCGCAATTCCTCGACGACCGCACACATCGCATCGTCGAATGGCGCGCGGCCGGGGCCGCCCTTCACGTCGGCCGGATCGAGCGCGGCTTCCGCGTAGTAGCCGGCGAGCGCGGCACGCCAGCGCGCATCGACCTCGGCGTCGGGCGCCGGCGGCGTATGGCAGAAGAAGTTCACGTTGAACGGTGCGGGCGTGCTGGCGCGGATCGCCGCGATCTCGTCGCGCAGTTGCTGCGGGCCAAGCGCCGCGCACGCGAGCGAGCCGAGCCCGCCGGCTTCGCACACCGCGATCGCAAGCGGGCTCAGCGAACCGACCATCGGGGCCTGGATCAGCGGCAAACGGGAAGGCAGCATCGTCATCGGAATCGTCCTTGGAGAAGAAGCGAATGTCACAAAAAAAGTACGTTACAAGGCGGCCTTGCGAAGAGGCCGGGTGCGTCTCGCCTCTTCGATCAACGACGCCCCTGACCGCATCATCGGGCCTGCCATTGCGTTCGCCGCACCACGGCGCGATCGCGCCGGCCGGTTGCGTGGCCCGCAGAATCTCCCGACGTTCATTCCATGAACGCCGGAAAACATCGCCGCGACCGCGTCAGCCCGCGTCCGGCTCGGGTACGCTCGCGGCGGCCTCGATGCGAAACAGCAGCCGGTCGTCGAGCGCATCCCAGATATCGACCACGCCGCGCCCGGCCTTCGGCAGGCCGGCAAACACCGGACGCCCGTCGATCCAGCCAGCCTGGCTCTTGAACCACTGGCGCTCGCACCAGCCGCCGCGATACAACGCGAGCCGCTTGCCGCTGCCGACCTCGAACTCGCGCAACACGAATTTCGCATCGCGCGTCAGCACGCGGGCGCCGTCGTCGGAAAACGCGCAAGGGAAGCCGTTGTCCGCCCCCGGCCATTCACAATCGGCTTCGCCCTCCGTACGCACCGTCAACGCCGCGTCCCGTGCGAACGCACGGCGACGCCGGCCGGCGCTAACCGCGAACGGCGCATCCTGGAAGCGCTGGTCAGCCATGTCGTAATCGAGCACGTCGAGCGTGCCGCCGTCGGTGAGCGGCACACGGTAGAGCCGGTTGCGGATGCGCACCCACGCTTCGCGCGCGTCGGGCGACAGGTGAACCCGCTCCAGATCGTCGTACCGGCTTTCGGCGCGCCAGCACACGTCCGCCGCGCCGCTCGCGGCGTCGACCCGGTAGAGCGCCGTGTTGTCCCAGTACGCGACGATCAGCGTCGACAGCGCCGCATCGACCGATGCGCTCACCGGCACGTTGCGCAGCCCGTCCATGACCGTCGCCTCCGCTTCGTCCGGCACGAACGGACGCGGCAGTTCGAACGACGCGACCACCCGTCGCTGCGCCAGATCCCAGATGTCGCAGAATCCTTCGCCGGCCACGACGAGGCGCAGTTCACCCGTCGCGTCGCGCGTCCATTCGAGCACGCACGCGTGACGAGCCGCAACCGTCCCGGCGAGCGGCGCTTGCGACGACGCATGCGCCGATACCGATTCGGGCGCCGGGCCGGCAGCGACCTGCGCGCCCGCTTCGGGCGCCACGTAATCCGGCGGCACGTAGTCGGGCATCGGCGACCGGTGCCGCACGCGCCACGCAGCAAGCCATGCCTGATACACGTAGCGGCGGCGGCCGTCCGTGCCGATATCCGGCTGCTCGAGGTGAAAGCCGGCCGGATCGACGCCCGGCAGCGGCACGAGTTCGGCACCGTGGTAATAGACGTAGACCCGCGCACGGTCCCGTGCGAAATACTCGGAGAGGAACGCGAGCGTCGCGCCATCGACACCGCGCCGATACGGCTGGTTGCCCTGCAGCAACCGCCCCTGCCCGTCGCGCAGGAAGTCGGGCCCGACGACTTCGGCGGTCGCGGCATCGAACCGGGCCTTCACTTCCTTGCCGAAATAGAACAACCGGCCGCCATCGCGCAGGTAGTCGTCGCCGACGGTTTCGATCCGGGCGGGATCGATGCCACGCTTGCGCACCAGCATGCACAGCACGCCATTGCGATCCTTCGCATAGGTGTCGTTCAGGACTTCGAATGTCTTGCCGTCGACCTTCGCGGCTTCCGCATGACCGTGCCACTGCTTCCGAAAGCAATGGTCGCCGGCCTGATACCACGGCCCGGACAGATGTCGCCACCGCGCAGGATCGCCCGGAAGCGGGCCGCCGTCGAGAAAGCCGGTGTGATACTCCGCGTACGAGTAGAGTCGCGACCGGTCGGCGATGAACGAATCGCCGAGCCACCGGACCGTCGCAGCATCCGGTTCGAGCAGCGGCAGGTCTTGAAAATACACCTGGTTGCCGACTACCCGATACCCGCCGCCGAGTTCCCGCGCCGGCGTATCCGCCACGGCCTGCCCGACCAGCGTGTGCCACCAGTAGCCTTGCAAGTCGGGACGCGCGGCAAAAAACGGCGACCAGTCGCGCTCCCACTTCTCACGCGGGCCGGGATCGGCCGCGTGCCCGTATCGGTACGGCCGCACGCGGTCGGTCGCGAGATCCTGCGCCACCTCGTCCGCGCTGACGAAGCTCGCCGCATCGGCGCCTTCGAGTTCCCGCCCGCCATACCAGACCCGCTGCGCATCGACCAGATACGCGCCGACCCACCGCAGCGTCGCGGGATCCGCGCCGCGCTTGCGCTTGCCGTAGTGATACAGGTAGCGGTCGTCGTGCCCCCATGCATCGTTCAGCAACCGGAAGCGCGCAGGCGACGCGCCGGCCAGCTTGCGGTTCTGGAAGTAGACATGGTTCGCGTCGACGGCATGCGATTCGTCCAGCCGTCGAAACGTCGCGGCGTCGACGTCGAGCACGGTGAAGCGCAACCACGTGAACGTGCGCGCGTAGGCGCGCACGCCGTCCGTCGCCAGATACTGGGACAACGGCCGGAAGCCGTCGATCACGATGCCTTCGATGAGGTTGCCGTCGCGGTCCCGCAACGGTTCGTCATGGCAATACACGTGCGCGTCATCGCGCATGAAGCCGAAGCCGAGGTTCTCTCTGAGTGTCATGTTGTTGTTTGATTCCGCTTTCGTCCGGAATGCCCCGGTCAGGCGATGCGCCACCGGGTACGAAAGCCGCCACCGTGCGGATGCACGGCGCTCAAGCGTCCTGCAATCTTACGTCACGATCCATCCCGCGCCGGTACGCGGCCGGGCTCGTCGCCGCGACGCGCCGGAAATGCCGGCGCAGCGACTCCTCGGAACCGAACCCCGCGCGCGCCGCGACCTGCGCGAGCGACAGCGCGGGATGCGCTTCGAGCAGGTCCTTCGCGACGTTCACGCGTTCGCGAATCAGCCACGCGAGCGGCGACATTCCCGTCGCGTCCGCGAAC
>NZ_CAJNKE010000590.1 GCF_905232215.1 Burkholderia sp. LMG 13014
CGAGCAGCGTCATCACGTGCTCCCAGCGATTGAATGCGTCCATGGCGGCGTATCCGGGCAAGTGGCGAAGGGTGCGGATGTCGTGCATCCACCCACATCGCGAACGTCATCCTTCGACGCGAACCGGTAGCGACTAGCGACGGGATGACCTGACGCTGACGATAACGGGCCGACGCTGAAGAGTCTTGATTCCATGCTGAATTTTTCTGGCAGGTGCATTCGCGGGGTGCGGCGCGTGCGCCGCCGCATTCAAGACAATTCAGCGCGATTTCAGTACAGACCGCATGGCCCCGCGATAGGCTCCCGTCGGTGTTCGTTTGCTACCCATGCGTGCCGGCCGGCCCGCAACCGCGAACGCACGCCGGCTGCCGGCAGGATTGCCGCATGCGGGCAGAACCGAACCATCCATCCAATGCGGCATCGTTGTACCGCACGTTCAAGGAGCCTCAATGCGTCCCGCAGATACCGACGCCGTTCCCTCGGCACGCCGCCGAGACATGCTGCTCGCCGGCGCGACCGCCGTTGCAGCTGCCGCGCTGCCGGCCGCAGCTGCAGCCGCCGCCCCGAAACACGCCGCTTCCGGCCATCAAGGAGCCCATGCGATGAACACGATCACCACGAAAGACGGTACGCAGATTTACTTCAAGGACTGGGGCAGCGGCCGCCCGGTCGTCTTCTCGCACGGCTGGCCGCTGTGTGCCGACGCGTGGGACCCGCAGATGCTGTTCCTGGTGCAGCACGGCTACCGCGTGATCGCGCACGACCGCCGCGGTCACGGCCGCTCGAGCCAGCCGTCGCTTGGCAACGACATGGACACGTATGCCGACGATCTCGCCGCGCTGATGAATACGCTCGACCTGCGCGAAGCAACGCTCGTCGGCCATTCCACCGGCGGCGGCGAAGTCGCGCACTACATCGGACGCCACGGCACGAAGCGCGTGTCGAAGGCCGTGCTGATCGGCGCCGTGCCGCCGCAAATGGTGAAATCGGCGTCCAATCCCGGCGGCCTGCCGATAGACGTATTCGACGGTATCCGCAAGAACGTCGCCGAGAACCGCTCGCAGTTCTACAAGGATCTCGCCGTGCCGTTCTTCGGCTTCAACCGTCCGGATGCCAAAGTGTCGCAAGGCACGATCGACGCGTTCTGGGCGCAGGGCATGATGGGCGGCGCTTACGGCCAGTATCTGTGCGTCAAGGAATTCTCCGAGGTCGACTACACCGAAGACCTGAAGAAGATCGACGTCCCGACGCTGATCCTGCACGGCGACGACGACCAGATCGTGCCGATCGACGATTCGGGTCGCCTGTCCGCGAAGATCGTGAAGCACGCGCAACTCAAGGTGATCCCCGGCGGATCGCACGGGATGTGTGTCGTCAATGCCGACCGGATCAATGCCGAGCTGCTCGAGTTCCTGAAGGCGTAAGCGGCGCCGCGCGGCGCGCCGGACAATCGCGCCGGCGCGCCTTTTAGCACGTTTCAGGATTTTTCAGGTCGCCGCCATTCCGTTGCGGCATGCGCGATCGTTAAGATCGTCGATGCGCGACATACGCCGATCCGGCTTCGGGGGTTCATGGCGCACGCGCCGGCCGGAGCAGCATCGCGATCAACACTCCCGTGACCGCGAAAGCCGTCGCGACATGGAAATTGTCGGCCAGCGCTAGCGTGGTCGCCTGGACGCGGACCGCCCGGTCGAGCAGCGCATACGTCGCCTGGTCGCCCGTCGCGAAGGTCGCGCCGTGCGACACGAGCGACGCCGCGCCGGCCCGCAGGCGCTCCAGCGTTTGCGGATCCGACAGCGTGACATGCAGACCGACGAGATTCGAATGGGTAGCCTCCATGATGCGCTGGATCACCGCGATCGATGTCGTGCCGAGCTGCCCGCTCAGCAGGCGCGTCGTCTGCACGACGGCACCGAAGGTCAGCACATGCTCGGCCGTCACATGCTTGCCGAAGAAGAACACGACCGAGGTGAGCGCCATGGTCTGCCCCAGCGCCTGAAGCAGCTGCGACGGGATGAAGTCAGGCTCGGCCCACGCGGACGTGAGCTGCGCGCCAAGCGCGAACGCGACCGCCACCATCGCGAAGCCGGCCATGATCAGCCGGCGCGGATCGACGCGTTGCAGCAACCATGCGACGCATGGCGCGAACAGCAACTGCGGAATCGCGATCCAGCGCAGCGTATCGCCGATCTGCAGCGGGCGAAGCCCGTAGGTGCTTGCCAGAAACGCCGACGGAATGAAGCTCGTGTTGAGCACGGTAAAGCGCACGAGGCCGACGAGCAGGATCAACAACGCCACGTTGGGCAGCGCGAGGTAGCCGAGATCGAGCCCGGCCCGTCGCGACGCCAGTTCGTGGATCAGGAACGCCGCCACCATCACGATGCCGATGCCCAGCAGCGCGACGATCAGCGGCGACTGGAACCAGAACAGCCGCTCGCCCTGATCGAGCGCAATGCACAGGCACGCGAACCCGCCGGCGCCGAGCAGCATGCCGCGCGTGTCGATGCCGGACGCGAAACGCTTGATCGGCTCGTTGGACAGCGACAGCGTCAGGCAGACGATGAACGGCACGGTCAGCAGCGCGTTCTGCCAGAACAGCCAGCGCCAGCTCAGGTGTTCGCTGTACCACCCTTCAAGCGTCGCCGACAGGTTGAGCGACATCTCGAGGTTCATCGCATACGCGGCGATGCCGAACGGAATCAGCCGCGGGGGCAGCGTGCGGACGACGAACCCGACGGTCAGCGGCACGAACACGCCGGACGCGAAGCCGGCGAGGCTCTGGAACACGATGAACGTGCCGAAGTTCGTACACAGCGGCAGCACGCTTTCGACCACCAGAAAAATCGCGGCGCCCGCCAGCAGCACGCGACGCGTGCCGAACACGAAGGCCGCGGCGATCGCGAGCGGTCCGACGAACATCTGCGACGCGATGAACGCCGTGTTGATCCACGCGCCTTCGTCGAACCCGACGCCGAGCGCGCCGCGCACGTCGGCGAGCCCGAGCGATGTGATGCGCGACGTCAGCGTCGAGATGATCGCGCCGAGCAGCACGGCGACGATCGCGGCGATCGAGCGAAACGTCGGTATATCGGAGGCTGGCGTCGTGGCCAGTCCCGGTGTCGCGCCACCAGGGGCGAACGTGGTGTTCATCGTCGAGCGGCTCCCGCACAAAAAGCTCGCGCAAGCATAGCGCGATGTGACAAACCCTGCCTGTTTGATGGAGTATCCCGACCGTGACCCCGAACTCGCCGGACACGCCGGCCACTTCCACCGCGCGATCGCGCAAGTGGCCGGCCGTACTGATCGCCGGATCGGCGCTGCTGCTCGTCGCGCTGCTGGTCTATGAATTCGACGCGCATGACCGCGGCACCGACGACGCGTACGTGACGGGCCACCTGCATGTGATCTCGCCACGTGTGGCCGGCACGGTCGAGCGCGTGCTGGTGAACGACAACCAGTTCGTGCACGCGGGTGCCCCGCTCGTCCGCCTCGACCCGCGCGATTTCGACGTGCGCGTCGCGCTGCAGCGGGCACGCGTTGCGCAGGCGCACTCCGACGCAAGCCGCGCGAAGGCACTGGTCGAGCAAGCCGACGCGACGCTCGTGTCCGCGC
>NZ_CAJNKE010000591.1 GCF_905232215.1 Burkholderia sp. LMG 13014
CGGGGGAGGGTGAGAGCCTGCCGCGCACACGATCAGCGCAGCAGGTACGGGATGTCGACCTTGACCGCACCGGTCGGGCAGTCGCGCTCGCACGGCATGCAGTACCAGCACTCGTCGAACTGCATATAGGCCTTGCCTTTCGTCACGTCGATCGCGAGCAGGTCGAGCGGGCACACGTCGACGCAGACGGTGCAGCCCTTGTCGGCGATGCACCGATCCTCGTCGATCGTGACGGGCGCGCTGCTGCGCAGGAAGATGTCATACGGCGTATGGGACACGGCAGGATTCCTCAGAGGGTGGCCGCGGGTGCGGCCGGTTCGCGGATGCGCAGATGCGCGTAGGCGCTGCGCTCGTCGTCGGCGAGCGGTACGACGTAGGGTTCGACCGCGCGCTTCTCGCTGCGCATTGCGCCGTCGGCGCTCTTGCTCAGCCACGTGTGGCAGAACCACTCGGCGTCGTTGCGCTGCGGGAAGTCGACGCGATGGTGGTACAGACCCCAGCGGCTCTCGGTGCGGAACAGCGACGCGCGCGCGGCCATTTCCGCGCAGTCGCGGATCGCGCGTACCTCGGCGGCGCGCATCAGTTCGTGCGGATGATCGGCTTTTATCGATTCGATATCCTCAGTAATGGCGTCAAAGCGTTGCAGCCCGATTTCCATCTTGCGCGTCACCTTCGGCGGTTGCAGATAGTCGTTCACCATGCGGCGCAGCTTGTATTCGACCTGCGCTGGCGCCAGGCCGCGCTCGCGCAACAGCGGCGCAAGCACGCGGGTGCGTTCGGCGGCGACCTGTTCGTCGTCCACCGGTGCATGCGCACGGCCGGCCACGTAGTCGGCCGCGTTCTGCCCGGCAAACCAGCCGTACGTAAATGCGCCGAGCATGTAGTTGTGCGGGACGGCCGCCATGTCGCCGGCCGCGTAGAGCCCCGGCACGGTCGTCTCCGCGCGTGCGTTCACATACACGCCGGATGCGCTGTGGCCGCTGCAGAAGCCGATCTCGGAAATGTGCATTTCGACCATCTGCTGCCGGTAGTCGGTGCCGCGCCCCGCGTGAAAGCGGCCGCGGCTCGGCCGCTCGTTCGTATGCAGGATCTGCTCGATGGTCTGGATCGTTTCTTCCGCGAGATGGTCGAGCTTCAGGAACACGGGGCCGTTACCGCTTTGCAGTTCCTGGTAGAACTCCCACATCATCTGGCCGCTCCAGTAATCGCATTCGATGAAGCGTTCGCCCTTGCCGTTCGCGGTGAAGCCGCCGAGCGGGCCCGTCACGTACGCGCACGCGGGGCCGTTGTAGTCCTTGATCAGCGGATTGATCTGGAAGCATTCGAGGTTCGCTAGCGCGGCACCGGCGTGATAGGCCATCGCGTAGCCGTCGCCTGCGTTGGTCGGGTTCTCGTAGGTGCCCATCAGGTAGCCCGATGCCGGCAGGCCGAGGCGGCCGGCCGCGCCGCAGCAGAGGATCACGGCCTTCGCGCGGATCACGTGGAACTCGGCCGTCCGGCAGTCGAAACCGAGCACGCCGCTCGCGCGGCCCTGTGCATCGGTCAGCACGCGCGTCGCGACGATCCGGTTCGTAATCGCGATGCGCGCGCGCTTCAGCTGCCGGTACAGCACCTTCTTGATGTCGTGGCCTTCGGGCATCGGCAGCACGTATGCGCCCATGTGGTGGACCTTCTTCACCGCGTAGTCGCCGGTGCCGTCCTTTTCGAACTTCACGCCCCAGCGGTCGAGCTGCTCGATCGTCGCGAAGCTGTGCGTGGCATACGCATGCACGGCTTCCTGGTCGACGATCCCGTCGTTGGCGATGGTGATCTCGCGCGTGTACTGCTCGGGTGTCGCATGCCCGGGGATCACCGCATTGTTCAGGCCGTCCATCCCCATCGAGATCGCGCCGCTGCGCTTCACGTGCGCTTTTTCGAGCAGCAGCACGCGCAGCGACGGGTCGCGTTCCTTCGCCTTGATCGCCGCCATCGGGCCGGCCGTGCCGCCGCCGACCACGACGATGTCGTATTCGAGCACATGGGTAGTCATCGTTGTGTCCTTGCAGGTTTGCGCGGCTTCTGCCGGTCGATGCGCAGCCGGTACTGGAAGGCGTCGCCGCGGAAGTAGAGAATTTCGTAGTCGATCGGTGCGCCCGACGCGTCATGCGTGAGGCGCTCGATGCGCAGCACGGGGCTGCTTTCCTCGACATGCAGCGCATCGACGATCTCGTCGTCGGCGAGAATCGCGTCGATCGACACGTCGGCATGGCCGAGCGGGATGCCGCAGTCGTTTTCCAGGACCAGGAAGATGTCGCGGGTCGCGAGATCGGCGCCCGCGAGGCGTTTGCCGACGGCTTCGGGCACCCAGGTCTGTTCGAGCGACACCGGCTCGCGATTCAGCAGCCGCACGCGATGAATCTCGACGAGCGGCGCGCCTTCGGGCACGTTCAGCTTCGTCGCGAGATGGCGGTCGGCCTTGACGGTGCGGAAACTGCGCACCTGGTTGACGATCTCGTAGCCCATCGACGACATCGCCTCGGCGAAGCCCTGCAGCGACGTCACGTTCTGGAATGCCTTCGGCTTCGACACGAAGGTGCCCTTGCCGTGCAGCTTGAACAGCAGTCCTTCCTTCTGCAGATCGCCGAGCGCCTGGCGCACCGTGATACGGCTGACGTCGAACATCGCGCAGAGATCGTGCTCGGAAGGCATCCGGCTGTGCGGCGCATAGGTGCCGTCGAGAATGCGCGCGCGCAGGGTGTCCTTGATCTGCACGTAGAGCGGAGCCGCCGACAGCGGCACGACGTTGGGTGAGGTCATCGGTCAACTTGTTATGACAAGATCGCTCGAGTGTAGTCAGCGCGCTCTCGGGTCCCAACCAACGATTTCTGATTTGGACTTTCCGATTCCCGAAAAGCGTGCTGGCAGGGGACAGACCGACCGGACGATCCGCGTCGCGGTGTCGGCCCGATTCGCCGGTTGCGGGCGGAGCGGAGTGGCGGACCACAAAAAATTCGTCGGTGCGCGTCCCGCGCATGTCGATTTCCCGATGCGTCGCCCGTCGTATCCATGTCGACCGGGCAGGACGCCACGCAGGTGGCACCCGGTTCCCGGGCATTGCCGTCACGAAAAGGAGCCACGCCATGCCGGATTCCCGATACCGCTGGGTGATCGTCGCCGCGGGCGGCCTGATGGGCTGCATCGCGGTCGGCGCGATGTTTTCGCTGCCGGTGTTCCTGCGCGCGATCGCGCGCGACACCGGCTGGTCGATGACCGGCATTTCCGGCGCGATGACGCTCGGCTTCATTGCCATGGCCTTCGCGAGCATGGGGTGGGGCAGCCTGTCGGATCGCATCGGCACGCGCCCGGTCGTCATCACGGGCGCCGTGCTCCTGTCGGCAAGCCTGGCGCTGGCGAGCCGTGCGCCGTCGCTGCTCGCGTTCCAGCTGACTTTCGGCCTCGCCGTCGGCGGCGCGACCGCCGCGATATTCGCGCCGATGATGGCGTGCGTGACCGGCTGGTTCGACACGCACCGCAGCCTGGCGGTGTCGCTCGTGTCGGCTGGGATGGGGATGGCGCCGATGACGATGGCCCCGCTGGCCGCGTGGCTCGTGTCGGTGCGCGACTGG
>NZ_CAJNKE010000592.1 GCF_905232215.1 Burkholderia sp. LMG 13014
GACGGCACTTCGGCACTCCGGCACTTCGGCACTTCGGCACTTCGGCACTTCGGCACTTCGGCAGCCAGCCACGGAAATGGCCAGCCACCGTTCGACGCGGATCAGAAATGGAAGCGGTCAGATCCCCGCTTTCGGCGCGTTCAGGATCAATCGCAGCCCGAGCAGCGTGATCGCGCCGGCCGCGACGCGGTCGACCCACTTCTTCGCGCGCAGGTAAAGCTCGCGCGGCCGGCGCGTGGAAAAGCACAGCGCGACGATCGTGTACCAGCCGAACTCGACGCCGAACACGAGCGGCGGCAGCGCCAGATAGCACCACACCGGCGGATGCTGCGGAAGCAGCGCCGCGAAGATGCTGCCGTACCAGATCGCCGTCTTCGGGTTGCTGAGCTGGGTCGTGAGGCCGGTCCAGAACGACTTGCGCGCGCTGCCGCCGGCCATCGCCTGCGGATCGTCCATCGCGATCGGCCGGTCGGCACCGCGCCAGATCTTCGACGCCATGTAGATCAGGTACGCGCCGCCCGCCACCTTGAGGCCCACGTACAGCCATTCGACCGCCTGCAGCAGCGTATAGAGCCCGGCCAGCGCGACGCCGCCGAACACGATGCCGCCGATGCCCATGCCGAGCGCGGTGGCGAGCCCGTCGCGGCGCGACAGCCCGATCGAATTGCGGGCAACCAGCACGAAGCTCGGGCCCGGAATCATTGCGCCGAGAAACAGCGCAGCCAGGATGGCGAGTACGGCAGCCGATGCAGTCATCGAAGTCTCCTTGGTGAGCGACGCCGAATCGCCGACGCCTGCGTGTCGTTTCCGACGGTCGAGCGGCTGATTCTGGCACGCTTCGCGCATGGCCGAAAGCCGCCTTGCGCTGCTATGCTGGCCCTCTTTCCCGTCATTCGCGCCGCCACCCATGATCGAGATCCGCGCCGCCCGCTATCCCGACGACGCCCGCGCCGTCGAGGCGATCTTCCGGGAGTACATCGCCAGCCCCACCGTCAGCCTCGAATTCCAGGACTACGAGCCCGAGATCGCCGCCCTGCCCGGCCAGTACGCGGCGCCGCGCGGGCTGCTGCTGCTCGCGTGGCACGGCGAGCGCGCGGTGGGTTGCGCGGCGTTTCGCGCGATCGACGACACGACGTGCGAGATGAAGCGCGTCTATGTGCGCCCCGAAGCGCGCGGGCTGAACGTCGGCCGCCAACTGGTCGAACGGCTGCTGCGCGACGCGAAGGCGGCTGGCTACGCGCGCATGTGCCTCGACGTGCTGCCCGAGTTCGTCGCCGCGCGGCAACTGTATGCGTCGCTCGGCTTCACGCCCGCGCCGCCCGTCGCGTTCAATCCGGTGCCAGGCACCGAGTTTCTCGGGCGGGATGTGTAACCGCCACGCCGTCGGCACCTCTTCCCTCCTTTCGACCGGACACCCCGTCATGCGCGTTTCCCGCCTGCCCTTCGTGCTCCTCCCGCTGCTCGCCGCGCTGTCGCTCGACGCCCGCGCGGGCGACCTGCCGAAATCGATCGCCGCGCAGTTGCCCGCCGGCTACGAGCCGCTGCTCGCGCATGCCGGGCCGGATCTCGACAACGGGCGGCACAGCTTCCTCGTCGTCGTGCATCGGGCGGTCGATACGCGCGAGCAGCCGTCGCCGCGTCCGCTGCTGATCTTCGAGGAACAACCGGATCACGCGTTCCGGCTCGTCGCGCGCAACGACCAGGTCGTGCTGCGCGCGAACGAAGGCGGCCAGTGCGACCCGTTCGATCCCGAAGATGCCGCCGACAACGGCTTTGCCGTAAAAGGCCGCTACTTCACCGTGCAGAACTTCGTCGCATGCGGGCAGCACTGGAGCGACTACGTGACGTTCCGCTACGACCCGCACACGCACGGGTGGCTGTTTTCGAACCGGATCGTCACCGAATCGTTTCCGCTCGACGACCAGCCCGACCACGTCACCGTCACGCGCGCCGACGCGCACCGGCCGGTGTCGTTCAGTCAGTGGCAACGCAAGGACTGACGCGGCCGGGGCAACGCGCAGCAACCGGTTGCATCGCACGCCGGCCGGCGCGGGCACGGCCAGACGTCGTCATGCCCTGCCTCTCCCGCCGTGCCCGCGCTCGCGAGCGCACGCCAACAGGACTACCATAAGCGCTCGCCGTCGCGCGACCGTGCGCCGGCATCGCACGCGGCTCGCCCGCACGCGTTCCCTCGCTGCACCCGCCCAGGAGGACGTCATGACGCAACACTTCGACGCGATCGTCATCGGCACCGGGCAGGCCGGGCCGCCACTCGCCGCGCGGCTGTCCGCCGCCGGGATGAAGGTCGCGATCATCGAGCGCGGCCGCTTCGGCGGCACCTGCGTGAACACCGGCTGCATTCCGACCAAGACGCTGATCGCGAGCGCATACGCCGCGCAGCTCGCGCGACGCGCCGGCGAATACGGCGTGTCGGTCGGCCCCGTCAGCGTCGACATGAAAGCCGTGAAGGCGCGCAAGGACCAGATCTCCGGCCGCTCGAACCACGGCGTCGAGCAATGGGTGCGCGGCCTCGCGAACGCGACCGTGTTTCAGGGTCACGCCCGATTCGAGCGCGCCGACGCGGTGCGCGTGGGTGATGCGCTGCTCGAAGCGGAACGCATCTTCATCAACGTCGGCGGGCGCGCGCAGGTGCCGACCATGCCGGGCCTCGACTCGGTGTCGTACCTGACCAACTCGACGATGATGGACGTCGACTTCCTGCCCGAGCATCTCGTGATCGTCGGCGGCAGCTATGTCGGGCTCGAATTCGGCCAGATGTATCGCCGCTTCGGGTCGAAGGTCACGATCGTCGAGAAAGGCGCGCGCCTGATCCGCCGCGAGGACGAGGACGTGTCGCAGGCCGTGCGCGAGATTCTCGAAAACGAAGGGATCGACGTGCAGCTCGATGCGACCTGCCTGAGCGCGCGGCGCGAAGGCGACGGCATCGCGGTCGGCCTCGACTGCGCGGGCGGCGGTCGCGAGGTCGCGGGCTCGCACCTGCTGCTCGCGGTCGGACGCGTGCCGAACACCGACGATCTCGGGCTCGACCGTGCGGGCGTCGCGATCGACGCACGCGGCTATATCGAGGTCGACGAGCAGTTGCGCACCAACGTGCCCGGCATCTGGGCGCTCGGCGACTGCAACGGGCGCGGCGCATTCACGCACACCGCGTACAACGACTACGAGATCGTCGCGGCCAACCTGCTCGACGGTGATCCGCGCAAGGTGTCCGACCGCATCACGGCATACGCGATGTATATCGATCCGCCGCTCGGCCGCGTCGGCATGACGCTCGCGGAGGCGAAGCAGACGGGCCGCCGGCTGCTGGTCGGCACGCGCCCGATGACGCGTGTCGGCCGCGCGGTGGAAAAAGGCGAGAGCCAGGGTTTCATGAAGGTGATCGTCGACGCGGACAGCCATGCGATCCTCGGCGCGTCGATCCTCGGCGTGACGGGCGACGAAGTCGTGCACGGGATGCTCGACGTGATGGCAGCCGGCGCGCCGTACACGACGATCAGCCGCGCGATGCACATCCACCCGACGGTGTCGGAGCTCGTGCCGACGCTGCTGCAGGATCTGCATCCGGTCGAATGA
>NZ_CAJNKE010000593.1 GCF_905232215.1 Burkholderia sp. LMG 13014
GGCGCATGGCCCTGCGCGCGCATCGCGTCATAGACGGCCAGCGCATCGTCGAGCGCGGCCGGGCTCGGATGCTCGGGGGCCAGCCGGTAATCGGGCACCCACACCGGCAGGCCGGCATCTTTCGCGAGCCGCGTCGTCACGCCGCGATGCGTATGCGGCCCGCCGAGACAGAAAGCGCCGCCGTGCAGATAGAGAATCGCGCCGCCCGAATCGCCGTGCTTCGGCGCAACGACTTCGACCGGCACGCGATGCGCGGACGTGCGGTAGCGCAGCGTGCCGCCCGTGCCCGGCATCAGCGGTGACAGCAGCGCGACGACGCGGCGCTGCATGCGCGCGCCGAACGGCGGCCCGATCAGCGGCCGGAACGCGACGCGCAGGAAGCCGCGCAGCGATGCGGCAGTGAGGGCCTCCAGCCGTCCGGCGGGCGGCGCGACCACGACGTCGGGCGTCGGTGCGACCGACTCGGGCAACGGATGCGTGAAGCGGTAGGCGGACATCCCGGTGAAGCGGGTGATCCACCGGTAGGTCAGCGTGAAGCCCGGCCAGTTCGTGCTGTTGTGTCCCGACGCATCGACGTACCAGCTCTTGCAGCTGTTCCATACCGATCCTTCGAGCCGCTGCTGCACGTGCACGTTGAAGCGCCGGTAGCGGCGCGCGTCGACGTCGATCGCGCGCGCGCCGTCGAGCCGCATCGCGTGCAGGCAGCGCATCACGTGCGCGATCTGGCTTTCGAGCATGTAGACGATCGAGTTGTGGCCGAGGTTGGTGTTCGGGCCGTACAGCATGAAGAAGTTCGGAAAGCCGGGCACGGTGAGCCCGAGATACGCCTGCGCGCCGCGCCGCCATGCGTCGTTCAGGTCGAGCCCGTCGCGGCCCGTGATGCGCATCGGCGACAGGAACTCGGTCGCCGCGAATCCCGTGCCGTAGACGATCGCATCGACCGGATGGTGCACGCCGTCGACGGTCTCGATGCCGTCCTCCGTGACGCGCCGGATCCGCTGCGTGACGAGCTCGACGTTGTCGCGGCTCATCGCGGCCAGGTAGTCGCTCGACAGCAGGATGCGCTTGCAGCCGATCGGGTAGTCGGGCGTGAGCCGCGCGCGCAGCGCCGGGTCCGGCACGTCGCGTGCGAGCAGCTTGTGGAACGGCCGGCCGACTGCAACCTTCATCACCTTGTGCAGGCGCGTGAACGCGATCGCGCGCGATTCGTAGCGCAGGTAGATCGACGCGCGATGCAGCTTCATCGCCCACGGCAGCCGGCGGAACAGCGCCTTCTCCCACGGGCGGTACGCGCGGTCGGGGCGCGGCATCACATAGGCCGGCGAACGCTGGAATACGACCAGGCGCTGCACGTCGCCGGCGATCGCCGGGACGAACTGGATCGCCGATGCGCCGGTACCGACCACGGCCACGCGTTTGCCGGCGAGCGAATAGTCGTGATCCCAGTGCGCGGAGTGGAACGCGCGGCCGCGGAACGTGTCGATGCCGGGCAGGTCGGGCATCGCGGGGCGGCTCAACTGCCCGGTGCCGCTGACGAGCACGGCCGCGCTCAGCGTCGTGCCGTCGGCGAGCGTGACGCGCCACAGCGCGGCGGCTTCGTCGTAGCGCGCGTGCGCGACTTCGGCGCCGAAGCGCAAATAGCGCGCGAGGCCGTACTTGCGCGCGCAATGCTGCAGATACGCATGGATTTCGGGTTGCGGCGCGAACACGCGCGACCAGGCCGGATTCGGCTCGAACGAGAACGAGTACAGGTGCGAGGGCACGTCGCAGGCGGCGCCCGGGTAGCTGTTGTCGCGCCACACGCCGCCGACGTCGTGCGAGCGTTCGACGATCGCGAAATCGTGGATGCCGGCACGTTGCAGCGCGACTGCCATGCCGATGCCGGCGAAGCCGGCGCCGATGATGATCGCCGCAAGCGGTGCGGCGGATTCGGTCAGACGGGTTGCGTCACGCGGCGACATGGCGAATTTCCTCAGGCTGGACGGTATCGTGCGCGGCGCGCGATGCAGGAACGGTGTCGGGATCCGTCGTGATGCTGACGGTTTCGCCCTGCAGCCGCGCGGGCGTGCGGCACACGCCGCGGATCAGGTCGACGGCCTTCTCGGCGATCATGATCGTCGGTGCGTTGGTGTTGCCGCCGATGAGCGTCGGCATGATCGACGCATCGACGATGCGCAGACCCTGCAGGCCGCGCACGCGCAGCTGCGGATCGACGACGGCGAGTGCGTCGTGCCCCATCCGGCACGTGCCGACCGGGTGATACACGGTGTCGGTGCGCCGCCGCAGCACGTCGCGGATTTCATCGTCGGTGTGGACGTTCGCGGTGAACAGGTCGCGCGTGGTCCAGCCGGCGAGCGCCGGCGCCTCCATCAGCCGGCGCGTGAGGCGGAAGCCCGCGACCATGTCGTCGAGGTCGCGCGGATCGTCGAAGAACGCGGGATCGATGCGCGGCGCCGCGAGCGGATCGACGCTGTTCAGCGTGACCGAGCCTCGGCTGCGCGGCCGCAGCAGGCACACGTGGCACGACAGCCCGTGGCCGGCGTGCAGCTTGCGCGCGTGATCGTCGACGAGCGCGACGACGAAGTGCAACTGGATGTCCGGTGCGTCGAGCTCGGCGCGGGTCTTCAGGAAGCCGCCGCCTTCCGCGAAATTCGACGTCAGCATCCCGCGCCGTTCGCCGCGGAAGCGCATGAACTCGCGCAGCATGCGCAGGCCGCCGCGCGCGGACACGCCCATCGTATCGACGCTGCGGGTGCGGTAGCCGAAGATGAAGTCCGGATGATCCTGCAGGTTGCGGCCGACGCCGGGCAGGTCGGCATGCACGGCGATGCCTTGTTGCTGGAGTTCGCGGCCCGGGCCGACGCCCGACAGCATCAGCAACTGCGGTGTTTGCAGTGCGCCCGCCGCGAGCACGACTTCCCGCCGTGCGCGCAGCGTGCGCACCTCGCCATGCTGCCGCACTTCGACACCGATCGCGCGCGTGCCGTCGAACAGGATGCGCAGCACCTGCGCATGCGTCTCGACCGTCAGGTTGTCGCGGCGGCCGACGTGCGGCAGCAGGTACGCGCGCGCCGCGCTCCACCGTTCGCCGTGCTTCTGCGTGACCTGGTAGATGCCGATGCCTTCCTGCTGCGCGCCGTTGAAATCGTCGGTGAGCGGCAGGCCGGCTTGCTGCGCGGCTTCCAGGTAGCGCGCATGGAACGGGTTGCCGGTGCGCAGGTCGCTCACCCACAGCGGGCCGTCGCGGCCGTGCCACGCATCGTCGAAGCGCTCGTTGTGCTCGCTCAGGCGGAAGTACGGCAGCACGTCGTCGTAGGCCCAGCCTTCGTTGCCGAGCGCGGCCCAGCCGTCGTAGTCGACGCGATGGCCGCGGATATACACCATCGCGTTGATGGCCGACGAACCGCCGAGCACCTTGCCGCGCGGCTGGTAGCCGATGCGCCCGCCGAGGCCCGACTGCGGCACCGTGTCGAAGGCCCAGTTGTTGATGCGGGTCGGCATCATCGCGACCGCGCCGGTCGGCACGTTGACGAGATGGCTCTTATACACATCTCCGAGCCAACGAGACTAGGCATGATCTCGTATGC
>NZ_CAJNKE010000594.1 GCF_905232215.1 Burkholderia sp. LMG 13014
GCGATCCTGATGGTGCTGTCCGGCTGGCGCATCTACGACGCGTCGCCGATCTATCCGCCATTCGTGTTTCCGCATGGCATCACGCTGGGCGGCTGGCTCGGCGGCGCGCTGCAATGGCATTTCGCGGCGATGTGGCTGCTCGTCTTCAACGGGCTGTTCTACCTGACGATGTCGATCGCGACCGGGCGCCTCGCCCGCAAGATGCTGCCCGTCACGCCGGCGTCCGTGTGGCGCGACGTGCGCGCGGCGTTGAGCGGCCGGCTCGCGCATGACGATTTGAGCGTCTACAACGCGGTGCAGCGCGCCGCGTACCTGGTCGCGATCGTCGATCTGATCGTGCTGGTGCTGTCCGGGCTGACGATCTGGAAATCCGTGCAATTCCCGCTGCTGCGCGAACTGTTCGGCGGTTACGACAACGCGCGCGTCGTGCATTTCTGGGCGATGTCGCTGCTCGTCGGGTTCGTCGTCGTGCACGTCGCGATGGCGCTGCTGGTGCCGCGTTCGCTGCTCGCGATGCTGCGCGGGCGCTGACCGTCAACTTCGCGTGAAGGAAATCATCATGTCGCAATCCGAAGACAAGCGCGACGGTTCGCGCTGGACGCTCGACCGGAAGTCGCTCGAACTCGACGTGCGCCGCGAGCTCGAGATGCCGTCGCGGCGGCTGTTCAACCGGCGCGTGCTGACGCTAGGCGGCCTGACGATGCTGACCGGCTGCACGCTGCAGGACGACGCGTCGGTCAACACGTTCCTCGAGAAGGTGTCGCGCATGAACGACCGCGTGCAGGCGTGGCTGTTCAGCGGCGAGCGGCTCGCGCCGACCTACACCGAAGCCGATATCACGCGACCGTTCCCGTTCAATGCGTACTACGGCATCGACGACGTGCCGCACGTCGATGCGTCGACGTATCGGCTCGTGCTGTCCGGCCGCGTGACGGGCAAGCGCGTGTGGACGCTCGACGAACTGTATGCGCTGCCGCACGCGGAACAGATCACGCGGCATATCTGCGTGGAAGGGTGGAGCGCGATCGGCCGCTGGGGCGGCACGCCGTTCGGCGCGTTTCTCGCGCGGGCGGGCGCCGATACGAAGGCGAAGTACGTCGGCTTCAAGTGCGCAGACGATTACTACGAGAGCATCGACATGCCGACCGCGCTGCATCCGCAGACGCTGCTCGCGTTCGACTACGACGGCCATCGGCTGCCGCCGGAATTCGGCTTCCCGATGAAGCTGCGGATGCCGACCAAGCTCGGCTACAAGAACCCGAAGCACATCATGGAGATCTTCGTGACCGATACGTTTCCGGGCGGCTACTGGGTCGACCAGGGGTACAACTGGTTCGGCGGATCGTGAGTGAACCGTGAGCGGCGCGTGGCACGCGGTGGCGCCGCATGCACGTGCGGCGATGCATCGGGCATCGCACGCGTGACGCGTCACGCGGATTCGCGCACCTGGAGGTCGACGCGCAGGCCGACAGCCGCCGCCATGTTCACGAGCGCGTCGAGCCCGAACAGGTTGATCTTGCCGCGCATCAGGTCGGAGACGCGCGGCTGCGTGACGCCGAGCTGTTTCGCGGCCTGGGCCTGACTGAGCTCGAGCTGCGCGATGCGCTGCTTGAGCGCGATCATCAGCTCGGATCGCAGCTTCATGTTCTCGGCTTCGGCCGGCTGGCCCTCGATTGCGTCCCAGACGCTTGAATAACGTTCGTTGGTCATCGTTTCCTCTCCATCGTCAGCGCGCGGTAGCGCCGGGCGGCCAGTTCGATATCGGCCCTGGTCGTGCGCGCCGATTGCTTCCGGAAGCAGTGCAGCACGTAGACGGTGTCGGCGAATGTCGCGACGTAAATGATCCGGAACGCGCCGCTCGCATCGCGCAGGCGAATTTCCCGCACGCCGGCGCCGACGGTGCGCATCGGCTTCCAGTCGTCGGGCGCCAGCCCGCGTTGCACCTGGTCGATCTGGTGGCCGGCTTCACGTCACGCGGGCAGCGGAAAGCCGCGAAGATCGGCTAGCGCGCTGCCGACGAAAACGACGGGCTTCGGCGGAAGAATGATTGGATTATACAAAATTTTGTATGGATGGTGCGGGTTTCGAAGGAAGGCCGCGCAGCGCGGGAGGCGCGTGGGTCGACCGTCACGATAAGGGGGAAGTGCTGGCCGGCGTGCAGAACTGGCCGTTCGGCCGATGCCTGGTTCGATCGCGACGAACTGCCCTGGATGGCGGGGCGAAGCGGAATCGGCAACGCAGGCGCGACGCGTATCCGGCCCCGATTTCACCTGTCCGCCGGACGGAAAATGTCGCGCGGAAACATCATTCGTGATCCTTTCAGACAGGTCCGACGATGCTTTCGAATCCTTGATGCCATAATGCCGAGCGTGCGCAGCCGAAGCGGTTGCGCGCGTTTTTTTTGTCCCTCTGCCGCCGCTTGCCGGTTCTCTTTCGTCGCCGTTCGCACTGTCATGTCGTTCCGCACGTTCGCTCTGCCTTCCCGGTCCCGCCAGGGCCGTTTGCCGGCATCGCCGGCGTCTTTCAGCGGAGCACGCGGCGTGACGTGCGGGCAGGCCGCACGATGACGCCGCTCGACCGTCTCCTCGACTTCTTCGCCCGCTTCTCGTTCCGGATCCGCCTGCCGCAAAGCCGCAGCGGTCGCGTGGCGCTGGCGCTCGTCTTCATCTATTTCGTCTGGGGTTCGACCTACAGCGGCCTGCATTTCGCGCTGCAGTCGTTCCCGCCGCTGCTGCTGTCGGGGCTGCGCAACCTGCTCGGCGGGATTGGCCTGTTCATCTTCGCGCTGCGGCGCAAGCCCGAATGGCCGACGCTGCTCGAAATCCGCAACGCAGGGATCGTCGGCACGATGCTCGTCGCGCTGTCGTCCGGCACGATCGCGCTCGGGATCAGCTTGGTCAGCAGCGGCTCGGCCGCGGTGATGGTGGCCACGGTGCCGCTGTTCGCGACGGTGATCGCGGCGGTTGCCGGGCGGCCGGTCACGAAAGGCGAGTGGTCGGCCGTCGCGCTCGGGATGGTCGGTATCGTCGTGCTGAATTCGGGGGGGGCCGCCGCGCAGAATTCGGCGCTCGGCACGATCTGCGTGCTGGCCGGCGCACTGTTCTGGGCCGGCGGCGCGCATCTCGCGACGCGGCTCAAGCTGCCGTCCGACCTGTTTTTGTCGACGTCGCTGCAGATCGGCCTCGGCGGCATGATCTCGACGCTCGTCGCGTGGCTGGTCGGCGAGCGCGTCGAGCACCTGATGGTGGGGCCGGTGTTCGCGTTCCTGTACCTGATGGTGTTCTGCACGATGGCCGCGTACGTCGCGTACGGCTACCTGATCCGCCACACGAGCCCGATCATCGCGAGCAGCTGCATGTACGTGAACCCGATCGTCGCGGTTGCGCTCGGTGCGCTGCTGCTCGGCGAACCCGTGACGATGGCGACGGTGGTCGCGACCGTCGCGATCCTCGGCAGTGTCGGGCTGTCGTTCGTGTTCGATCCGGCGCGCTGGCCCGCTGCAGCCGCCGCGGCTGCGAGTTCGCCGGGCGTGGCTAACGAGCCGGCGGTGGCGGCGGGTGCTTCGT
>NZ_CAJNKE010000595.1 GCF_905232215.1 Burkholderia sp. LMG 13014
CGACGCGACGCTCGCGCACGTGCTCGACACACCGTCCGACACCCATGCGAGCGGCGTCGAAGCGGCGCGGCAACTGTTCGCGAACGGCAAGCGGCCCGACGGCGTGTTCTGCTCGTCGGACCTGCTCGCGCTCGGCGTGATCGACGTCGCGCGCAGCGAATTCGGGTTGCGCGTGCCGGACGACGTGCGGGTGATCGGCTTCGACGACATCCCGGCCGCCGAATACGATGCGTATCGGCTCACGACGCTCCGGCAGGACACGCGCGGCCTCGCGCAGGCGGCAGTCGACCTGCTCGCCGACCGGATGCAGACGTTCGACGGCCCGTCGCGCACGCGCGTCGTGCCGGTCACGCAGGTGGTGCGGGCCAGTTGCGAGTAACACGGGGAGATCGGGCGCGGCGTTGCCGCGCGTCACTTCAGCCCGCCCGCGAACCCGCGCAACAGGTAGCGCTGCACGTAGCCGGCCACGGCCAGGGTCGGCAGCGACGCCATCAGCCCCGCGCTCATCAGGTCGCCCCAGTCGATGCCGTTCTCCGTCACGTAGCCGGCAATCGCGAGCGGCAGCGTGAAGCGGCTCGGCGTCGACACGAACAGCAGCGCGATCAGGAATTCGTTCCACGCGGCGATGAACACGAAGATCGCGGTCGCGATCAGCCCCGGCGCGCACAACGGCAGCACGATCTGCACGAGCCGGCGCGCGAGCCCCGCGCCGTCGATGCAGGCGGCTTCCTCGTATTCGATCGGCACGTCGCGCACGAATGCGAGCAGCATCCAGATCGCCATCGGCAACGCGTAGATCTGGTACGCGAGCATCAGGCCGAGCGTCGAATCGAGCAGGTGCAGCCGCTTCGCGAGCGCGAACAGCGGCACCGCGATCGTGATCGGCGGCATCAGCTTCAACGCGAGCACGAGCACCAGGAACAGCAGGTCGAGCCGCGCCGGAAACCGCAGCCGCACGAGCGCATACGCGGCCGGAAACGCGAGCGCCAGCGCGAGCAGCGTCGTGCCGAAGCCGACCAGCAATGAATTGAACAGCGGCGCGCCGATGCCGTTGGACCAGACCGATGCGAAATGCTCGAAGGTCGGCGCGGCCGGCCAGATCCGCAACGGATGGTCGAGGCGTTCGAGCGTCGGCATGAACGCCGCGCCGGCCATCCACAGGCACGGCAGCAGCAGCAGCGCAAGCGCTGCGATGCGCAGTGCCCACGGCAGCGCGCGACCGAAAGCGGCGCCCGTTCGTGCGCCCGTGATGCCCGCGGGTTGCGCCGTCATGCGCGCCGCTTGCGAACCGTCTGCCATACGTACCCCGAGACCAGCAGCGCGGACGCCGCGAGCATCAGCACCGACGCGGCACTCGCCGGCCCGACGTTGAAGAAGCGGAAGCCCGTGTCGTAGATATAGGTCGACAGCGTCTGCGTCGCGTTGCCGGGGCCGCCGCCCGTCAGCGCATAGACCTTGTCGAACAGCTTGAACGTATCGATCGAGCGCAGCAGCAGCGCAAGGCCGATCTGCGGCGCCGCGAGCGGTAGCGTGATGTCGCGCAGGCACTGCCACTCGCTCGCGCCGTCGGTGCGCGCGGCTTCGTACAGTTCCTGCGGAATCGACTGCAGCCCGGCGAGCACGATCAGGAACGCCATCGGCGTCCACTGCCATACGTCGACGAGCGCGAGCGACCACAGCGCGAGATGCGGGTCGGACAGCCAGCGCACGCCTTCGATGCCGAACGCCGCGAGCAGCGCGTTCAGGAAGCCGTCGAAGTTGAGCCAGTTGCGCCAGATCGCCGAGCACACGAGCGTGGACAGCATCATCGGCAGGATCGCGAGCGGCAGCGCGATGCGCCGCCCCGGAAACGCACGCACGAACAGCAGCGCGAGGCCGAAACCCAGCGCGACTTCGGCGAGCGACGCGACGATCGTGAAGCGCAGCGTGTTGCCGAAGCCGGCCGTGAACGCATCGTCGCCGAGCACCGCGCGATAGTTCGCGAGCCCGGCAAACGCACGCCGGCCGGCCGAGTAGTCAACCTGGCAGAACGAATCGATCAGCACCTGCGCGACCGGATACAGCGCGAGCGCGGCAAGCACCAGCAGCGCGGGCCCGAGCAGCGCGACGAACGGCAGGCTGCGGCCGAAGGCTTTCATGCGCGGTATCCCGGCGATGGTTCGAGACGCGCCGTCACTTGCCGGCCGCGGCCGTCGCCTGCGCGATCTTCTGCTGCGCCTGACGCAGTGCGGCGTCAGGTGCGGCCTGCCCCGTCAGCGCAAGCTGCAGCTGGTCGCCGAGAATGCTCTCGACCTGCTGCCAGTCCTTCACGCGCGGCCGCGCACGGCCGGCTTCGAGCGCCTTCAGTTGATCCGGATACCAGCGGTACTGGCGCACCAGCGCCGGATCGTTGAACACGCTGCGGCGGGTCGGCGGAATGCCGATGCCGGCGAGGCGCGTCTGCGTGTCGCGCGCGGTCAGGTAAGCGAGGAAGTCCTGCGCGAGCTTCGCGTGCGGCGCATCCTTCGGAATGCCCATCTGCCAGATGCCGAGCATCGGCGCCGGGCCCGCGGTCTGCCCCGGCGGCGGCTGCAGCGCGATCTGCCCGACCACGCGCGACTGCTTCGGATCGTCGAGCGCCGGCACCCACGCCGGCCACACCTCGATCGACTGCGCGGCCGTGCCGCGCTGCAGCGCATCGCGCACTTCCGCCGCGCCGTACACGTCGACATCCTTCGGCGCGGACGCCTTCAGCGCGAGGAAGGTCTTCAGTGCGGCCTGTGCCTCGCGCGAATCGATCGTCACGTTGCCGGCATGGTCGAACACGTCGCCGCCGTAAGCCCACAGGATCGGCAGGAAGCCCGTCACGACCGGGTTGCCCTTCGTGCCGCGGAACACGACGCCCGACACGCTCTTGTCCGCGCCGCCGACGGTCTGCGCGATCTTCAGCACGTCGTCCCAGTTGCGTGGCGGCTGCAGCTTGTACTTCGCGAGCAGGTCCTTGCGGTACGCGAACATCTCGACGTTGCCGACGATCGGCAGCGCGTACAGCGCGCCGGCCGCGTTGCGGCCGAGCGCGACGGTGGACGGCACGAGATCGGCGTCCACGAGCGATGCAGGCAGCGGCTTCAGCCAGCCGTTGCCGATGAATTCGGGTGCCCACGTGTCGTCCATCATCACGAGGTCGTATGCGCCGGTGCCTTCGCGCATCGACAGCTTGAGCTTCTGGTACAGGTTCGCGTTCGGCAGCTTGAGCAGCTCGATCTCGGTGCCCGGGTGCAGCTTGTTGAAGCCGGCGACGGCGTCGGCCAGCCCCTTGCCGTAGATGTCGTCGCGGCCCGCGATGACGAGATCCGCGGCAACGGCGTGCGTGGCAGCGAAGGACAGCGCAAGGGCGGCGGACAGCGCGCGCAGGCGGCTCAGCAAGGTCATGAGGTCTCTCTCGTTCGGCGTGGTGGCGGGACGGCCAGGCGTTGCACACGTGTGCAACGCGGGCGACGCTTCTGGCCGCCTGAAGCGAACGCCATTGTTCACGCCGATCGTTAAGAATTTATGGCACGCGGCGATCGACGGTGCGCGGCGCCTG
>NZ_CAJNKE010000596.1 GCF_905232215.1 Burkholderia sp. LMG 13014
GTCGTCGCCCCAGTCGGGGCCGTTGCGGCCGAACGCGGCGAGCGGCGTCGGCACCGGCGAGAACGTGTTGGTCTCGTGGTTCATCCGGGCGATCAGGATCCTCATCGCGCACGCCCCTCCGCGATCCCGGCCGCGCCCAGCATCGCGTGCAGCAGCACATTGCAGCCGGCTTCCAGATGCGCGGGATCGGCATCCTCGATCTCGTTGTGGCTGATCCCGTCCTTGCACGGCACGAAGATCATCGCGGTCGGCGCGACGCGCGCAAGATACACGGCGTCGTGACCGGCACCGCTGATCACGTTCATCGACGACAGCCCGAGCGCGAGCGCGCCGGCGCGAACCTGCTCGACCAGCGTCGTGTCGAAGGGCTGCGGCGGAAAATACACGACCTGCTCGACGTCGATCCGCATGCCGGCCGACGTACCCAGGTCAGTGCACGCCGCGCGGAGTTCCGCATCCATCGCGGAGAGCGTCGCATCGTCCGCCGCGCGCAGGTCGACGGTCAGCGTCACGCGCCCCGGAATCACGTTGCGCGAATTCGGGTGGACGTCGACCCAGCCCACCGTACCGCGTCCGTGCGGCGGATGTGCGCATGCGATGCCGTTGACCGCGCGCACGAGATCGGCCGCGACCAGCAGCGCATCGCGCCGCAGCGCCATCGGCGTCGGGCCGGCATGCGCCTCCATCCCGTGTACGGTCACGTCATACCAGCGTTGGCCGAGCGCGCCCTCGACCACACCGATCGTCGTGTCATGGGCCTCCAGCACCGGCCCCTGCTCGATATGCGCTTCGAAATAGGCGCCGACCGGATGCGCGTCGCGCCCTTCGCTCTCATGGCCCGCGTAGCCGATCGCGGCCAGCGCGTCGCCCACCGAGATGCCGTCGCGGTCACGCTGCGCGAGCGCATGGTCGAGCGTGAACGCGCCCGCGAACACGCCGGAGCCCATCATCACGGGCACGAAACGCGAGCCTTCCTCGTTGGTCCAGACCGCGACCTCCAGCGGCGCCCGCGTGCGCACGCCCGCGTCGTCGAGCGTACGCAGCACCTCGAGGCCCGCGAGCACGCCGTAGTTGCCGTCGAACTTGCCGCCGGTCGGCTGCGTGTCGATATGGCTGCCGGTCGTCACGGGCGGCAGGTCGTCGCGTTCGCCCTCCCGCCGCGCGAAGATGTTGCCGATCGCGTCGACACGCACCGTGCAGCCGATTTCCTTCGCCCACGCGGTGAACAGGTCGCGCGCCTCGCGATCGAGTTCGGTGAGCGCGAGACGGCACACGCCCCCTTTGTCGGTCGCGCCGATCCGCGCGAGACGCATCAGGCTGCCCCACAGCCGCGCGCCGTCGACGCGCAAGCCGGACGCTGCGACGCCCGGTGTCGAATCCAGAACTTGCATCGATGGAACTCCTCGCAATGAAAGGGTGCGGCGCTTACGCGACGCCGACGCCCAGGTAACGGTCCTTTACCTCGTGATCGGCCATGAACGCCGCGTTGCTGCCTTCGTAGACGATCACGCCCTGTTCGATCACGAAGTGGCGATCCGCGAGCTGCGTGCACACTTCGAGGTTCTGTTCGACGAGCAGGATCGCGACGCCAGCCGCCTTGATCCGCTTCAGCTGCTCGACGATCTCCTCGACGATCACCGGCGCCAGCCCTTCCACCGGCTCGTCGAGCATCAGCAGGCGCGGATGGTTCATCAGCGCGCGGCCGATCGCGAGCATCTGCTGCTCGCCGCCCGACAGTTGCGCGCCGCCGTTGCGGCGGCGCTCCTTCAGGCGCGGGAAGATCCGGTAGATGTCGTCGAGCTGCCACGGCGAATCGCGGCGTGCGCCGAGCCGCAGGTTCTCCTCGACCGACAGCAGCCGGAAAATCCCGCGATGCTCGGGCACGAAGCACAGGCCGCGCGCAGCGATCCGATGCACGGGCTGCCCGGCGACCTGGCGCCCCAGGAACTTCACCGCGCCGCCGGTCGGCGCGACCGCGCCCGCGATCGTTTTCAGCGTCGTCGACTTGCCCGCGCCGTTGCGGCCGAGCAGCGTCACCGTCTCGCCTTCTTTCACGTTCAGGGAGACGCCCTGCAGCACATGGCTCTTGCCGTAATGGGCATGGATTTCCGTGATGTCGAGCATCATGCGCGGCCTCCCGTGATCATGTTGCCGAGATAGGCGGTACGGACACGCTCGTCGCCGCGAATCGCGTCGGGCTTGCCTTCGACCAGCACGCGGCCCTGCTGCATCACCGTGATCGTGTCGGAGATGTCCATCACGATCCCCATGTTGTGCTCGATCAGCACGACCGTGTAGTCGCTGCGCAATCCGCTGATCAGCGCCTTCATGTCGTCGAGATCGTCGATCCCCATGCCGGACGTCGGTTCGTCGAGAAAAATCGCGCGCGGCCGCGCCGCCAACGCCATCCCGACCTCGAGCCGGCGCTGCTGGCCGTGCGACAGCGCGGCGGTAACCGTGTCCGCAAAGCGCTGCAGGCCGAGCCGCTCCAGGACGTCGCCGACGATACCGTCGTGCGCGAGCGGGCCGCTCGGCTGCGTCCACGGATTCAGCGCGCGCCGCGCGTCGACGCCCTGCGCGGCCACGCGCAGGTTCTCGCGCACGCTCAGGTTCGGGAACAGGCTCGTCACCTGGAACGAGCGCGCGATGCCGCGCCGTACGCGCCTGAAATCCGGTTCGCGCGTGACGTCGTGGCCATCGAACACGATCGAGCCGGAGGTGATCGGCAGCGTGCCCGTCAGCGTATGGAACAGCGTCGTCTTGCCCGCGCCGTTCGGGCCGATCACCGAATGCACGGTGCGCGGCATGATCCGCAGATCGACGCCGCCGAGCGCCGTGAATTTGCCATAGCGCTTGACGATGCCGCGCGCTTCGAGAATCGCTTCGCTCATGCCTGCTCCCTGGTCGTAGCCGCCGTGCGTTCAGTGCGCCGCAGCGATGCGATCACGCGTTCGCCGAGCCCCCACAAGCCGCGCTGCATGAACAGGCTGACCGCGATCAGCACGATACCGAGCAGCAGCAGCCAGCGCGGCCAGAGCGTCGACAGCCAGTCCGCGAACAGCACGTAGAACGCGGCGCCGAGCACCGACGCGAACAGGTTGCCCGTGCCGCCGATCACCGTCATCACGAGGATCATCTCGCTCGTGTGATAGTCGATGTTCGACAGCGGCGCGATGCCGGTCATCAGCGCATGCAGCGCGCCCGCGAGCCCCGTCACCGCCCCCGAGATCACGAACGCCGCGAGCTTGAAGCGCTTCACGTCGTAGCCGGCCGCCGCCGCGCGCGCCTCGTTGTCGCGGATCGCGAGCAGCGTGCGGCCGAACACCGAACGCGACACGCGCAGCAGCAGCCAGAACACCGCGACGAACAGCACCGCGACGAAGCCGTAATAGCGCCACGGCGAATCGAGCACGACGAGCGGATGCCCGAAGGCGGACAACGCGGGGCGCGGGATATCGAGCAGCCCGTTGTCGCCGCCCGTGAGATCCGGCGTCGTATAGGCGAGGAAATAGAACAGTTGCCCGAACGCCAGCGTCAGCATCACGAAATAGGTGCCACGC
>NZ_CAJNKE010000597.1 GCF_905232215.1 Burkholderia sp. LMG 13014
CCGCGTAACGGCCCTACCCGGAAGAGACAGGAACGACCGAATGAACAGTGTGAAGGTTGGCGTATTGTTCTCGCAGAGCGGATGCACGTCGCACCTTGGCCAGAGCCAGTTGCGCGGCACGCTGCAGGCAATCGCCGAGATCAACGAGGCAGGCGGCGCGAACGGCTGCGAGATCGTGCCCGTCGTGCGCGATGCGTGCTCGGACCCGGCCGTCTACGCGCGGCTCGCCGAAGAGCTGATCGCCACCGAGCGCGTGAACGTGCTGTTCGGCGCGTACATGTCGAGCAGTCGCAAGGCGCTGATTCCGATCGTCGAGAAGTGGGACAAGCTGCTGTTCTACCCGACGCTCTACGAAGGCTTCGAGTTCTCGCCGAACGTGATCTACACGGGCGCGGCGCCCAACCAGAACAGCGTGCAGCTCGCCGCATTCATGACCGCGCAGTTCGGCGCGCGCGTGTACCTGGTCGGGTCCGACTACATCTATCCGTACGAGTCGAACCGCATCATGATCGATCTCGTCACGCAGCATCCGGAAGGCCAGATCCTCGGCGAGGTGTACATGCCGCTCGTCGCGTCCGAGCAGGATTTTGCGGCGGTGGTCGAGGACATCCGCGCGAAGGCGCCCGACTTCGTGTTCAGTACGCTGGTGGGCGACAGCACGGCCGCGTTCTACCGCGCGTATGCGCAAGCCGGCCTCGATGCGCGCAAGATGCCGATCGCGAGCCTGACGACCTCCGAGATCGAGCTCGGCCAGATGGGCACGGCCGCGGCCGGTCACTACACGTCGTCGCCCTATTTCCAGACCATCGATTCGGACGTGAACCGGCGCTGCATCGCGCAGCTCAAGGCGCGCTTCGGCGACGACGCGAGCGCGTCCGCGCCATGGGAAGCTGCGTATTTCCAGGTTCACCTGTTCGCCAACGCACTCGCCCGTGCCGGCACCGACCAGCGTGACCGGCTCGTCGAACATCTCGCGGATGCGGAATTCGACGCGCCGCAGGGGCGCGTCAAGATCGACCGGCTCACGCAGCACACATGCCTCTACCCGCGCATCGGCTGCGCGACGGCCGACGGCAACTTCACGATCGTGCGCGAAGCGACGCGACGCGTGCATCCCGACCCGTACCTCGTCACGCATTCGCTCGGCGACCGCGTGCACGCGCCCGACGAACAGAAGGCGTAACCGACGATGCGCGCCCGCACCCCGATCCGCTCGACGCCGCGCCTGCTCGCCGAACTGCGCTCGCTCCGCGTAATGGTGTACTACCCGGACGACGACAATGGCCTGCTGCTCGTCGAGCAGCTGTCGCGCATCGGTTGCCCGACCGAGCAGCGCTGGCCGCCGCCCGCCGCGTTACCGGAGAGCGTCGACCTCGTGATACTCGCGGTCCGGCCCGACCTGCTGCACCTGTCGATCCCGTGGCTGGAAGACGACGCACGTCCGCCGCTCATCGCCGTCACGACCTACGAAAGCCCGACGATCCTCGAACTGATGCTGCGCATCGATGCGCAGAGCGCGGTGACGACGCCGGTGCGCTCGTTCGGCCTGTTGAGCGCGATGGCGCTCGCGTGTCACCAGAGCCGCCGGCACGACGAATACCGGCGCCGCATCGCGCAGCTCGAACAGCGCGTGATGTCCGCGCGCACGCTGCAGGAAGCGAAGACGCTGCTGATGCAGCACAACGCGATCAGCGAGGAAGAGGCCTATCAGCAGATCCGCTCGCAGGCGATGGAACGGCGCATCTCGATCAACCAGCTCGCCGAGCAGATCGTGCACGCGCATGCGCTGCTGAAGCGGTAACGCGGGCACCATCGCCGCGATTGCCGCGCATCAGTCCGGCGGCGGCAACACGACCGTGTCTTCCGGCCCGAGCACGCGGCCGTCCTGCGATCGCAGCTCCAGCTTCCTGACCGGCAGCCCGGTCTTCCGGTCGACGAGCAGCACGTGCGCCTCGTCCGGTTCGAAGAAGAAATCCTCGCCCCACTGCCGCAGCGCGACGAGCAGCGGAAACAGGCCGCGCCCTTTCTCGGTCAGCACGTATTCGTGATGCGCGCCGCCGTCCGCGGCCGGCACGATGTCCATGATTCCGTGCGCGACCAGGTTGCGCAGGCGCGCGGCCAGGATGTTCTTGGCCAGTCCGAGGTTCTTCTGGAATTCACCGAAGCGGCGCAACCCGTCGAACGCGTCGCGGACGATCAGCAGCGACCACCAGTCGCCGATCGCGTCCAGCGGGCGGGCTACGCCGCAGGGGGAGTCTTCGTGCGTGGTTCGTCTGTTCATCGATGCATAAGCAATGCCGTTCCCCGAATGCGGGTGGAACGGCGGTCGGTTCGGTTGAAATGAATGGTTGCAATATAAAACTCGTTGCACGAAAGATCAATCACACCGGGCCCGACTGTTCACGTTCAACGAACGGAATGGTCGATTCGGGCCTGATTGGCACTTCAACTCCTACGTCCGGCCGATGAATTCCGGCACTGTTCCCTTCCGACGCATCATCACGCCCCCATGGCGCAGTCAATCTACGGTTGGCCCGGGCATCTTTTCAGTTGCAACTTGAAACCTAATATTCTACGCTTCCATTCGGTTTCAATTTGAAACCAAACTATCCGACTATCCGAAGGAGCGTTCGATGATCCGGCCCGATGCCACGTTCGATGGCACCTTTCCATTCGCCCCGCATTTCGACGACGCATCCGGCTTCCGGATGCACTACGTAGACGAAGGCCCGCACGACGGCGAAACCATCCTGTGCCTGCATGGCGAACCCACGTGGGGCTATCTGTTCCGTCATCTGATTGCGACGCTGAGTCCGACGCACCGCGTCGTCGTCCCCGATCACATGGGCTTTGGCAAAAGCGCGACGCCGCAGGGCCGCAGCTACTGGCTACAGGACCATATCGACAACCTGGAGCGCTTCGTGCTCGCGCGCGGCCTCGATCGCATCACGCTCGTGATGCACGACTTCGGCGGCCCGGTCGGCATGGGGCTTGCCGCGCGGCATCCGGATCGGATCCGGCGCATCGTGTCAGCGAACGGACCGACGCCGTTCGGCCAGCCCGATCTCGTCGAGCGCCTGACCGACAATGGCCGTGATGCGCCGTGGTTCCAGTGGATCATGCGTGCGGCGGCAGACGATACGCTGGAGACGGTGCTCGGCCAGCTCGGCTTCAACATCCTGAGCACGCTGAAGCTGAACGGGTTCGAAAATCACGCGATCATCGACGACACCTGGATCGCCGCATACGGGGCACCGTTCGCGCAACCGGCCGACTGTCTCGGCGCGATCGGATGGGCCCGCGGGTTTGCCGCCGGCGCGCACCGGTTCGAGGAGCCCGATGCGGCGGCGCTGCGCGCGATACGCGAAAAGCCCGCGCTCGCGATCTGGGGAGACGCCGATCGAACGCTCGGCGCCGAACACTTCCTGCCGCTCTTCACGGCATTGTTTCCGTCCGCGCCCGTCGAGCGGCTGGCGGGCGTCGGGCACTACTGCTTCGAGGATGCGCCCGACGCCATCGCGGCGCGCATTGCCGAATTCGTCCGAACGACCGGCTGAG
>NZ_CAJNKE010000598.1 GCF_905232215.1 Burkholderia sp. LMG 13014
CGTCGGGCGGTTCGCTACAATGGCCGCTGTCACCTTTTTGCAAACAACCTGCCCTTGGACTTCGAGACTCCTCCCGGCCTGTCGGTCGACGCCGGCGGCCAGGGCCAGACGGTGCGCCTGTACGGACAGTGGACCGCGCTCGCGCTTGCACGCAATCGCGGCGCGGTGGCGCGCCGTGTCGCGAGCATCGCGTCCGGGCGCGTGAGCGAATGGGATCTGTCCGGCATCGAGCGGCTCGACCACGTCGGCGGCCAGGCGCTGTGGCGCGTGTGGGGCCGCAAGCTGCCGGCCGGTGTCGCGTTGAGCGCCACGCAGCGCACGATCTTCGAGCGCATCGAGCGGCTCGACAGCGAGCGCGAGGCGCCCGAGCGCGTCGTGCGCTACGATCCCGTCACGCGGCTCGGCCAGGCGATCTTCGGATTCGGCGAACACCTGCAGGGCGGCATCGCGATGTTCGGCCTCGTGATCCTCGATGCGCTGTCGGTGCTGCGCCGTCCGAAGACGATGCCGTGGAAGGAGACCTCGGCGAACATCTACAGCGCCGGCGCGCAGGCGCTGCCGATCACCGCGCTCGTCGCGTTCCTGATCGGCATCGTGCTCAGCTACCTGTCCGCACAGCAGCTGCAGATGTTCGGCGCGAACCGCTACATCGTGAACATCCTCGGGCTGTCGGTGATCCGCGAGCTCGGCCCGGTGCTGTCGGCGATTCTCGTCGCGGGCCGCTCGGGCTCGGCGATCACCGCGCAGATCGGCGTGATGCGCGTGACCGAGGAGCTCGACGCGATGCGCGTGATGGGCATCCCGCACGGGCTGCGGCTGATCCTGCCGCGCGTGCTCGCGCTCGGCATCGCGATGCCGCTGCTCGTGATGTGGACCAACATCATCGCGCTGACGGGCGGCGCGCTCGCCGCGAAGCTCGTGCTCGGGATCGACGTCAACTATTTCGTGCGCTCGCTGCCGGGCGTCGTGCCGATCGCGAACCTGTACATCGGGGTCGGCAAGGGCATCGTGTTCGGCATGCTGATCGCGCTGGTCGCCTGCCATTTCGGCTTCCGGATCAAGGCGAACTCGCAGAGCCTCGGCGAAGGCACGACCACGTCGGTCGTGTCGTCGATCACGGTCGTGATCCTCGCCGACGCGGTGTTCGCGATCCTGTTCCAGAACGTGGGGCTCGGATGAACGCATCGAACGAAACGACCGCGCACGCCG
Source organism: Burkholderia sp. LMG 13014 (assembly GCF_905232215.1). Lineage (GTDB taxonomy): Bacteria > Pseudomonadota > Gammaproteobacteria > Burkholderiales > Burkholderiaceae > Burkholderia. Next base: position 1,210 of record NZ_CAJNKE010000598.1, read on the forward strand.
CGGCAGTCGGTACCGGGTCGGTCGGCACCGGGCCAGCCGCGGCGGCCGATACCAGCGATCTCGTGATCGAGGTGCGCAACCTGACCAAGCGCTACGGGCGCAACATCATTCACCAGAAGCTCGACTTCGACGTGAAGCGCGGCGAGATCGTGTCGATCGTCGGCGGCTCGGGCTCCGGCAAGACCACGCTCGTGCGGCAGATCCTCGGCCTCGAGCGCCCGACGTCGGGCACGATCAAGGTGTTCGGCGAGGATACGGCGACGATCGACGACGCGAGCGCGCGGATGATGCGCACGCGCTCCGGGATGCTGTTCCAGCAGGGCGCGCTGTTCTCGTCGATGACGGTGTTCGACAACGTCGCGCAGCCGCTGCGCGAGCTCGGCCGCGTGCCGCCGGACCTGCTGCACGACATCGTGATGCTGAAGCTCGAGATGGTCGGGCTGCCGTGCAAGCACGCGTCGAAAATGCCGGCCGCGCTGTCGGGCGGGATGGTCAAGCGGGTGGGCATCGCGCGTGCGATCGCGCTCGAGCCCGAGCTGCTGTTCCTCGACGAGCCGACGGCCGGCCTCGACCCGCAGGCGTCGGACGAATTCGTCGAGCTGATCGCGACGCTGCACCGCACGCTCGGGCTGACCGTCGTGATGGTGACGCACGATCTCGACACGATGGTCGCGCTGTCCACGCGCGTCGCGGTGCTGGCCGACCGCAAGGTGCTGGTGGCCGCGCCGGTCGAGGAGGCCGCGAACGTCGACCATCCGTTCATCCACGAATATTTCCTGGGGCTGCGCGGGCGCCGCGCATTGCAGGCGCTGCCGCCCGAGCGGCGCGCGAAGCTGCCGAAGGCGGCCCTCGAACCGGCGCTGTCGAGCGTCGAGCTGTAGGCACGAAGGAATCCGCGAATGGAAAACAAATCACATGCGTTCTGGGCCGGCCTGTTCACGATCGCGCTGACGCTCGCGATCGCGGGCACCGTGTTCTGGTTCAACGTCGACCGCACCGTGCGCGTGCCGTACGACCTGCTCGCGCGCACCAACGTGACGGGGCTGTTCCCGGACGCGGCCGTGCGCTTTCGCGGCCTCGATGTCGGCAAGGTGCAGTCGATCGGCTTCGATCGCGCGCACCCGGGCCAGATCCGGATCCGCATCCTCGTCGACCACGACGCGCCGATCACGCAGTCGACCTACGGCAGCCTCGGCTTCCAGGGCGTGACGGGCATCGCGTTCGTGCAGCTCGAGGACACGGGCCGCGACCTGGCGCCGCTGCCGTCGTCGACGAAGGCGATCGCGCAGATCCCGATGCGGCCGAGCCTGTTCGACCAGATCCAGGAGCGCGGCGACGTGCTGCTGCGACAGCTCGAACTGGCCGCGAAGAGCGCGAATGCGCTGATGTCGCCCGAGATGCGCGAGCAGTTGCGCGCGACTGCCGAAAGCCTGCAGCACGCGGCCGACGGCGCCACCACGCTGACGAAGCAGCTCGGCCCGGCGGTTACCGCGCTGCCGGAAACGATGCACGAGGTGAACCGCGCGATGGCGTCGGCGAACACGCTGCTGCAGCCGAACGGGCCGCTCGTGTCGAACCTGAACAAGGCCGGGACGGCCGCGGATCGGATCGGTGTCGCGCTGAACGATCTCAACGCGCGCGTGCAGTACGACACGCTGCCGCGTTTCAACGCGCTGGCCGGCAGTGTCGGCGACGCGTCGCGGCAATTGAAGGACGTGGCCGGTGAACTTGGCCGCAACCCGCGCAGTCTGTTGTTCGGTTCGCCCGGCGCGGCGCCGGGGCCCGGCGAACCGGGCTTCGTCTGGCCGGGTGCGACGGCCGGGCAGTGACACCCATCGAAACCGGAAACATCATGCAGGAACACGCCATGCCACGAATCCTTGACCGCGCGCTGCGTCCCGCCGCGGCCGCGCTTGCCGTGCTGACACTGTCGCTCGCGGCCGGCTGCGCCGGCAACAGCGCGGTGCTGTCGAATGTCCGCTATGACCTCGGGCCGGCCACGTCGGCCGTGACCGCGGGCCCCGGCCCCGCGCTGAAGGTGCTCGACGTCGCCGCGCCCGACGCGCTCGATTCCGACAAATTCGCGTACCGCCTTGCGTATCTGGACGCGCAGCACGTGGCCGTCTATCGCGACAGTCGCTGGACCGCGCCGCCCGCGCAACTGCTCACGCAGCGGCTGCGCGGCGCGCTGTCGTCGCGCGGCACGGTGCTCGAAGGATCCGACGGCGTGCGTGCGCCGACCCTCAAGGTCGACCTGAACGAATTCGAGCAGGTGTTCGACGGCCAGTCGCAGAGCCATGGCGCCGTCACCGCGCGCGCGACGCTGACGCTGGACGGCAAGGTGCTCG
>NZ_CAJNKE010000599.1 GCF_905232215.1 Burkholderia sp. LMG 13014
CGCCGCTGCGACGGGATTCGCATAGCCGGCCGCGAACGCGGCGGCGAACAGCGTGGCGGCCAGCGCCGCGCCGATCGTCCAGAACCGGAACCGCATCGTATCGCCCCGCTATCAGTAGTAGCCGCGCGGACGCAGCGGCTCGACACCGCCGACGTTGCTCATGTAGGTCTTCCACTGGTCGACGAGCGTGCTGATCACCGACGGGTTCTGCGCAGACACATCGGTGGTCTCGCCGCGATCCGACGCGAGGTCGTACAGCTGCCAGTGACCGTCGGGCGGCCCGAGCGGCGGCTCGGTCCACAGTGCCTTCCAGCGGCCGTCGGCGCTGCGCAGGTATGCGCGGCCATACGCTTCGTCGCCGAACGGCGTCGTATGCACCTCGCCCGTCGCCGAACCCGTGAGCACCGGGAGCAGCGACTGGCCCGTCACCGGATACACGTAGCGGTTGTTGTAGATCACCTTGCCCTTGTTCTGGTCGACACCCGTCAGCGTGTTGACGAGCGGCGGCGCCGGCTGCGACGGCGGCGTGACGCCCGCGACCGCGAGGAAGGTCGCCGTGTTGTCGGTCACGTGCGTGAACGCGCGCAGCGTCGGCAACTGCTGCGCCTGGCCCGGCAGGTGCACGATCGTCGGCGTCGAAACGCCGCCTTCGGCCGAATAGCCCTTCGTGAGCCGGAACGGCGACGCGCTCACCTCGGCCCAGCGCAACCCGTACTGCAGGCGCTGCGCGTTCTGCTTGCCGTTGTCGGTGCCGAGCGTCGAGTAGATCGGCGCCTGCCCGTTCGCGGTATCGGTCGCCGTCGGGTCGGCGCCACCGTCGATCGGCCAGCCTTCCGCGCCGTTGTCCGACTGGAACATGATGAACGTGTTGTCGTATTCGCCGATGTCCTTCAGGTGCTGGATCAGCAGGCCGATGTTGTAGTCGAGGTTCTCGACCATGCCCGCATAGATCTCCATGTAGCGCGACTGTGCCTTGCGCTCGGCCGGCGACAGGCTCGACCACTGCTTGTCGAACTTGCCGGGGCCGTAGTCGCTGTAGCCGTCCGCGGCCGAATGCACCGCGCTGATGTACTTCGCGCCGGGGGTGCCGTTGTTCGCGGTCGCGGGCGACGCGGCCGTCGTTTCCGGCAGGCCGTCGAACGGCTTGAAGTCGGCGGGGATCAGGCCGAGTGCCTTCTGCCGCGCGATCCGCGCGTTGCGGATCGCGTCGTAGCCGGCGTCGTACACGCCCGCGTACTTGTGCAGCCACGGATCGGGCACCTGCAGCGGCCAATGCGGCGACGTGTACGCCGCGTACGCGAAGAACGGCTTGCCGTCGCGCTGGTTCGAATCGATGTACGAGATCAGCTTCTGCGTATAGAAATCGGTCGAGTAGAACACGGCCGGGCTGCCGCCCGTACCGCCCGGCTGTCCGGGCTGGCCAGGCTGCACGTAGCGGCCGTCTTCCGTGTAGTTCGACGAGCCGGCCGGCTCGTGCGCGAAGTGGTTGGTCGCCGCGCCGCCGAGCAGCACGTAGCTGCGCTCGAAGCCCCACTGGTCGGGCGTCTGCCCGCTGCCCGTCGCGCTGCCGACGATTCCCGAGCCGATGTGCCACTTGCCCGCGATGTACGTGTGGTAGCCGGCGTCCTTCAATAGTTGTGCGAACGACAATGCACGGTCGTTCAGGTAGCCCTCGTAGCCGGGCAGCCCGCGCCGTTCGTCGGTCGGCACGCCCATCGTGCCTTCGCCGACGAGATGGTGGTCGGTGCCCGACACCAGCATCGCACGCGTGATCGCGCAGACGGTGCCCGTGTGATGGTTCGACAGGATGCGGCCCGACGCGACGAGCGCGTCGAGGTTCGGCGTATTGATTTCGCCGCCGAATGCATGGATGTCGGAATAGCCGAGATCGTCGGCCATGATGTACAGGATGTTCGGACGTTTCGCCGCCAGCGGCGGCGTGGGGGTGTTCGTCTGTGACGACGGCGCATCGCTGTCGACGCCGCCGCACGATGCAAGCGACAGCGCGCCGGCAATCGCGGCGCAGACGACACGGAAACGAAAAGCATGCAACGGCGACGCGGACTTTTTCATTGTTGTGAACGCTCGATCTACGGGATCGGCGATCTTAGCGTCGCGCGCGCGGCACCCAAAGTCCGATTCGTCACATGCTAACGGGGCGCTGGAATATGCGCGCAAGCCGAATGCACGCCATCCGCGCACGCGTATGCGCGCGCCCGGAATGCGTGGCGAAGCCGGCCGCGGCCGGGCCTCGCGTCTACTGCACCCAATGCGTCAGCTACGCCCGCCGAGACTGCCGCCGCCATCCACGGCCAGCACCTGCCCCGTGACGAAGCCGGCTTCGTCCGACAGGAAGAACGCGATCGCGGCCGCCACGTCGTCGGGCGTGCCGAGCCGGCGCGCGGGAATCGTCGCGAGCACCTTGCGTTCGGCTTCGCTGCCGACGGGCCGCGTCTGCCGGAACAGTTCCGTCTCGATCGGCCCCGGCGCAACCGCGTTGACGGTCACGCCATGCTCGGCCAGTTCGAGTGCCCACGTGCGCGTGCAGCCGACGAGCGCGCTCTTCGCGGCGGAATACGCGGTGCGATCGAGACTGCCGAAGATCGCGCGGCTGCAAATGTTGACGATGCGCCCGTAGCCGCGCGCCTTCATCGCATCCGCAAAGTGCTGCGTGACCTGGATCGCCGCCCGCACGTTGAGATCGAACACCGCCTGCAGCGACTGGAAGTCGATCTTCCCGAGCGGTTGCGGCAACGCGATGCCGGCGTTGTTCACGATACCGTCGACTTCATGCTGCTCGCCGATGCGCGCGAGGGTTGCCGCGGTCTGTTCGACGTCGGCGAGATCGCACGCGAGCAATTCGCCGGGAAAGCCGATGTCCGGCGTGTGACGCGCGAGGCCGATGACGCGATGGCCGCGCCGTGCGAGCAATGCGCTGACCGCGAAGCCGATGCCGCGCGAGGCGCCGGTGACGAGATACGTGCGAGATGACATGAGTGCTCCCGAAGTCCGTTCACATGAATGGCGTGGAAACGCGTTTCCGGGGCGAAAGCCCGGAACCTGCATTTTCGTCGGACGATTCTACGCGCGTAACGGGACGTTACGTCGTGTCGTTACGGGTGTGGCCGTAGCAACACGTTACGTTCGCGCCGCGTCAGCATCACCAGTCATTTTCAAATCGCGATTTTCATCCAAATATCGTCTGATTTAATTGAAATACTCGAAATACGAAAGAAAGTTTGTTAATCAATACCGGATTCGCAAACGTTTTACGCAAACAAAATGCACACCTCAAAAATAAGACGAATAATCACCTTAAAATAAATTCCGTTTAAAACAGCGGCAGGCACGCCTCTTGCTGATTCCCGCCACCATGTGCCGCGTTCGAACCAGAACGAATCACCCGAAAATCGGGCGGCGTCATATTTCGCACAAATGAATCCGGGGTCGGGGAAATGGTATCGAGCGCAAGCAGGCGTTTTGCCTGGGGGGCCGTGACGTGCCTGTCGCTATTCGCGACGGCACGCGCGCAGGCCCAGGACACCTTCGACGC
>NZ_CAJNKE010000600.1 GCF_905232215.1 Burkholderia sp. LMG 13014
CGCATCCGGCGAGTCGATGCCCGGGATGGTGATGGACGACCTGCCGTTGCCGCAAACGCCGTGGGCGGTCGGCAACGTGCCCGTCCCGCATTCGCCATCGGCACCGACGCCGGCACCGCTGCCGCTGGCCCGCGCGATCACGATCGTCGCGGGCCTCGGCGTGACGAGCGACTACACGCTCGCGCTGCCGTCCGGCGCGGACGGCGTGTTCACCGCGTCGTACTTCCCGGACGACCCGAAGGCCGAGCGGACGATCTACATCGACCAGTACAGCGGCGCCGTGCTGAAGGAAATCCGCTATGACGACTATGGCGCGGTATCGCGCGCCGTGTCGTATGGCACGTCGCTGCACATGGGCCGCTACTTCGGGCTGGCGAACCAGATCCTCTGCGCGGTGCTGTCGCTCGGGCTCGCCGCGATGGCCGTCACGGGCACCGTGATGTGGTGGAAGCGCCGCCCGGCGGCCAAGCTCGGTGCGCCGTCGCGCGAGCGCGGCAGGCCGCCGATGCGCGGCTGGATCGCGGGGCTCTTGCTGCTCGGCGTCGTCTTCCCGCTGATGGGCGCGACGATCGTCGCGGTCTGGTTGCTCGACCGTCTGCTGTTCGGCCGTGCGGCACGCGCGGCAGCGTGATCGCGAAGCGATTCCACCGATTCGAAGGATAACGAAACATGAAGTTCAGATTGATGCTGCCCGCCGCGTTTCTCGCGGCCTTCGCGCCGGCCGGGCAAGCCCAGGAAAACGACGCCAGACAAACCGGCACCACGCTTGCCCCGATTCGCGTCAACGCGCAGAAGGCGACGCCGCTCACGCAGCCGCTCGACACCGGTAGCCGCCTCGGCCTGTCGTCGCTCGAAACGCCCGCGAGCGTCGAGCAGATCGACCGCAAGACGCTCGACACGCGCGGCGACAGTTCGATCGTCGACGCGGTGAGCCGCGCCGCCGGCATCAGCGCATCGCCGCATCCCGGCAACGGCGGCTCGGAGCTCGGCGCGCGCGGCTTCGTCGGCGCGTCGTCGGTCACGCAGCTCTATGACGGCGTGCGCCCGTACGGCGCGATCGGCATCACCTTTCCGTTCGACACGTGGTCGGTCGACCACATCGACGTGCTGCGCGGCCCGGCTTCGGTGATCTACGGCGAAGGCGCGATCGGCGGGGTCGTCAACATCGTGCCGAAGAAGCCGACGCGCGGCGCGATCCAGAACGAGCTGCAGGTGGGCGGCGGCACCGAGGGCACGGCGCGGGTCGCGTTCGGCAGCGGCGGCGCAATCAACGACAAGCTGTCGTACCGCTTCGACATCAGCGGCAACCGCTCGTCGAACTGGGTCGACCGCGGCAATTCGCGCAACCTGTCGATCTCCGGCGCGCTGCGCTACGACGTGACGTCCGACCTGTACGTGACGGCATCGTACGCGCAGGGCTTCCAGCATCCGATGCAGTATTTCGGCGTGCCGCTCATCAACGGTGCGCGCGATCGCGCGCTCGACAAGAAGAACTACAACGTCGGCGACAGCGACATCGCGTTCCGCGACAGCTGGGCGACGGTGTCGGCGAACTGGCAGCCGAGCGACAGCCTGAACGTGACGAGCACGCTGTACCGGATGAAGAGCAACCGTCACTGGAAGGATGCCGAGTACTACACATACCTGCCGTCGACCTCGCAAGTGCGGCGCAGCAGCTTCACGGAGATCTTCCACGACCAGGAGCAGTACGGCAACGTGACGGCGGCCACCGTGACCAGCGCGCTGCTCGGGATGCGCAACACGTTCTCGACGGGCTTCGAGTTCAATCACACGACGTTCCAGCACGACAACAACTCGCCGTATTCGGGCACGTCGACGGTCGATCCGTTCAACTTCGATCCGGGCAGCTTCATCAACACGGCCGGCACCTTTCCGAAGTACCGCAGCCAGGCGAACCAGTACGCGCTGTTCGCCGAGAACCGGCTGGAGCTCACGCCGCGCTGGTCGGTGATCGGCGGGCTGCGCTACGACCACGCGAGCGTGAACCGCGACGATCTCGTGAACGGCGGCGCGCTCACGAAAGTCTTCGCGAACACGGGCTGGCGCATCGGCACCGTGTACGACGTGCAGCCCGGCCTCGCCGTGTACGGCCAGTATTCGGTCGCGGCCGATCCGATCAGCTCGCTGCTGTCGCTGAATGCGTCGAAGGCGAACTTCACGCTCGCGACCGGCCGGCAGATCGAGATCGGCGTGAAGCAGTCGTTCCTCGGCGGCAAGGCGGAATGGACGCTGGCCGCGTACCGGATCGTCAAGAGCAATCTCCTGACGGCCGATCCGCTGAACCCGAACCAGTCGATCCAGGTCGGCCAGCAGTCGTCGCGCGGGCTCGAGGCAACGGTCGGCGCGGAGATCGCGAAGGACTGGCGCGTCGACGCGAACGTGTCGATCCTGCGCGCGAAATACGACGACTTCCAGCAGACGTCCGGCGGCACGACGGTCTCGCGCGCGGGCAACGTGCCGATATCGGTGCCGCAGCGGCTCGCGAACCTGTGGGTGAGTTGGCGCTTCGCGCCGGACTGGACGGGCATCGCCGGCGTCAAGTACGTCGGCAAGCGCTTCGCCGACACCGCGAACCAGCTCGTGATGCCGTCGTACACCACCGTCGACCTCGGCCTCGCGTGGAAGCCGCGCAAGGACACGACGATCACCGCGCGCGCCTACAACGTGTTCAACCGGCGCTTCGTGCAGTCCGCGTACTACAACGAGACGCAGTACCTGCTCGGCAACGACCGGCGGCTCGAAGTGGTAGCGAACTACCGGTTCTGACACCGGGCGATGTGACGCGGCACGATGCGGTGCCGCGCCCGCGCTGTCGATCCGTCACGACGGACGATGCGGGCGGGCCGGGCCGGATCGCGCCGCGCACACGTTCAATCGAAAAGAGAGGATTCCGGATGGTTTCGATGGCGTGGCACTACACGGTCATGTTGCACTTCGAATCGATCATCATGAGCGAAGTCATCATGCCGAACACACTCGACATGGCGCCCGAAGCAAGACCCGTCGCCTGGTTCTCGCGCAATCCCCACTGGGAGAAGATGGCCAACAGGCGGGCGATCGATCCCGTGACCGGCGATCGCGTGACACTGACGATGTGGCAGACGCGCCAGGCCGGCGGCGGGCTGGTGCGCTTCGGGATCGATGCGACGAAGCTGCTTCACGACCGGGCGCTCTGGCAGCGCGCGCGCGTCGATGACGCGGCGCGCGACGCGCTCGTCACGGAGGGGGTGCGGCAGGGTGCCGACCCGCTCGAGTGGTGCGGATCGATCAAGCCGGTGCCGGTCGAGCGGCTCGTCATCGAGTCGCTCGACGATACGTACCGGTGGCGCACCTTCAAATGGTAGGGGGACGCCGTGCAGCCGACGCGCTGCACGCCTGTCGCGACGGCCGGCCCTGCCGGAACCCGGCGCGCATACGATGGCCGGGCCGTTGTCCGGGCAGGAGATCGCGACCCTCGCCGCGCCCTTCAGTCTCCGGCGCGCGAATGAAACCTGAGCGGTTGTTCGTCCGACGGCGCGGGCGCGCCGCCGG
>NZ_CAJNKE010000601.1 GCF_905232215.1 Burkholderia sp. LMG 13014
CGACTGGGGCCGCATCGCGGGCGGCTTCGACCCGCATGCGATCGACGTCGCCGCGCTGCTGCAGCGCGCATACCCAGCCTGATGCCCTTTCGGATCGCTTGACAAGGCCCAGTTCGCCTTCGTTCGCCTGCCCGGAGCACCGATGATGAACCTCGTCGCCGCCCTCGACCGCGCCGCCCGTGCGACGCCCGACAAGCCGTTCCTCGTCAGCGAATCCGCGACGATCACCTATGCCGCCGCGCACGAGCGCTCGCACCGCACGGCGGCCGTGCTGAGCGCACTCGGCATCGCGGCCGGCGACCGCGTCGCCGCGATGTGCTTCAACACGCCGGCCTTCGTCGACCTGATGTTCGGCGCGTGGCGGCTCGGTGCGACGTTCGTGCCGATCAACCACAAGCTGCAGGCGCCGGAAGTCGACTACGTGCTCGAACACAGCCGCAGCAAGGTGCTGCTGTTCGACGTGGCGCTCGCGCCGGTGGTCGAACGCCTCGTGCATCCCGCGCGGCGGCTCGTGACCGAAGGCGAGCTCGACGGCGTGCCGTGCTTCGACACGCTGTGCGCAACAAGGGACGGCCTCGCGGGCATCGAGCCGGCCGACGGCGACATCGCGCAGATCCTCTATACGTCCGGCACCACCGGCCACCCGAAAGGCTGCGTGCACAGCCACCGCACCGTGACGCTCGCGGCGATGCAGGCGGCGCTCGCGATCGGCATCGGCCGCAACGAGCGCACGCTGATGGCGATGCCGATCTGGCATTCGTCGCCGCTCAACAACTGGTTCGGCGGCACGCTGTATGCGGGCGGCACCGTCGTGCTGCTGCGCGAATACCATCCGCTGCGGTTCCTGCAGGCGATCGAACGCGAGCGCGTGACGCTGTATTTCGGCGCACCGGTGTCGTACCTGCTGCCGCTCGACACGATCGACGGCTTCGCGGCGTTCGACCTGTCGAGCGTGCGCACGTGGCTGTACGGCGGCGGCCCGATCGGCCCCGCGCAGGCCGAGCGGCTCGCGCGCGCGTATCGCAGCGACGCGTTCTTCCAGGTGTACGGCATGACGGAGGCGGGCCCGGCCGGCACGACGCTGTATCCGGACGAGCAGGTCTCGAAGGCCGGTTCGATCGGCCGCACGGGCGGCCCGGGCGTCGACCTGCGCGTCGTGCGGATGGACGGCATCGATGCGCAGCCGGGCGAGACCGGCGAGATCTGGCTGAAGACCGACAGCATGATGCTCGGCTATCTCGACGATGCAGCCGCGACACGCGCCGCGTTCGCGCCGGACGGCTGGTATCGCACCGGCGACATCGCGCGGATCGATCAGGATGGCTACCTGTTCATCGTCGACCGGCTGAAGGACATGATCGTGACCGGCGGCGAAAACGTCTATTCGAAGGAAGTGGAGGACGTGCTCGGCGCGCACCCGGACATCGCCGAGGCGGCCGTCGTCGGCGTCCCGCATCCCGACTGGGGCGAGACGGTCGTCGCGCACGTGGTGCTGCGCGCGGGCAGCACGCCCGACGCGGACGCGCTGCGCGCGTTCTGCGGCGCACGGCTCGCCGCGTACAAGATCCCGCGCGAATTCATGTTCGCGCAGGCGCTGCCGCGCACGCCGACGGGCAAGCTGCAGAAGTTCCTGCTGCGCGTGCGCCGCGATTAGCCGCTTGCCCGGCCACGGAAAAAGAAAAAGCCACCCGGCCCGACGGCCCGGTGGCTATTTCGCATGATCGGCCGGGCAGCGACATGTGCCGCCGCCCGCGCGTCACATCACAGGCTGCTTACTTGCCGCCGATGCTCTTCAGCGGCTTCCACTCGCCCTTCTCGACCTTGTACATCGTGATGCCGCCGTTCTTCAGGTCGCCCTTCGCGTCATACGCGACGTGCGTCGACGTCACGCCGGCCATGTCGGTCTTCGCGAGCAGCGGCAGGTACTTCGCCGGATCGGTCGAATCGGCCTTCTTCATCGCGTTGAACATCGCCATCGCGCCGTCGTAGGCATACGGCGAGTACGTCTGCACTTCTTCGCCGAAGCGCTTCTTGTACTTGTCAGCGTACGTCTTGCCGCCCGGCATTTCTTCCAGCGGGAGGCCGGCCAGCGAAGCGATCGTGCCGTCGGCCGCGTTGCCCGCGATCTTCAGGAACGTCGGCGTCTTCACCATTTCGCCGCTCATCAGCGGAGCCGTGATGCCGAGCGTCTTCATCTGCTTGACCATCGGTGCAGCCTGCGAATCCGCGCCGCCGTAGTAGACGAGGTCCGGCTTCCCGGCCTTCAGCTTGGTCAGAATTGCCTTGAAGTCGACAGCCTTGTCGTTCGTGAATTCGCGGTCGACGATCGTCGCACCGCCGGCCTTCGCGGCCTTCTCGAACTGGTCGGCGAGACCCTGGCCGTAGGCCGTGCGGTCGTCGACGATCGCGATCTTCTTCATGCCGAGATCCTTCGACGCGAACGTGCCGGCCACCGAGCCTTGCTGCGTGTCGGACGTCATCATGCGGAAGGTCGTCTTGTAGCCCTGCTGCGTGTATTCCGGTGCCGTCGCCATCGCGATTTCCGGGATGCCCGCGTTCGCGTAGATGCGCGAGGCCGGGATCGTCGTGCCCGAGTTGAAGTGGCCGAGCATGCCCTTGATGCCGTCGTCGACGAGCTTCTGCGCAACCGTCGTGCCGGTGCGCGGGTCAGCCTGGTCGTCCTGCGTGTCGAGTGCGAACTTCACCGGCTTGCCGCCGATCTTCGGGTTCGTCGCGTTGAAATCCTCGATCGCGAGCACGATCCCGTTCTGCATATCCTTGCCGTAGTGCGCCTGCGCACCCGTCATCGGCCCTGCGTAACCGATCTTCACGTCATCCGCATGGGCCGTCCCCGCCAGCGACATGACGGCGACAAACGTCGCGCCTGCCAGCTTTTTCATCGTGTGTTGCATAGCATCTCCTTGGTACCAGGGTAAATGGAGCGGCTTCGGGATCGCCTTGCCGCTTCCTTTGTTTGATCCGAACGGCAAGGATGATCAGCCGATCGTCATCAAATTCGCATTGCCGCCCGCCGCGGCCGTGTTCACGCTCACCGAGCGCTCCGTCAGCAGCCGTTCCAGCGCGTAATCTTCCGCGTCGCCGTTCTCGAACGCGCCCACCGACACGCCCTGCACCGACACGATCGGGCCCGGCCGCTGCGCGACGTCCTTCACGAGCGTCTGCAGTTCGTCGCTGTCGCCTTCGAACAGCACCGCGTCGAACGGCACGTCGGCCTGCTTGCGCACGGCCGCGTGCGCCTTCAGCGACGCCGGCAGCGCGGCGACCAGCGCCTCGCCGGCCGCACCCGCGAACAGCGCGCGGTTACCGGTCGCCAGCACCGCCGCGAACTGCGCACGCGCACCGCCCGGCGTTGCCGCGACGCACAACACCGTGCCGCGCGGGCCGAGTGTATACGTGTTTCGCTCGCCGGTCGGGCCGCTCAGCACCGCGGTCGCACCGGCCGGCACCTGGGCCAGATAGCCGTCGCAACGCGCGGCCAGCGCCGGCTCGCGCTGCTCGATCAGCCAGTCGCGCAGCGTGGTCAGC
>NZ_CAJNKE010000602.1 GCF_905232215.1 Burkholderia sp. LMG 13014
CGGTGGCGAATTCCGGTTGCCCGGGCGTCGGGTGGCGATATGATCGTCATCGGGGCGTTCTCTCCTGTCGGCGCCATGATAGGGAGGCGCCCCGGCCGCCACAAACGACATTTTTTGACCCACTGTGTAGCTTTTCTTCGCGATCTCACGATGCGCCGATTGCCACCCCTGAACGCGCTGCGCAGCTTCGAAGCTGCCGGCCGCCTGCAGAGCCTCACCCTCGCCGCCGACGAGCTGAACGTGACCCAGAGCGCGGTCGCCCAGCAGATCCGCGTGCTCGAATCGTTCTTCGGCCAGAAGCTGTTCGAGCGCGACGGACGCTCGTTGCGGCTCACGCCGCGCGCGCGGCATTACCTCGTCGACGTCGCGAGCTGCCTCGGCCGGCTCGCGCAGGCAACCGGGCAGATGTTCGAGCCCGTCGGCGGCCATCCGGTGCGGATCAACGCGTCGGTGTCTTTCTCACACGGATGGTTGCTCACGCAACTGGCTGCGTTCCAGGCCGAGCATCCGGATATCGACGTACAACTCGTCACGACGCCCGACACCGAGCACGACCAGTTCGACGAAACCTGCGACATCGTGGTTCGCCGCTATACGCCGGAGCTGCGCCGCAAGGGATTCGTGTCGCGGCCGCTGCTCGCGGCCGTCGCGGTGCCGGTGTGTGCGCCCGGCCACCCGGTGCTCGACCAGGTGCGTACGCCGGCCGACCTGCGCAACGCGCCGCTGCTGCATTACGCGGGCTTGCCGCAGGCGTGGCAATACTGGTTCCACCAGGCGGGCTCGGTCGTCACCGAGACGCTGCGCGGGCCGTTCTATCGCGAGTTCTTCCTGATGACCAAGGCCGCCGCGAGCGGGCTCGGCGTGTGCCTCGCGCCGCGCGCGGTGGTGCGCGACGACCTCGAGCACGGGCGGCTCGTCGCGCTGTTTCCGGAAGTCCACCTGGAAGGGCCGCCGTTTCATTGCCTGTATCGCGACGACGACGATCCGTCGCTGCGTACGTTCGTCGACTGGCTGTTCGCGCGGGCGGAGGCGCTGGAGGGGGCGGTGGCGGGATAGCCGGCGAGGGGTAGAAGGCAGAAACCGATGAAGCAGCCCAAGGCGGATGCGCCGTCACGGCCGGCTATGTATTCTGTCGCACCACACCGAGCTTCAATCCCGGCATGCCGAAGATGCGGTTCATCGTCTGCACCGTCCCGTCGCTGCGACCTTGTTCGATATCCTGAACCGTCTTCTTCAGATGACGTACCGATTCGCGCGACGACCACTCGGGATGCGCGAGCACGTCTTCGATCGCTTGTCGTCGGAGCGAAAGCTGTTCGGGAAGCGGCAGCGCGTCATAGCGTTTGTCCATGGCGTCGCCTATTTACCCCGAGCATGATCATTTCGGCACAAATCCACATAAATTGTGCCCGGAACGCCGGCTAACTTATGTAGAAATCTGCCGAAACAGGATCTTCGCCATCGTTCCCGGTGGGAGAAACGCCGAGTTGCTGCAGAGCGCTACTTTTGCCCGCCCAGCGCCGCTTCGATCTTGCGATCCGTCTTGTACTGGCTCAGTGCATAGACCGACCAGATCGCGGCCGGGATCCAGCCGATCAGCGTGATTTGCAGGATCAGGCAGATGATCCCGGCGAACGGGCGGCCGATCGTGAAGAACTGGAACCACGGCAGCAGCAGGGCGAGAATCAGGCGCATGGGAATTCCTCTTCGTGCGTCGTTGAATGATGATGCCCGACCAATATGGCGTGTTGCGCCGCGGAATTCAAGCCTGTCCGCCCACATCGCAATGCCGGGCTCGCCGCTTTCCCGCCTCGACAAAAAAGCCCGGCGCCCGCTTCACACGGGCGCCGGGCCGAATTCGCCGGAGCACGGTTGTCCGATCAGAACGTATGCCGCATCCCGATGCGCACGAGCGTCTGCGTGTCGCCGGCCGACGAGATGCCGTTGCCGACGTCGCCGACCGACGCCGTCGCGTCGACCACGTTGCCGAATGCGTCGAGCGTCTTGCCGCTCGCCTTCTGGTAGCCGACGAGACCGTACAGCGCGGTCCGCTTCGACAGGTTGTAGTACGACGCGAGGTTCAGCTGGTGGTACTTCGGCGCGGACTGGCCGCCGATCGAGCTGCCGCGCGTGAAGTCGTAGCCGGCCGCGACGCGCAGCGCCGGCGACGCCTGCCACGACACCGTGCCGCCCGCCGAGTTGTAGTTCGCCGTGCCGCGAAACGTCGAGAACGCGCCCGCGCGGTACTGCGTATTGCTGTACGACACGCCGAGCGTGACCGCGCCGATCTGGTAGGTCGACGCCGCGGCGACGATCTGCATGCTCTTCGACGACGCGAAGCCTTCGTTGATCGATGACGCGAACGTGCCGTCATACGAACCCGTCCATGCGCCGGCGTTCGCGCCGAACGCGTTGGTCGCATACAGATAGGCCGCGCCGAGCGCGAACGGGCCGTTCACGTACTGGCCGCCGACGCTCCACGTATTCTGGTTCTTCACGCTGCCGGCCTGGTTGCCGAAGCCGTACAGCGCGCCGAACGTGAAGCCACCGAATTTCGGGCTGACGTACTTGACCGAGTTGTTTTCGCGCGCCTGGTTGTCGATGTTGTCGAGGTCGCCCGGATGCGCGCCCATGCCGGTCAGGAACGAGCCGGGTCCGATCGTGCCGACGAAATCGACGATCGGATCGTACTGGCGGCCCATCGTCAGCGTGCCGAAGCGCGTGCTCGACAGCCCCATCCACGCCTGCCGGCCGAACATCCGGCCACCCTGGCCGAGCTGCCCGTTGCCGATGTTGAAGCCGTTCTCGAGCTGGAAGATCGCGGCAAGCCCGTCGCCGAGGTCTTCCTTGCCCTTCAGGCCCCAACGGCTGCCGGACCACGTGCCGCTCGCGAAGCTGTAGCTCGACGCGCCGCGATACGCGACCGGCGTGCCGAGCGAGCCCTTGTTCGTCGCGACGCGCTGGTTGCTCGTATAGCCCAGCCCCGCATCGACGATCCCGTATAGCGTGACGGTGCCCTGTGCATGGGCGGTCGCGGACACGCACCCCGCCGCGCACAGGATCATGGTTAACTTCTTCATGTATAGGATTCCTATTTATACAGATGACATCAGGCGATACCGCACATCTCCAGACCTACGCCGAATCGGAGAGCCACCGCGCGACACGCGCGACGAGCGGATCCGTTTCGTCGAAGCACTCGACGCCCGCCACCGGCGGTGCGTCGCAAATCGTGAACACCGGCTTGCCCCATTGCAGCCCGAGCGCGATCTCGGACAGCGTGCCGAGCCCGCCGCCCACCGCGATCAGGCACAGCGACGCGCGCGCGATCAGCGCGTTGCGCGTGATGCCGAGCCCGGTCGGCAGCGCGACCGTCAGATACGGGTTCGCATCGCGCGCATCTTCTTCGGGCAGCAGCCCGATCGCGCACCCGCCGGCCGCATGCGCGCCGCGTGCGGCCGCCTCCATCACGCCTTGCTTGCCGCCGCCGACGATCGCAATGCCCGACGCCGCGAGCGCATGCGCAACCCGCTCCGCGACCCG
>NZ_CAJNKE010000603.1 GCF_905232215.1 Burkholderia sp. LMG 13014
GGCCCGCTCGGCACCTACCTGCCCGATCACCAGTGGGACGTGCCGCTCGACTACGAGGCGTATGCGGCGATCGGTGCAGTCGTCGGCCACGGCGGCATCGTGCTGCACGACGACACGTCGAACCTCGCCGAGCTGGCCGAATACGCGATGAAGTTCTGCGCGATCGAATCGTGCGGCAAGTGCACGCCGTGCCGGATCGGCTCGACGCGCGGCGTCGAGACGATCGCGCGCATCCGCCACGGCGACACGTCGGAACGCCAGGTCACGCTGCTGCGCGACCTGTGCGACACGATGCTCGCCGGCTCGCTGTGCGCGATGGGTGGCATGACGCCTTACCCGGTGCTGTCCGCGCTCGACCATTTCCCCGAAGATTTCGGGCTCGCTGCCGGCAAGGATGCCGCGTCGGGCCCGGTCAAGGCTGCGGCCTGACCCAGAAGGAGCCCTGCATGTCCCTCGACACGAACAACGTCCGCCAAGGCGGCTGCGGCTCGGGCCAATGCGCGTGCAAGAGCGCCGCTCAGGCGCGTGCCCGCGATCCGTTCGACGATACCGACTACGGCACGCCGCAACGCCATGCCGATACCGACGTCACGCTCGAAATCGACGGCCAGCCGGTCACGGTGCCGGCCGGCACGTCGGTGATGCGCGCGGCGATCGAAGCCGGCGTCAACGTCCCGAAGCTCTGTGCGACCGATTCGCTCGAACCGTTCGGCTCGTGCCGGCTGTGCCTCGTCGAGATCGAAGGCCGGCGCGGTTATCCGGCATCGTGCACGACGCCTGCCGAAGCGGGCATGAAGGTGCGCACGCAATCGGACCGGCTGCAGTCGCTGCGTCGCAACGTGATGGAGCTGTACATCTCCGACCATCCGCTCGATTGCCTCACCTGCCCCGCCAACGGCGACTGCGAGCTGCAGGACATGGCAGGTGTCGTCGGGCTGCGCGAGGTGCGTTACGGCATTGACGGCGCGAATCATCTGCGCGACAAGAAGGACGAGTCGAATCCGTACTTCACATACGACCCGTCGAAGTGCATCGTCTGCAACCGCTGCGTGCGCGCCTGCGAGGAAACACAGGGCACGTTCGCGCTGACGATCGCCGCACGCGGTTTCGAATCGCGTGTGGCCGCCGGCGAAAGCGAATCGTTCATGGCGTCGGAATGCGTATCGTGCGGCGCGTGCGTCGCAGCGTGCCCGACCGCCACGCTGCAGGAAAAATCCGTCGTGCAACTCGGTCAGGCCGAACACTCGGTCGTCACGACCTGCGCGTACTGCGGCGTCGGCTGCTCGTTCAAGGCCGAGATGAAGGGTACGCAGGTCGTGCGCATGACACCGCACAAGAACGGCCTCGCAAACGAGGGCCACGCGTGCGTGAAGGGACGCTTTGCGTGGGGCTATGCCACGCACAAGGACCGCATCACGAAGCCGATGATCCGCGAAAAGATCACCGACCCGTGGCGCGAAGTCAGCTGGGACGAAGCGCTCACCTACGCGGCAACGCAATTCCGCAAGCTGCAGCAGAAGTACGGCCGCGATTCCATCGGCGGCATCACGTCGTCGCGTTGCACGAACGAGGAAACCTACCTCGTGCAGAAACTGGTGCGCGCCGCGTTCGGCAACAACAACGTCGACACCTGCGCACGCGTGTGCCACTCGCCGACGGGCTACGGCCTCAAGACGACGCTCGGTGAATCGGCCGGCACGCAGACGTTCGCGTCGGTCGGCCAGGCCGACGTGATCGTCGTGATGGGCGCAAACCCGACCGACGGCCACCCGGTGTTCGGCTCGCGGCTGAAGCGGCGCGTGCGCGAGGGTGCGAAGCTGATCGTGATCGACCCGCGCCGCATCGACGTCGTCGACGGCCCGCACGTGAAGGCCACCCACCACCTGCAGCTGCGCCCCGGCACCAACGTCGCGATCGTCAACGCGCTCGCGCACGTGATCGTCACCGAAGGGCTCGTCGCCGACGCGTTCGTCGCCGAGCGCTGCGAGACGCGTGCGTTCGAGCAATGGCGCGAATTCGTCTCGCGTGCCGACAACTCGCCCGAAGCAACCGCCGACGTGACCGGCGTGCCGGCCGAACTGGTACGCGAAGCCGCGCGCCTCTATGCGACGGGCGGCAACGCCGCGATCTATTACGGGCTGGGCGTGACCGAACACGCGCAAGGCTCGACCACGGTGATGGGCATCGCGAACCTCGCGATGGCGACCGGCAACATCGGCCGCGAAGGCGTCGGCGTCAATCCGCTGCGCGGCCAGAACAACGTGCAGGGCTCGTGCGACATGGGCTCGTTCCCGCACGAACTGCCCGGCTACCGGCACATCGGCGACGAGATCGTGCGCACGCAGTTCGAGGCAGCGTGGTCGGCGAAACTCCAACCGGAGCCGGGGCTGCGCATCCCGAACATGTTCGACGCGGCGCTCGACGGCAGCTTCAAGGGGCTTTACTGCCAGGGCGAGGACATCGTCCAGTCGGACCCGAATACGCAGCACGTCGCGGCCGCGCTGTCGGCGATGGAGTGCATCGTCGTGCAGGACATCTTCCTGAACGAGACCGCGAAATATGCGCACGTGCTGCTGCCCGGCTCGTCGTTCCTCGAAAAGGACGGCACGTTCACGAACGCGGAACGCCGCATCTCGCGCGTGCGCAAGGTGATGCCGCCGCTCGCGGGCTATGCGGACTGGGAAGTCACGTTGATGCTGTCGCGCGCGCTCGGCTACGAGATGGACTATGCGCATCCGTCGGACATCATGGACGAGATCGCGCGGCTCACGCCGACCTTCTCGGGTGTGTCGTACGCGAAGCTCGATGCGCTCGGCAGTATCCAGTGGCCGTGCAACGAGCATGCACCGGAAGGCACGCCGACGATGCACATCGACGCATTCGTGCGCGGCAAGGGCAAGTTCGTGATCACGCAGTTCATTGCGTCGCCGGAGAAGGTCACGCAGCGCTATCCGCTGATCCTGACGACGGGTCGCATCCTGTCGCAGTACAACGTCGGCGCGCAGACACGCCGCACCGAGAACGTGCAGTGGCACGAAGAGGATCGCCTCGAGATCCATCCGCACGACGCGCAGGATCGCGGCATCCGCAGCGGTGACTGGGTCGGCATCGAATCGCGTGCGGGGCAGACGGTGCTGCGCGCGCTCGTGACCGAACGCATGCAGCCGGGCGTCGTTTATACGACGTTCCACTTCCCCGAATCGGGGGCGAACGTGATCACGACGGACAGCTCGGACTGGGCGACGAACTGCCCCGAGTACAAGGTGACGGCCGTGCAGGTGTTGCCCGTCGCGCAGCCGTCCGACTGGCAGCAGGCGTATGCGCGCTTCAACGCGGAGCAGCTCGACCTGCTCGAGCGCCGCGCAGCCGCGACCGCCGGCGTGACGTCAGGCAAGTGAGGAAGCGATGGACAACGGACACCTGATCGACATGGCCAACCAGATCGGCGCATTCTTCGAATCGATGCCCGATCGCGACGAAGCGCTGGCCGGCATCACCGACCATATCCGGCGCTTCTGGGAGCCGCGGATGCGCCGCGCGTT
>NZ_CAJNKE010000604.1 GCF_905232215.1 Burkholderia sp. LMG 13014
CGCCGCTGCCCATGTCGCAGGTCGTGCTGTATTCGCGCGTACGCGACGCACGTGCCGCCGCCGCATTGCGAAGGTTTGCCGACAGCCTTGCAATCTCGGCGTAAACTAGCGGATTACGCCCCCCGCAATCTCCAGAAGAATTCCAATGAAGACCGAAGCCCGCAAGCACCTCCGTGCCAACCTGCTGATGCTCGCCGCCGCCGCGATCTGGGGTTCGGCTTTCGTCGCCCAACGCCTGAGCCTCGACGTGATCGGGCCGTTCCTGTTCACGGGGCTCCGTTTCCTGCTCGGCGCACTGGTGCTGGTGCCGCTGCTGATGCTGAACACGGCGTCGCGCGCGCAGTTCGCGGCGATCCGCCGCGAGCCGGTGCTGCTGCTGCCGGGCCTCGCGCTCGGCGGACTGCTGGCGGTATCGATTTCGCTGCAGCAGATCGGCCTGCAGTACACGCGCATCGCCAACGCGGGCTTCATCAGCTCGCTGTACGTCGTGATCGTGCCGCTGATGGGCGTGTTCGCCCGTCACCGGATCGGCCCGGGCACGTGGTTCGGCGCGCTGCTCGCGGCGATCGGCCTGTATTTCCTCAGCATCAACGAGCACTTCTCGGTGCTGTACGGCGACTGGTTCCAGCTCGCCGGCGCCGTGATCATCGCCGCACACGTGATGGCCGTCGGCCATTTCGCGAAGCGCCACAATCCGCTCGTGCTCGCATTCATGCAGTTCGTCGTGTGCGGCGTGGCATGCCTCGCGGTCGGCCTCGTCATCGAGCCGGTCAGCGGCACGATGCTGCGCAACGCGCTGCCGACGCTGCTGTACGGCGGCCTGCTGTCGGTCGGCGTCGGCTATACGCTGCAGGTCGTCGCGCAACGCGACGCGGCGCCCGCGCACGCGGCCGTGATCTTCAGCATGGAAGGCGTGTTCGCGGCGATCGCCGGCTGGGCCGCGCTCGGCGAAACGCTGACGCTGCGCGCGCTCGTCGGCTGCGCGCTGATGCTGGCCGGCCTGCTCGCGTGCCAGTTGCTGCCGAACGGCGACGCCCGGAAAAAGGACGAGGACGCGCTGCCGGCGTGACACGCACCGTCCCTATAATGGCGGTTCGCGTGACTTCCACGCCAACCGCTTCCGACAGGCCAGCTCCGTGACGTCCACTTCCGTCGATCCCGCCGCCGACCTGCTGCGCGAACGCGCAGCGCATTACGCCACCCAGGCGGCGCTGTTCCTGCGCGACCAGGCGCTCTCCACCGCGTCGCACGACCTGCGCAGCCCGCTGAACGCGATGCACAGCTGGGCATACGTGCTCGAGCGCCAGCTCGCCAACGCCGATCCGAACCTGCAGCGCGCGCTCGCCGGCATCCGCACGGGCATCGACCAGCAGGTTGCGCTGATCGACGACGTGCTCGACGCGCCGCGCGCGGAAACGCGCACGCTCGCACTCAAGCCGCAGCCGTTCACGCTGCGCCCGTTGCTCGACGACACGATCGCGCTCGTGCGTTTCGCGCTCGCCGATGCACGACAGGTCGCGCTCGACGTAACGCTGCCGGACGACGAACCGTCGTTGACCGCCGACCGCGAACGCATCGCGCAGGCGCTCTGGACGATGCTGACGGCCGCGGTCGAAGTCAGTGCCGCCGGCGGCCGCGTGACATTCGCGTGCGCCCGCGACGGCGTGCAGTTCACCGCGCGCGCCACCTGCACCGTGAACGCCGGCGCGCTCGCCGATCCCGCGCAGCCGCACGCGTTCGATTCGTTCGCTCGCCGCGAAATGCTGCGCGAGCGCGACGCCAAGCGGATCGCCTGGACGCTCGCACTCTGCCAGCGGGTCGCGCTCGCACACGGCGGCACGTGCTCGCATGACGCGTTCGCCGATGGCGCGACCGCCGCCATCACGTTCTCCGTCCCCGGTGAGGCGCCGGTGTAAGCAATCGGCCACCCGACACATTACAAATTCCTTTCTGGCTCTATACTGTTGGGCCTGTCATAACCGGAGTGTTTCTTTGTTACAGATCTTCGCGCTCATCGGCGCGTTGTTCCTGGTGGCCCTGAACGGGTTCTTCGTCGCGGCCGAATTCGGCCTCGTCAAACTGCGCGCCACGCGCGTCAAGACACTGGCCCGCAAGCACGGCCTGCGCGGCCGCATCCTCGGCATCGTGCACGGCCGGCTCGATGCGTATCTTTCCGCGTGCCAGCTCGGCATCACGCTCGCGTCGCTCGGCCTCGGCTGGGTCGGCGAACCGGCCTTCGCGCAACTGCTCGGCCCGCTGCTCGACCTGATCGGCGTGCAGTCCGAACGCGTCGTGCACCTGGTCTCGCTCGTGTTCGCGTTCTCGCTGATCTCGTTCCTGCACATCGTCGTCGGCGAGCTGGCGCCGAAATCGATGGCGATCCGCCAGTCGGAAAAGGTCGGCCTGTGGGTCGCGCTGCCGCTCTACGCGTTCTACTGGGCGATGTATCCGGCGATCTGGGTGCTCAACAACAGCGCCAACGCGGTGCTGCGGCTCGCGGGGCTGTCCGCGGACCACGGCGGCGACGCCCACTACTCGACCGACGAGCTGAAGCTGATCCTGCGCAGCCGCCGCAGCACGGCCGGCAATCCGGCCCAGCCGGCGCGCGGCACGTACAGCAACGACGAGTGGAACACGCTCGCGCATTCGCTCGATTTCTCGTCGATGACCGTGTCGGACCTGATGCGGCCGGCCCATGAAATGATCGGCCTGCGCCGCGACCTGCCGCTACCCGACAACATGGAGATCGTCGCGCGGCACCGTTTCAGCCGCTATCCGCTGTTCGAGAATGCGTCGCGCGAACAGGTGAGCGGGCTGATCCACCTGAAGGACCTGCTGCTCGCGCGTCATGCCGGCGCGGCGCTGGAAGACCTGTCGGACTACGTGCGCCCCGTGCAGTACGTGAAGCCCGACACCCCCGCGCTCGACCTGTTCCGCCGCTTCCGCAAGGGCGCACCGCACTTCGCGCTGGTCGGCAACAAGGGTGAGAAACCGATCGGCTTCCTGACGCTCGACAACCTGCTCGGCGCGCTGGTCGGCCAGATCCACGACGAGTTCCGCCAGGGCGACGCCGACTGGAGCCGCCTCGACGACGGCACGCTGATGGGCAAGGGCAGCCTGCCCGTCGTGTCGCTCGAGCAGGCGCTCGGCATCGACATCGACGAAGGCCGCGCGGAATCGGTTGGCGGCCTCGTGATCCAGGCGCTCAGCGACCTGCCGACCGAAGGGCAGCGCGTGTCGTTCGATCGCTTCGACGTCGTCGTGAAGAAGATGAACGGGCCGCGCATCGTGCTCGTGCGCGTCTACCCGAAGATCGCGAAAGAGGCCGACGAATGACGGCCGCGCTTCGCCGCACGCGATGAACGCCACGCTGCCGCGCTGCTGCGTGATCACGCCGGAACCGGCGTCCGCGTCGGCGGCCGATTGCGCGGCGTTCCTCGATCGATTGTCGGCCGTGCTCGCGCGCGGCGAGACGCTCGTGCAGCTGCGCGTGAAATCGCTC
>NZ_CAJNKE010000605.1 GCF_905232215.1 Burkholderia sp. LMG 13014
GCCACAGATGCGCCAACGCGAGTTCGGGTGTCATGGCGGGATGGGCGATGGGGAGACAAGATCGAGTCTAGAAGTCGCGGCAGTCGCGAGCAATCCCGATTGCGCGATTCAGCACATCACGCACGGCCGTAGCGCGGGTGTATCTCCTGCGCCCCGGCAGGAACGGCCGGCAGCACATCCCCCGGCGCGCTGGAAGCCTGCCGGCATCCCCGGTGCCGGCGTGCCCCCTGCACATCCGCACCACGGCCCGCTGCGCTCGCTGCCGGACGGCGCGACCCTGCTCCGCTGCCGCCACGCGGACACGATGCGGCTACCCGCACGCCCCGTGCCGACGCGAAACGCCCGGATGATGTCGTCGAACGTTCTCTCGACCAAGGTGTGCCAGGCGCCGGGCTCGCCGATCACGCAGATCGCCAATGGCCGCACGGCCGGCCGGATCGCGCATGCGCTCGGACAATGCACTGACGGCAAACCGCTCCAGCCCCGGGGGCTACGTCGGCAGCGACGCGGGCGCGTGACGCCGGCCGTCGCGCCATGCGACGAGCGGTCGCCACCACGCCTGCGCGGCGCGCACGGCTCGCACCTCGAGCGGACCGAACGCGAACGTCGCGCCGTGCGCCCCCGCGCTGACCCACACGCGCATGCCGGGCGTGAGCATCAGCGAATCGCCGGCACCGAGCCAGTGATCGTCGGGTCGGCCCTCGATCGTCACCCAGACCTCGCCGTCGGCCACCTCCAGTGCGGTGCGATCGACGATCCGCCACCGACCGGCCGGCTCGTCGCCATCGATCACATACAGTCGCAGTTCGCGCATGGCAGCCTCCTGGTCGCACGGGTCCGATGGCATCAGTATTTCGGACAGTGGCAGCACACGGACAGATACGGCTGCAGACACTTTCGACTGAACTGTACTGGCCGTTCGACGAGGACGGGCACCCGCCGGCCGGACTTCGCTGCGCCCTTGCGCGGAACCTGCACGGCGCGATGGCTTTCCCTACAATGTCGGCTGTCCCGCGCCACCATCCCGCCCCAATGTTCCAGCGCCCGCCTGCCGCCGCTCCCGGCGAAAAGAACCTCACTGTGATGCTCTGGCTCGTCGCGACGGGCTTCTTCATGCAGACGCTCGATGCGACCATCGTGAACACGGCGCTGCCGTCGATGGCCGCGAGCCTCGGCGAATCGCCGCTGCGCATGCAGTCGGTCGTGATCGCGTACTCGCTGACGATGGCCGTGATGATCCCCGTGTCGGGCTGGCTCGCCGATACCTTCGGCACGCGCCGCGTGTTCTTCAGCGCGATCCTGGTGTTCTCGCTCGGCTCGCTGCTGTGCGCGAACGCGCAGACGCTGACGCAGCTCGTCGCGTTCCGTGTCGTACAGGGAGTCGGCGGCGCGATGCTGCTGCCGGTCGGGCGGCTCGCGGTGCTGCGCACGTTCCCGGCCGAACGCTACCTGTCCGCGCTGTCGTTCGTCGCGATTCCCGGCCTGATCGGCCCGCTGATCGGGCCGACGCTCGGCGGCTGGCTCGTGAAGATCGCGTCATGGCACTGGATCTTCCTGATCAACGTGCCGGTCGGCGTCGCCGGCTGCATCGCGACCTTCTATTCGATGCCCGATTCGCGCAACCCGGCCGTCGGCCGCTTCGACCTGAAGGGCTATCTGCTGCTGACGATCGGCATGGTCGCGATCTCGCTGTCGCTCGACGGGCTCGCCGATCTCGGCATGCAGCACGCGGCCGTGCTCGTGCTGCTGATCCTGAGCCTCGCGTGCTTCGTCGCGTACGGGCTGTATGCGGTGCGCGCGCCGCAACCGATCTTCTCGCTCGAGCTGTTCAGGATCCACACGTTCAGCGTCGGGCTGCTCGGCAACCTGTTCGCGCGGATCGGCAGCGGCGCTATGCCGTACCTGATCCCGCTGCTGCTGCAGGTGAGCCTCGGCTACTCGGCGTTCGAGGCCGGGCTGATGATGCTGCCGGTGGCCGCCGCCGGGATGTTCTCGAAGCGGATCATCACGCGCCTGATCACGCGGCACGGCTACCGCAAGGTGCTGCTCGCGAACACGATCATGGTCGGCGTGATGATGGCGAGCTTCGCGCTGATGCGCGACTCGGTGCCCGTGTGGGTGAAGGTCGTGCATCTCGCGCTGTTCGGCGGCTTCAACTCGATGCAGTTCACCGCGATGAATACCCTGACGCTGAAGGATCTCGGCACCGGCGGCGCGAGCAGCGGCAACAGCCTGTTCTCGCTCGTGCAAATGCTGTCGATGAGCCTCGGCGTCACGGTCGCGGGTGCATTGCTCGCGACCTTCACCGGCATGCTGCGCACCGTCACGCCCAGCAACACGCTGCCCGCGTTCCATGCGACCTTCATCTGCGTCGGCATCATCACGGCGGCTTCCGCATGGATCTTCGCGCAGCTCGCGCCCGAGATCCGCAGCACCGCGCGCAAGACCGACCCGTCCGAGCGCGCGTGACGCGCAACACGTAGCACATAGCACGCGCCGAACCGGGTCGGCACGCACCATTACGGTGCAGCGCGGCCCCGCAATACGCATTTGAAACGCCTGCAATGCCCGGCGGCCCGACCGCGACGCGCCGCCGCACGGGGTACGATGCCGTGCACGCTTCTTGCTCGCCTATTCTCTAGGTAAACTGGCAGTCTTCCTTCGGCCGACATCATGAGCATGATCGAAATCGATCCCCCCGGCTTTCAGCCGCCCCGCCCCGTCGCCGGCGACGACGGGAACCGGCGCACCGTGCTGTATGGCGGCTACACCGTGTTCAGCGTGTTCCAGCCCGTTTTCTCGGTGTCGCACCGCCGCGCGATCGGCTATCACGCGTCGCTGCGTGCGCACGACGAGGAAAGCCGCCAGGTGGCGTCGCACGAGGTGTTCACGCAGGCGGCGCGGCGCGGCGACCTGCTCGAGCTCGGCCGGCTCGCCGAATCGCTGCACCTGGGCAACTTCCACGCGTTCGACAGCCATGACGAATGGCTCTTCCTGAGCCTGCATCCGGCCGCGCTGATGGACACCGTTTACGGCGACGCGATGCTCGCGAACCTGAAGGCGCTCGGGCTGCCGCCGCACCGCGTGGTGCTCGAAGTGCCCGAGCAGGCGGGCGGCGAGACACCGCGCTATGCGGCGATCGTCGACGGGCTGCGCAAGGCCGGCTTCCTGATCGCGCTCGTCGGATTCGGCGCGAAGCATTCGAACATCGACCGCGTGTGGCACCTGCATCCCGACATCGTCACGCTCGACCGCGGCATCCTCGCGCAAGCGAGTGAACACTCGCATCTCGAACGCGTGCTGCCGGGGCTCGTGTCGCTGCTGCACGAATCCGGCCAGCTCGTGCTGATGGGCGGGCTCGCGACCGAGCGCGACGCGCTGATCGCGCTGGAGTGCGACGTCGATTTCGTGCAGGGCCAGTACTTCGCGGGGCCGAGCGTCGAACCGGTGCAGCCGCAGGCCGCCGCGGGCTGCATGGATACGCTGTCGGCCGCGTTGCGGC
>NZ_CAJNKE010000606.1 GCF_905232215.1 Burkholderia sp. LMG 13014
CGTATTCCCCGCGCGCTGACGCGCGGGTGCAGGGCAGGAGGGGGCGGGTGCCGCTCCGATTACACAAGCAAACAACGACAGCCTAAGAGGCATACCCATGAATTTTCAGCAACTGCGCTTCGTGCGCGAAGCGGTGCGCCAGAACATGAACCTGACGGAAGTCGCGAACGTGCTGTACACGTCGCAGTCGGGCGTGTCGAAGCAGATCAAGGATCTCGAGGACGAGCTCGGCGTCGACATCTTCATCCGCCGCGGCAAGCGGCTGACGGGGCTCACGGAGCCCGGCAAGGCCGTGCACCAGCTGATCGAGCGGATGCTGCTCGATGCCGAGAACCTGCGCCGTGTCGCGCGCCAGTTCGCCGACCAGGACAGCGGCCACCTCGTCGTCGCAACGACCCACACGCAGGCGCGCTATGCGCTGCCCAAGGTGATCCGACAGTTCACCGACGTGTTCCCGAAGGTGCATCTCGCGCTGCGCCAGGGCAGCCCGCAGCAGATCGCGCAGATGATCCTGAACGGCGAGGCCGATCTCGGCATCTCGACCGAGGCGCTCGACCGCTACCCGGACATCGTCACGTTCCCGTGCTATTCGTGGCACCACACGGTGGTCGTGCCGAAGGACCATCCGCTCGTCGGCCGCGAAAACCTGACGCTCGAGGAAATCGCCGAGTATCCGATCATCACGTACGACCAGGACTTCACGGGCCGCTCGCACATCGACCAGGCGTTCACGCAGGCGGGTGCCGTGCCCGATGTCGTGCTGACCGCGATCGACGCGGACGTGATCAAGACCTACGTCGAACTCGGGATGGGGATCGGCGTCGTCGCGGCGATGGCCTACGATCCGCAACGCGACACGGGGCTCGTCGCGCTCGACACGCAACACCTGTTCGAGGCGAGCACGACGCGGGTCGGGCTGCGCAAGGGCGCGTTCCTGCGCGCCTATGCGTACCGGCTGATCGAGATGTTCGCGCCGCACCTGAACGAAGCGGAAATCGCGGGGCTGTTGCGCGAAGCCGTCTGACGACAACGCGTCGCGCGCCGTCCGCGCCATTGCAGCAGATGGCGCGACGTACCTGCGCGGGTTGTCATGCATTGGGCGGCGGCAGGCGATCTGCCGCCGCCTGGGTTGTTCGATTCACCGAATCATCGACCGCCATCGCGGTTTCCAGTCCGATTCATCATCACACGCGGCGAGCGCGATACGGTCGCCTGCCGGCACACCATCAAGGCAGCACGTGCGAGCACCCCGTTTCGGGTGCTGTCATCCGCCATACCGGGCGACCCGTTTCCCCACCGATGTGATTCAATGCGCGTGAATGCCTGCGGACGGGCGTTGACGCGGCCCTTCGACCACCACCTGACCGGTAGGCCCGCACAGCGGCGCAATGCACAGCACCGGAACGAGCCGCGGGACGCATGACCGACAGTCGGTTCGCATTCACGGAACCCTGCACGCGGATCGCCGGTTCCGACACACTCCGCGACATATTGTGCAGTACGCAACACGCATGACGACGAGGTAAACAATGAATCTGAGATGGTTTCTCTTTTCCTTCGAAGGCCGGATCGGGCGACTGCCGTGGTGGATCTACGCGCTGTTTTACGCTTTGCTCAGCGCGTTTTTCGATGCGGGTTCGCGCGGTTCGTCGAATGACGATCTGCCGCCGCTGGTGATGGCGGTGCTCGTCGCCATCGGGGTCATCGCTGTGTGGTCGTCGATTGCGGTGGGCGTGAAGCGGCTGCACGACATCGACAAGTCGGGATGGTGGATGCTGTTGCTGTTCGTGCCGATCGTCGGCGCGCTCGCGTTGTTCGTGATGAACGGCTTCATCGCCGGCACGCCGGATGCGAACCGGTTCGGCGAGCCGCCGTCGGTTGATGAAGACGAGCCGGCACCGCAGGACCCGGCGTGACGCGCGCTCCGAATAAACCCTTAAATATTGATCAGACAGGTTGCGCGCCGACACGAATCGGTACAGCATAGCCTTCACTCCGCCGGCGTCCCGCCGGCGGCGACGCGTCATCGACAGCACGCGTCAGGCAGTCGGCCGTCTGCCTCGCTTCCATTCCGTGGTACCGACAGCAGCATCGATGGCCGTTGTCCGGGTAGTGTGGCGCAAACGTTTGCTCACATTAAAACAACAGTCAAACAATCGTCCGGCCCTTGAGGCCAGTCGCCAGGAGATGTGTATGAATGTCCTCTTTCGCCGTCGCTTCCTGACCGCCGCACTCGCCGCCGTCGCGGTCGCCGCCGCACCGGCCGTCCACGCGCAATCGACGGCCAAGCCGAAGGTCGCACTCGTGATGAAGTCGCTCGCCAACGAGTTCTTCCTGACGATGGAAACGGGCGCGAAGGAATACCAGAAACACAACGCGAGCCAGTTCGACCTGATCACCAACGGCATCAAGGACGAGACCGACACCGCGAACCAGATCCGCATCGTCGAGCAGATGATCGTGTCGAAGGTCGACGCGATCGTGCTCGCACCGGCCGATTCGAAGGCGCTCGTGCCAGTCGTGAAGAAGGCGGTCGACGCGGGCATCATCGTCGTGAACATCGACAACCGGCTCGACCCCGACGTGCTGAAGTCGAAGAACCTGAACGTGCCGTTCGTCGGGCCGGACAACCGCAAGGGCGCGCGCAAGATCGGCGATTACCTCGCGAAGCGGCTGAAGGCGGGCGACCAGGTCGGCATCGTCGAAGGCGTGTCGACGACGACCAACGCGCAGCAGCGCACGGCCGGCTTCCAGGACGCGATGAAGGCGGGCGGAATGAAGGTCGTGTCGGTGCAGTCCGGCGAATGGGAAATCGACAAGGGCAATGCGGTCGCTGCCGCGATGCTCAACGAATATCCGAACCTGAAGGCGCTGCTGTGCGGCAACGACAACATGGCGATCGGCGCCGTGTCGGCCGTGCGTGCGGCCGGCAAGCAGGGCAAGGTGCTCGTGGTCGGCTACGACAACATCAACGCGATCAAGCCGATGCTGAAGGACGGCCGCGTGCTCGCGACCGCCGATCAGTACGCGGCGAAGCAGGCGGTGTTCGGCATCGACACGGCGCTCAAGGCGATCGCCGAGCATCGCAAGCAGGCCGACATGTCGGGCGTGGTCGAGACGCCGGTGGATCTCGTGACGAAGTGACGCGGCCCCGATGCGGCCGCCGCCCTCAAGAATTTGGCGCGGCGGCCGTTATCCGGGGTGAGCGCGATCACGGCCACTGCATGCACATGCACTTGTGAGCGTCACACCCGCGCGCCGCGTGCGCGCGGCCGCAACCAGGATCGCGATGGACCCGACCTTCCAACCCTCCCGCGCAGCCCCTCCCGTGCTGTCCGTATCCGGCATCGGCAAGACCTATGCCGAACCCGTGCTCGCCGACGTCACGCTGACGCTCGAGCCGGGCCACGCGCTTGCGTTGACGGGCGAGAACGGCGCAGGCAAGAGCACGTTGTCGAAGATCATCGGCGGGCTCGTCGAACCG
>NZ_CAJNKE010000607.1 GCF_905232215.1 Burkholderia sp. LMG 13014
TTACTGCTTTGCCGCGTGCTGCACGTCCTTCGACGCATGCCACACGCGATAGCGCACCTCGAAGCCGTCCGGCACATAGACGACGAGCGGCAGGCGGCTGTTGTAGCGCAGCAGCTGGCCGTCTCCGCGCACCTGCACGAACCGTTGCTGTGGCGCCTGGCCCGGGCACGCCATCAGCGTCGATGCCGGGCCCTTCACGTCGGTGAGCTGATAGTACGTATAGCCCCAGCCCTTCACGTCCTCGGCGGTCAGCTCGCCGCCGAACCACTGCTGGTTGCAGTCGGTCTGCAACGTCTTGCCGATCATCAGTTCGACGCGCGCATCGCCTTCGTTCTCGAGCGCGGGCAGCGCGATCACGACGCGCTGCTGGCCGGCCGCTGCCTGCGGAAACATCTTGATCGACTCGGCCGGCACGGCAGGCGCCGATGCAGGCCCGGCCACGCAGGCGGCGGCAGTCGTCACGCAGAAGGCGGCCAACACGGCACGGATCGCGAATTTCATCGATGTACTCCTGAAAACAAATGAGCCCCGGATGCTAACACTTTCGCCGCACGACCTTACGACGCTGTAATTTGACGACACAATTGCAAACAGCTGGCAATTCGCTTGCGCGGTACTTATAGGGGAACCAACGGAGAACATCATGCTGAAGCTCATTGCTGCCGCCGGCGTAGCGACCCTGCTGGCCGGCTGCGTCGTCGCCCCGGACGCCGGATACGGCTACGGGCAGCCCTACTATTCCGATCCCGGCTACGGGTACGCGCCGTCGCCCGTGTACGGCACGGTCAATATCTGGGGCGGCGGTGGCGGCGGACGCGACTGGGATCGCGGCCGGCGCGATTACCATCGGTGGGACGGCGATCGTGGCAACCGTGGCGATCATGGCGATCGCGGCAACCGCGGCAACGGCTGGGGGCACGGCGACGGGCGCCGCGGCGACTGGAACGATGGCGGCGGAGGCGGCGGCCATCGCCACTGATGCACATTTGCAACTGTTTGTATCCGCGCACGGCCCGCCGACGGCCGATACGTCACGCAGACGAACAGACGCCCGCGCAATAGACCAAGGCCCTCGCATCAAGCGAGGGCCTTTTGTCGTCCACTGCTGAGAAGTGACCGTAGGCGCGGGCCGGCCGGCGCCTACCGTTCACCCGCCGAGCGTTCGCCCGCTTACCAGCCGGCCGGTTGCGCGTAACCGCCCGACACGGGCGCGCCGCACACATACGCGCGCTGGTAGCGGTCGTAGCAATAGTTCGGGCCGTCGTCCTGGTACTGCGCCTGCTGATAGGTCGGGTAGGCAGGTTGCTGGTACGCGGGCGCCTGATAGTACGTCGGCGGCTGATAAGCCGGTGCCTGGTACGCGGGTGCCTGATACACGACGGGCGGATTCATCGCGGACGTCACGATCGCGCCGAGCACCGCGCCGCCGATCAATGCGCCGATGACGGCGCCGCCATCGCGGCCATGCGCGGACGCCGGACCTGCCACGGCAAGCGAACCGGCGAGGACACACACTGCGGCAATTTTTTTCATGATGGACTCCCACGCGAAGTGGTACTGGATGCGATGCATTGTGGCGGCACGCGGCCGTAATAGATGCAGCAAGTGGTAACGCGCGATTACCGGTATCACGCACACCGAAACGCGCCGCCGCCGTGCTACGATTTTCGGCATACAGGAGACGCCTTCATGCAGCCCGAAACCGCCCGTCGTTTCGATACCGAATTCGCCCCGCGCATCGCGCAGGCGATCGCCGCCTTCTTCGCCGAACACGTGCTGACCGACGTCGTCCCGTATGGCGGCCACGGGCACCCGACGTGCGTGCAGATCCGCAGCGCGCCGCACGAGCATGTCAGCGGCTTCGAGCATCCGCTGAACCTCGAGCTGACCTGGGACACCGACGAAATCGAGCGGCTGATGGAGCCGGACGGCCCGCAGCGCTTCGAGCACTACCTGGCCGCGCTGCCGAAAAAGCTGGGCGCATGGCAGGGCGCGCGCGACATCGATCTCCTGTCGCGCACGCAGGCCGCCCCGCTCGTACGGCTCGGCGGCCTCGACTTCGAAGGCTGAGTGCCGGCGTCGCGCAATGCGGCCCGGTGATACACTCGACCGGCCCCGCTCCGGTGCAGTTGCGCCGACCGGGCCGCTCATCGCCGCCTCCACCCTTGCGCATGGTTGCGCCCGCAACCGGCAACCGGGCGCGCGGACAACCACGCATTTGCTCCCGCCATGAACGCCGATACCGGCCTGCCGCTTCCGCAACGCTACTGGGCAATCGTCTGCGTCGCACTGGGCATCACCCTCGCCGTGCTCGACGGCGCCATCGCGAACGTCGCGCTGCCGACCATCGCGCGCGACCTGCACGCATCCGACGCCGCATCGATCTGGATCGTCAACGCGTATCAGCTCGCGGTTACGATCACGCTGCTGCCGCTTGCGTCGCTCGGCGAGCGCATCGGCTATCGCCGCATCTACATCGCGGGACTCGCGCTGTTCACCGCGGCGTCGCTCGGCTGCGCGCTCGCCGGGTCGCTGCCGATGCTGGCCGTGATGCGCGTGATCCAGGGTTTCGGCGCGGCCGGCATCATGAGCGTCAACGCGGCGCTCGTGCGGATGATCTACCCGTCGTCGATGCTCGGGCGCGGGCTGTCGATCAACGCGATGGTGGTGGCGCTGTCGTCGGCGATCGGGCCGACGGTCGCGTCCGCGATCCTGTCGTTCGCGTCGTGGCCGTGGCTGTTCGCGGTCAACGTGCCGATCGGCATCGCCGCGGTATTCGGCAGCCTGCGTGCGCTGCCGTCCAACCCGCTGCACGATGCGCCGTACGATTTCCCGAGCGCGCTGATGAACGCATGCGTGTTCGGGCTGCTGATCACGGCCGTCGACGGCCTCGGCCACGGCGAAGGCCATGCGTACGTCGCGGCCGAGCTGGCCGTCGCGGTCGTCGTCGGCTACTTCTTCGTGAAGCGCCAGTTGTCGCAGCCGGCGCCGCTGCTGCCAGTCGACCTGATGCGCATCCCGATGTTCGCGCTGTCGATCTATACGTCGATGGCGTCGTTCACGTCGCAGATGCTCGCGTTCGTCGCGTTGCCGTTCTGGCTGCAGAACTCGCTCGGCTTCTCGCAGGTCGAGACGGGCCTCTACATGACGCCGTGGCCGCTCGTGATCGTGTTCGCCGCACCGCTCGCGGGCGTGCTGTCGGATCGCTATTCGGCCGGCATCCTCGGCGGGATCGGGCTCGCGCTGTTCGCGGCCGGGCTGCTGTCGCTCGCGACGATCGGCGCGCACCCGGGCACCGTCGACATCGTGTGGCGGATGGCGCTGTGCGGCGCAGGTTTCGGGCTGTTCCAGTCGCCGAACAACCGCGCGATGCTGTCGTCGGCGCCGCGCGAACGCAGCGGCGGTGCGGGTGGCATGCTGAGCACCGCGCGGCTGACCGGGCAGACGCTTGGCGCCGC
>NZ_CAJNKE010000608.1 GCF_905232215.1 Burkholderia sp. LMG 13014
GCCGGTCGATCCTCGACGTGCTGCGCGACGAGCGGATCGCCGTCGATTCGGTGTGCGGCGAAGGCGTGTGCGGCACCTGCGCGGTCACGCTGCTCGATGGCGAAGCAGAGCACCGCGACTGCCTGCAGACGGACGCCGAGCGGCGTGCGAACAACCTGATCTACATCTGCGTGTCGCGCGCGAAATCGTCCCGTCTCGTTCTGGATATTTAGTCATCCTCTAATTTGTCAGGAGAAACCACGATGAACGTCAGAAACACGCTCGGATGCATCGCACTGGCTGTCACCTGCACGGGCCACGCCGCCGCACAGGAAGCGGCGACCTGCCGCGCGGTGCGGTTTGCCGACATCGGCTGGACCGACATTGCCGCGACGACCGCGCTCGCGTCGACCGTGCTGTCGAGCCTCGGCTACCAGCCGACCAAGACGATGGCGTCGATTCCGATCGCGCTGGCCGGGCTCAAGGCGCGTCAGATCGACGTCTACCTCGGGGACTGGCGGCCGTCGATGGACGCCACGAGCGCGCCGTTCGTGAAGAGCGGGGCCGTGAAGGTGCTGGACCGGCCGAATCTCGTCGGCGCGAAGTACACGCTCGCGGTGCCGGCCTACGCGTACGACGCCGGGCTGCGTTCGTTCGACGACATCGCGAAGTTCGCCGACCGGCTGCAATACCGGATCTACGGGATCGAGCCGGGGAACGACGGCAACGAACTGATCCACAAGGCGATCGCGGGCAACCAGTTCGGCCTCGGCAAGTTCAAGCTGGTCGAATCGAGCGAGGCCGGCATGCTGGTCGAGGTGCGGCGCGCGATCCGCGATCATGCGTGGGTCGTTTTTCTCGGCTGGGAGCCGCATCCGATGAACCTCGACTTCAACCTGCGCTACCTCGCCGGGGGCGACAACCTGTTCGGCCCGAACTACGGGGAGGCGAAGGTCTATACGATGACGTCCCCCGATTATGCGGCGCGCTGCCCGAACGTCGCGCGGCTGGTTGCCAACCTGCAGTTCACGACCGACATGGAGAATCAGGTGATGAAGGCGATCGCCGGCGGCAAGCAGCCGGAAGTCGCGGCGAAGGCGTGGCTGCAGCAGCATCCCGACGTACTGAAGGGGTGGCTGGCCGGGGTCAGGACGGTCGACGGCCGCGATCCGCAGGCGGCCGTCCAGGCCGCGCTGAATCTGCACTGAACTGGCTGGGCGCAGCGGCCGCCGCCATACCGGCGGCGGCGTGAGCGCTGTGCCCCCGCGGGCCAGGGGCGCGGTATCCGTGCCTCGGTCCTTTCCAGGAGAAACGACGATGAGCCACAACCGCACCGGCCGGCTGGCCGGGAAAGTCGCCGTGGTGACGGGTGCCGCGAGCGGAATCGGCAGGAGCATCGCGCTGCGATTCGCGAACGAAGGCGCCAGCGTGGTCGCGACGACGAGCCGCAACACCGCGCAACTCGACGAGACCTGCCGCCTGGCACGCGACGGGGTCATCGTCGCCAGGCAGGCCGATGCCGGATCGGCGGAGCAGGTCGAGGCGCTGATCGACTTCGTGGAGCACCGGTTCGGCCGGCTCGACGTCATGTGCAACAACGCGGGCGTGATTCGCGAGGCCCTGCTCGTCGACACCACCGAAGCGGACTGGGATGCCGTCATGGACGTCAACCTCAAGGGCGTGTTCCTCGGCTGCAAGTACGCGATTCCTGCGATGATCCGCGCCGGCGGCGGGTCGATCGTCAATATCGGCTCCACGAGCAGCTTCGTCGGCGAACCGCTTCATGCGGCCTATTGCGCATCGAAGGGCGGGGTGCTGATGCTGACCCGCTGCGCGGCGATCGAGCACGCGAAGGATCGCATCCGCGCCAATGCCGTCTGTCCGGGCTGGATCGATACCCCGATGAATACGCCGTTCATCGACGCGCTCGGCGGGCGCGGCGCGATGAACGCGCTGCTCGACGAGGTTCAGCCGCTGGGGATGGGGACACCCGAGCAGGTCGCGGACGTCGCGCTGTTCCTGGCCTCGGACGAAAGCAGTTTCGTCACCGGGACGTCGATCCTCGTGGATGGCGGCTTGACTGCGCGGTAGCGCGCGTGACGGCGAGCGCGGTGTCGTGTTGAAGCAAGTTGCGCTGCGCGGCTGCCCGGCCGCCCGGCACCTCGGCAATGCATGCGTTCGCACGGACGGCGCAGCCCTGCCGGGCCGCGCCGTCCGACGGCTACCACGCGTACGACGGTGCTTCCTCGTCGAGAATGGCCCGGAGTTCCGCCAGATGCTGCTCCGCGAACCCTGCATAGTCGTCGCGCCACTGCAGCATGGTTTTACGCGCGACGGCGTCGGTCGCGAACCGCAGTGGCTGGCCGGTTTGCAGCGCGGTCACATATGTCTGGCACGCACGCTCGAAGTAGTACAGGTCGTCGAACGCCTGCGCGACCGACGAGGCGGCGACGATCACGCCGTGCTGGCCCATCAGCAGCACGGGTTTGTCGCCGAGCGCGTCGGCGACGCGGCACGCCTCGTCGCCGAGCCCCATGCCGTCGAAGCCGGTGTCGATCGCGACCCGCTCGAAGAAGCGCATGCAGTTCTGGTCGAGCGGCGGGAGCGAGGGCTGCGCGAGGCACGACAGCACGGTCGCGTACGTCGAATGCACGTGCAGCACGCAGCGCGCGTGCCGGTGGCGCTTGTGGATTTCCGAGTGAAGCGCCCACGCGGTGAGGTCGGGCGCGTTGTCGCGCCGGATCGTCTCCGGGTCGTCGGCATTCACGAGCAGCAGTTCGCTCGCACGGATCCGCGAGAAATGGCGCCCACGCGGATTGATCAGAAATTGCCGGTTGTCGTCGGAGACGGCGGCGCTGAAATGGTTGGCGATCGATTCGTGCATGCCGAGGCGCGCGGTCCAGCGGAGCGCGCAGGCGAGGTCCGCGCGGGTCGCGCGATGCGTCTGGTCGGGTTGCGTGGCGGTAAGCATGTCGGACTCCCGTTGCGAGGAGGATCAGAACCAGCGTTGCGGGCTGGCTTCGAAGTTGAGGTATGCGTGCTTGAGTTCCGTGTATTCGTCGAGGCCGCTGCGCGACAGTTCGCGGCCGATGCCGCTGGCCTTGTAGCCGCCCCACGGCGCGCCCGGCAGCGTGACGTTGTAGTCGTTGATCCAGACCGTCGCCGCCCGCAGCCGGCGCATGACCCGGTTCGCCCGCGCGAAGTCGCGGGTCCAGACGGCGCCCGCGAGCCCGAACGGCGTGTCGTTGGCCAGGGCTACGGCCTCGTCTTCGCTGTCGAACGCCTCGACGGTCAGCACCGGGCCGAAGACTTCCTCGCGCGCGATCGCCATCGTCGTCCGGACGTCCGCGATCAGCGTCGGTTCGACCCAGAAGCCGGTCGCGAACGCGTCGCCCGCCGGGGTGCGGCCGCCGCACACGACCTGTGTGTTATACACATCTGACTCTGCGGAAG
>NZ_CAJNKE010000609.1 GCF_905232215.1 Burkholderia sp. LMG 13014
ACGATACGGCCGCGCCGCTGCCGGCCATCGAAGTCGTCGCATCGCCGCTGACGACGCCGCTCGTCGTCGTCACGGATCCGAAGACTCCACGCCAGCCGCTGCCCGCCAGCGACGGCGCGGATTACCTGAAAACGATCCCCGGCTTCACGTCGATCCGCAGCGGCGGCACCAACGGCGACCTCGTGTCGCGCGGGATGTTCGGCTCGCGGCTGAACATCCTGGCGAACGGGATGTCGACGCTCGGCGCATGTCCGGGCCGGATGGATGCGCCGACGTCGTATATCGCACCGGAAAGCTATGACAAGGTCACGGTCGTGAAGGGGCCGCAGACCGTGTTGTACGGGCCCGGCGCGTCGGCCGGCACCGTGATGTTCGAGCGCGTGACGCCGCGCTTCGACAAGCCCGGCATGCGCTTCGAGGGCAGCCTGGTCGGCGGGTCGTTCGGCCGCAACGACCAGAACCTCGACGTGACGGCCGGCACACCGGACGTCTACGGCCGCGTGACCGCGAACCACGCGCACTCGCAGGACTACAAGGACGGTAACGGCAACACCGTGCCGTCGCAGTGGGACAAGTGGAACGCCGATGCCGCGCTGGGCTGGACGCCGGACGACCACACGCGCGTCGAGCTGACCGCCGGCACCGGCGACGGCTATGCGCGCTACGCGGGGCGCGGGATGGACGGCGCGCATTTCCGCCGCGAGACGTTCGGGCTGTCGTTCGACAAGAAGCATCTCGGCGACGTGCTCGACCGGATCGAGGCACGCGTGTACTACAACGAAGCCGACCACGTGATGGACAACTACACGTTGCGGCAACCGGACCCGACCAGCAGCATGCCGATGCGGATGGCGTCGGAAGTGCGGCGCCGCACGTTCGGCGCACGCGCGGCCGCGACGTTCCGTTTCGCCGACGACTTCAAGCTCGTGACGGGTGTCGATGCGCAATCGAACCGGCTCGACTCGCGCTCGGCGATGGGGCGGCAGAACTACGGCGACAAGCCGTGGGATGCGCAGGCGACGATGTGGAACGCGGGCGTGTTCGGCGAACTGACGTGGTACGCGAGCGACGTGTCGCGCGTGATCGGCGGCGCGCGCGTCGACTATGCGAGCGCACGCGACAAGCGCTCGACGACGAGCGGCATGATGATGAGCAAGCCGAATCCGACCTTCGACGACGATCGCACGCGCGTGCTGCCGAGCGGCTTCGTGCGCTACGAGCGCGATCTCGCATCGCTGCCCGTCACGTGGTACGCGGGCGTCGGCCATACGGAGCGCTATCCCGACTACTGGGAGCTGTTCTCCGCGAAGCGCGGGCCGGCCGGTTCGGTCAACGCGTTTTCGGCGGTGCAGCCGGAGAAGACCACGCAGCTCGACATCGGTGCGCAATACAAGAGCGACCGGCTCGATGCATGGGTGTCGGCCTACGCCGGCTACGTGCAGGACTTCATCCTGTTCAACTACGCGGCCGGCATGATGGGCCCGACCACGCAGGCGACCAACGTCAACGCGCAGATCATGGGCGGCGAAGCGGGCGTGTCGTGGAAACCGGTTGCACCATTGCGCGTCGAGACATCGCTCGCGTATGCGTGGGGGCGTAACGTGGCAAGCGGCGATCCGCTGCCGCAGATGCCGCCGCTCGAGGCGCGCATCGGGCTCGAGTACACGCGTGGCGCGTGGTCGGCGGGCGGCCTGTGGCGGATCGTTGCGCCGCAGCATCGCTATGCACTGAATGAGGGCAACGTGGTCGGCAAGGACTTCGGCCCGAGCGCCGGATTCGGTGTGCTCTCGCTGCATACGCAGTACAACGTCAGCAAGACCGTGCAGATCTCGGTCGGCGTCGACAACGTGCTGAACAAGGCCTACACCGAGCACCTGAACCTTGCCGGCAACGCGGGCTTCGGCTATCCGGCGAACTCGCCGGTGATGGAGCCGGGCCGGACCGCATGGGTGCGCGTGAGCGCGAAGCTGTAACGCATCGCGCGTGTGCGCTGCAGCATGCGCGCGCATGAACGCGGCCCCGCCTGAACGGGCGGGGCGCGTCAACCGATTAGAGAACCGTATCTAGTCAGGGCGCAAACGTTCGCGAGTCGTGATTCACTCCCGCATTCGACACACACGGTGGTTGCGGCGTTCGAGGCGCGTAGTGAGTGTCGATCCGGCTTCATTCGCACCGGCAGCACAATAATCAGGAGAACATGCATGGCCAGAACGATGCGTTCCAGGGTGGTGGCAGGGGCAGTGGCATGCGCGATGAGCATCGCGCCGTTCGCGGGGACGACGGCAGTGATGACGCTCGCGACGACGCGCGCGGCGATGGCGGCGACCGCGCCCGCCGATGGCTACGCGGCGACGCGCTATCCGATCATCCTCGTGCACGGGCTGACGGGTACCGACAAATACGCCGGCGTGCTCGAGTATTGGTACGGTATCCAGGAAGACCTGCAACAGAACGGCGCGACTGTCTACGTTGCGAATCTGTCGGGTTTCCAGAGCGATGATGGCCCGAACGGGCGCGGCGAACAGTTGCTCGCTTACGTGAAGACGGTGCTTGCGGCGACGGGCGCGACCAAGGTCAATCTCGTCGGCCACAGCCAGGGCGGGCTTACATCGCGCTATGTCGCGGCCGTCGCGCCCGATCTTGTCGCGTCGGTGACGACGATCGGCACGCCGCATCGCGGCTCCGAGTTCGCCGACTTCGTGCAGAACGTGCTTGCGTACGATCCGACCGGGCTTTCGTCAACGGTGATCGCCGCGTTCGTCAATGTATTCGGAATCCTGACGAGCAGCACTAACAACACGAACCAGGATGCGCTCGCTGCGCTGCAGACGCTGACCACCGCACGGGCCGCCACGTACAACCAGAACTATCCGAGCGCGGGCCTGGGTGCGCCGGGCAGTTGCCAGACCGGTGCGCCGACGGAAACCGTCGGCGGCAACACGCACCTGCTGTACTCGTGGGCCGGCACGGCGATCCAGCCGACGCTCTCGCTGTTCGGCGTCACGGGCGCGACCGACACGAGCACCATTCCGGTCGTCGATCCGGCGAACGCACTCGATCCGTCCACGCTCGCGCTGCTCGGCACGGGCACGGTGATGATCAACCGCGGCTCCGGGCAGAACGACGGCGTCGTGTCGAAGTGCAGCGCGCTGTACGGCAAGGTGCTGAGTACGAGCTACAAGTGGAACCACCTCGACGAGATCAACCAGCTGCTCGGCGTGCGCGGCGCGTATGCGGAAGATCCGGTCGCGGTGATTCGCACGCATGCGAACCGGCTGAAGCTGGCGGGCGTGTAATCGATGACGGCACGTGAAGGGCGCGCGCCGCTGGCGCGGCGCGCCGTGGTCTATGGTGTCGTGGGGCTGGTGGCGATTGCCGGTGTCGCGATGTGGAGCGGAGCGGGCTGGCATCGCGGAACGGGCACGGCCG
>NZ_CAJNKE010000610.1 GCF_905232215.1 Burkholderia sp. LMG 13014
CGATTCGCAGCCCATGCTGCGGCACGCTTCGGCGCGGCACATCTGGATCGTCACGCGCGCGGGCGGCGCGGTGCGGAAGTGGTGGTAGTAAGTCAGGACGCCGTGCACTTCCGCGCGCGACAGGTTCAGCGCCTTCGCGAGCGGTGCGACGCAGCCCGGCGGCACGTAGCCGGCGTCGTCCTGGATCGCGTGCAGGATCGCGACCAGCGACTGGCCGGCGCGCGCGTGGCGCTCGACGAGCGCGTCGGGCGCGTGGGAATTCGGGGACATCTTGTGCTCCTCCAAAGTCTCATATGCGCTCGAAATTCATATAGTGCGCATCGCGACTTCGATCTGATTGATTTTGACCAACGATAAGCGGAAGATTTGGCCGTCGCAATAGGAAATCGGAGTGCATAATTGATTCGAATCGAATGCGACGCGTATCTG
Source organism: Burkholderia sp. LMG 13014 (assembly GCF_905232215.1). Lineage (GTDB taxonomy): Bacteria > Pseudomonadota > Gammaproteobacteria > Burkholderiales > Burkholderiaceae > Burkholderia. The sequence continues at coordinate 430 of NZ_CAJNKE010000610.1, forward strand.
ACCGTACGCGACACGGAAGGCCGCACGGCCAGCTTGTCGGATGTCGCGCCCTTGCTGGAACTCGTGGCCGACACGGGCAGCATTGCGCAGGCCGCGCACGCGAAAGGGCTGTCCTACCGGCACGCCTGGGGCATGCTGCGCGCGCTGGAGGCGTGCATCGGCGGGGAACTGATCGAAACCGCGCGCGGCAAGGGCTCGACGCTGTCGGCGCTCGGGCAGGCGGTCGTCGATGCGCAACGCCTCGCGCGCAGCCGGCTCGACGGGAACCTGCGCACGCTGGCGGCCGAAGTGGCGAGCGACCTGAATCGTCGGCTCGCGCAGCGTGATGGCGCCGTGCGCATCCACGCGTCGCACGGCTACGCGGTTGCGACGCTCGTCTCCGCGCTCGTCGATGCGCAGGCGGCTGTCGACATCAAGTACCGCGAGAGCGTCGAGGCCGTGCAGGCGCTTGCCCGCGGCGAGTGCGACCTGGCCGGCTTTCATCTGCCGCGCGGCGCGTTTCGCGCGCAGTGCGCACAGATCTACCGGCCGTGGCTCGACGATACGCGCCATGTGCTGATCCACCTGACACGGCGCCAGCAGGGGCTGTTCGTTCCGCGCGGCAACCCGAAGCAGGTTCGTGGGCTCGCGGATCTCGCGCGCAATGACATCCGCTTCGTCAACCGCCAGCCGGGGTCGGGTACGCGGATGCTGCTGGATCTCGCGCTGCGCGCGATCGGCATCGATCCCGAGCGCATCGACGGCTACGCGTCGGCCGAGCTCACGCATTCGGCGATCGCGGCATTCGTCGCGAGCGGGATGGCCGATCTCGGCTTCGGCGTCGAGCCAGCCGCCCATCATTTCGGGCTCGATTTCATCCCGGTCGTCGACGAGGACTATTACTTCGCGTGCGAACGCGCGCAGCTCGACGCGCGGCCGCTTGCCGGCGTACTGGCGCTGCTGCGCGACGCGCGTTTCGTCGAGCGCGTCGCGCATCTCGACGGCTACGATCCGGCCGCGTGCGGATCGGTGACGAGCATCGTGACGGGGCTGGCCGGAGGCGAGGGCGCGAGCGTGCCGGACGGCAATTCCCGGTAACGCGGGCGCGATCGAACCGCGATGCAGCAGCGGGGGATTTGCGCTACGCTTGCCGCTTGATCAACGTTCCATCAAGCACGCCGTTCAAGCGTCATCCCGCCATGAAATTTTCCGTTCCCCTCGCCGCGGCAGCGTTGACCGCGGGGCTGCTGGTCGCTGTTTCGCCGCTTGCGCTCGCGCAGAATTCTCCGGGTGTGCCCGGCGGTATCCTGAGCGAACAGTTTCGCCTGAACGAGCATCCGCAGATGCCGTTCGCAGCGTCGACGCCGTCGCAGAAATACCAGAGCGGCAAGAAGTCGGCCTTGCGTCGCAAGGGCGACTTGGGCGATCCGAACGGCTGCAACCTGAAGTGTCCGATGGATAGCCGGTAACGCGGCGGACGGGCGCGCCCGCACGACGGTCATGCTGCACCGGTTCGATGGTGCGCGTTGCATCCGCGCATCGGCCTGATCGGCTGACCGGCAACTGCAGGATCCCTTGCGCTTTTGATTCTGTCCGAGCCCCGCGAAGCGTTGCCGCTTCGCGGGGCTCTTTGCTTTCCAGCGAATCTTCATGCGATTCGATTCGATTCGATTCGAGGCGAGGCGAGGCGAGGCGATGCCCGCGTGTGCGCATCACCGCCCTGATGGGGAATATAGGGTTAACCCGTAATCCAGGAAGGATGTCTTCCTGAAACCTGCCTTATTCTTAAGCATCCGCCTACATAAACTTCAGGTTGTCAGCGATGAACAAGGTGTTCACCGCGAACACAGACAAATCTGGAGGTAGGTCATCATGAAGTCGCTCGTTCAAGCTGTTGTCGTTGCTGCTGCTCTCGTTGCCCCGGTCGTGTCGTTCGCCCAGTCGGGTTCGACGATCACCCGCGCACAGGTTCGCGCCGAACTGGTCCAGCTGCAGCAGGCAGGTTACAACTCCGCTCGCGGCGAAGATCCGCATTACCCGGAAGCGATCCAGGCTGCAACGGCGCGTGTTGCAGAGCAGCAGCGCGCTGCGCTGGCGCAAGGGCAAGGCGCCGACGCCAGCGGCTACGGTGCACAGGCGCAGGGCGCGTCGGCATCGGGTTCGCGTGCCATGGGCGTGCGCCCGGCCACCGCTGAAGAAATGAAGTCGCTGTATCGCGGCAGCTAAGCCGCGCATCGCCCGGTGTGCGTGAATGCCGGGTGCGACGACTCGTCGCGCCCGGCGCCGCTGCACCCGGGCTGGCCGTTGCCTGGTGCGATCGATGATTGCGCAGGCGCGGCAGGACATCCGTCACCTCCTGTCGCCGGAAGTCCGGCGGCATTCCGCCCGGCCCACCCGTGGCTGGGCGCTTTTTCGGAAGGAGAGGGACGCATGCGTTTCGCAGGCAACAAAAAACCCCGCAGACTTGCGTCATGCGGGGTTCGTGCGGCGAACGCGGAATTTGGTGGAGGCGGCGGGAATCGAACCCGCGTCCAGAAGCGCTCCACGACTAGTTCTACATGTTTAGTTCAGTCATTTGATTTAACCGCAGCGACGCGGACGAACACGCTGCACTACGGCGATTCGCTAGGTTTTCGACCCTGGCGTCGCGACGCCGACAGGGCTTAACTGACGTAAATGACCTCTGGCGGTATTGCTACCGGTCTTGCGACACTAGCCCGTCAGTGAACTAGGCAGAGGACGGCGGCCGTTAGGCTGCCAGTGCGAACGTATCGTCGTTTGCAGTTACGATTTTCCCATTGATTAACGAGGTGACGGGTCCTCGACATGCCCTAGCCGCTTCACAACCCCTGTCGAAACCAGGTCGCCCCCGCGGATAAGATCAAACATTATAGCCCAACATCGCGCAGCAGTTCGCGTAGTTGCTGCGTCGTGTCGACGAGATGTTGTGCTTGCCAGTCAGCCGGCGCGGTGCCGTCGCCGCAATAGCCGTACGCGGCCGCGACCGTCGCC
>NZ_CAJNKE010000611.1 GCF_905232215.1 Burkholderia sp. LMG 13014
CCTGCCGACGTCGCGCGCCGCGCCCATGCCGGCGGCGTGACCCTGTGGGCGTTGACCGACCACGACGAGATCGGCGGCCAGGCGGCGGCGCGCAGCGAGGCGGAAGCGCTGGGCATGCGCTACCTGAGCGGCGTCGAGATTTCGGTCACGTGGGCGTCGCGCACCGTGCACATCGTCGGCCTGAATGTCGATCCCGCGAACCAGGTGCTCGTCGACGGCCTGTACCGTACGCGCCACGGCCGCGCGGCGCGCGCGGTGGCGATCGGTGAGCAGCTCGCCACGCTCGGCATTCCCGGCGCGTACGAAGGCGCGCTGAAGTACGTGTCGAATCCCGACCTGATCTCGCGCACGCACTTCGCCCGCTTTCTCGTCGAGAGCGGCCATGCCACGTCGACGTCCGATGTGTTCGATCGCCTGCTCGGCGACGGCAAGCCCGGGTTCGTCCCGCACCGCTGGGCGACGCTGTCCGACGCCGTTGCGTGGATTCGGGCGGCCGGCGGCGAAGCCGTGGTCGCGCATCCGGGCCGTTACCGCTATACGCCCGTCGAATTCGACGCGTTCTTCGGCGAGTTCATCGATCTGGGTGGCCGCGCGATCGAGGTCGTCACGGGCAGCCACTCGCCCGACCAGTACCGCGAATACGCGGACGTCGCACGCCGCTTCGGTTTCGAAGCGTCGCGCGGCTCGGATTTCCATGCGCCAGGCGAGGGCCGTGTCGAGCTCGGCAGCCTGCCGCCGTTGCCGCCCGACCTGACACCGGTCTGGGAGCGCTGGCTCTGACAACAGGCGGCGGACTGCCGCCCGCGTTGCCGCCGGCAACGCACATTCGACTTCTCCCCCTTTACGACCCCCCATGTCCCAGTTCTTCAGGATTCATCCGGATAATCCGCAGCCGCGCCTGATCAAGCAGGCCGTGGAGATCGTCAGCAAGGGCGGCGTGATCGCGATGCCGACCGATTCGAGCTATGCGCTCGCGTGCCACCTCGACGACAAGGATGCGGTCGAGCGCGTGCGCCGGATTCGCGGCCTCGACGAGAAGCAGCACCTGTCGCTGCTCGTGCGCGATCTGTCGGAGCTCGCCAACTTCGCGATGGTCGACAACCGCCAGTACCGGCAGATCAAGTCGGTGACGCCCGGTCCGTACGTGTTCATCCTGCAGGCCACGAAGGAAGTGCCGCGCCGGCTGTCGCACCCGTCGCGCAAGACGATCGGGCTGCGCGTGCCCGATCACGCGATCACGCTCGCGTTGCTGGAATCGCTCGGCCAGCCGCTGCTCGGCACGACGCTGATCCTGCCGCCGGACGACGAGCCGCTCAACGATCCCGAAGACATCCGTACGCGGCTCGAGAAGCAGGTCGACCTCGTGATCGACGGCGGTGCGTGTCCGCGCGAGCCGTCGACGGTGATCGACCTGACCGGAGACGAGCCCGAGCTCGTGCGCGCGGGGCGCGGCGCGCTCGAGCCGTTCGGACTCTCGGCGGCCTGAGCGCGCCGTTCCATTTTTTGCGCGAGTGCGCTTGTTACAATAACGCGATATGGATGCTTCCCTGATACAGACCATCGCCGTCTACGCGCTACCCGTGATCTTCGCGATCACGTTGCACGAGGCCGCGCATGGCTACGCCGCCCGCCTGCTCGGCGACAACACCGCCTACATGATGGGGCGCGTATCGTTCAATCCGATGCGCCACATCGATCCGCTCGGCACGATCGCGATCCCGCTCGTGATGTATTTCCTGACCGGCGGCGCGTTCCTGTTCGGCTATGCGAAGCCGGTGCCGGTATCGTTCGGCAACCTGCGCAATCCGCGCTGGGGCAGCCTGTGGGTATCGCTCGCGGGCCCGGCCTGCAACTTCGTGCAGGCGCTGATCTGGGGCGTGCTGACCCTCGTGCTGCCTGCCGTCGGCATCGACGAGCCGTTCTTCACGCGGATGGCGTTTGCCGGCGTCAGCGCGAATCTCGTGCTCGGCGTGCTGAACCTGTTTCCGCTGCCGCCGCTCGATGGCGGCCGCATCCTGGCGGCGCTGCTGCCGACGAAGCAATCGATCGCGCTGTCGCGCATCGAGCCATACGGCTTCATCATCGTCCTCGTGCTGGTCACGACGGGCGTGCTGACGAATTTCTGGCTGCGCCCGCTCGTCAACGTCGGCTACGCCGTCCTGAGCGCCATCCTGTCCCCATTCGCCTCGCTCCTCTAACGACAATCATGTTCCCTGAACGTATTTTCTCCGGCATGCGACCCACCGGGTCGCTGCACCTCGGTCACTACCACGGCGTGCTGAAAAACTGGGTGAAGCTGCAGTCCGAATACCCGTGCTTCTTCTGCGTCGTCGACTGGCATGCGCTGACGACGCACTACGAGACTCCCGAGGTCATCGAGAAGAACGTGTGGGACGTGCTGATCGACTGGCTCGCGTCCGGCATCGATCCGGCGCAGGCGACGCTGTTCATCCAGAGCAAGGTGCCCGAGCACGCCGAACTCGCGCTGCTGCTCGGCATGAGCACGCCGCTCGGCTGGCTCGAACGCGTGCCGACCTACAAGGAGCAGATGGAGAAGCTGAAGGACAAGGATCTGTCGACCTACGGCTTCCTCGGCTACCCGGTGCTGATGGCGGCCGACATCCTGCTGTATCGCGGCTCGCTCGTGCCGGTCGGTGAAGACCAGGTGCCGCACGTCGAGATGACGCGCGAGATCGCGCGCCGCTTCAACTACCTGTACGGCCGCGAGCCGGGCTTCGAGGAGAAGGCGCTCGATGCCGCGAAGAAACTCGGCGGCAAGCGCGCGAAGCTCTATCACGAGCTGCGTAACGCGTATCAGCAGGAGGGCGACGACGAGGCGCTCGAACAGGCGCGCGCGATGCTGCAGGAGTCGCAGAGCCTGTCGATGAGCGACCGCGAACGCCTGTTCGGCTATCTCGAAGGCGCGCGCAAGATCATCCTCGTCGAGCCGCAGGCGCTCCTCACCGAAGCATCGCGGATGCCGGGCCTCGACGGGCAGAAGATGTCGAAGTCGTACGGCAATACGATCGGCCTGCGTGAAGACGCCGAGACGATCACGAAGAAGGTCCGCACGATGCCGACCGATCCTGCGCGCGTGCGCCGCACCGATCCGGGCGATCCCGACAAGTGCCCGGTGTGGCAGCTGCACCAGGTCTATACGGACGAAGCGACGCACGACTGGGTGCAGAAGGGCTGCCGTTCGGCGGGCATCGGCTGTCTCGACTGCAAGCAGCCGGTCGTCGAAGGCATCCTGCGCGAGCAGCAGCCGATGCTCGAGCGCGCGCAGAAGTACATGGACGATCCGTCGCTGCTGCGCGCGATCGTCGCGGACGGTTGCGACAAGGCGCGCAAGTACGCGACGGAAACGATGCGCGACGTGCGTGACGCGATGGGCCTGTCGTACAACTGATCGACCGCAT
>NZ_CAJNKE010000612.1 GCF_905232215.1 Burkholderia sp. LMG 13014
TGCACGGCCTGAGCGGCCGCGCCCCGTTTCGTGCCGCGGCTCAGCGCTTGCGGCTACGGGGAACCGTCAGCTCGTCGGACACGCTCTGCATCAGCGCGCACAGCCACGCGATGTCGGTCGGGCGGTCGGGCTGCGGATGCGTGAGCAGGTAGCTCTTGATGCGCGGGAACGGCACGGGCGGCGTGACGACGACGAGCGGCAGCAACTGCGCATAGTGCGTCGCGAAGCGGCGCGTCGTCGTGAAGATCAGGTCCGACTGCAGCAGCACCTGCGGCACGATCCCGAAGTAGGGCAGCGTCGTCACGATGCGCCGCGTGAGGCGCGCGCGTGCAAGGCCGATCTCGATCGCATTGCGCTTGTCGCCGGTGTATGGCGTCGGCGCGACGTGCGCGGCCGACGCGTACGCTTCGCGCGTGAGCGGCACGCGTGCGAGCGGGTGCGCATCGCGCATCAGGCACACGATCGTGTCGGAGAACAGGTCCTGGCGCGCGAACTGCGGGTCGGGCTTCGGCCAGTTGCCGATCACGAGATCGAGCGCACCCGATTCGAGTGCCCCCGCATGATCGAGCGCGGGATTCAGCGAATCGATTTCCAGGTGTGCATGCGGCGCCGCGTCGCGAAAGCGCTCGATCAGCGTCGGCATGAAGAAATCGTTCAGGTAGTCGGGTGCGGCGACGCGGAACGTGCGCCGTGCGGACGACGGATCGAAGTCGCCGTGCGGCGTCGCGATGAAGTCGACCTCGCGCAGCGCGCGCTGCGCGGCCTCGAGCAGCGACGCGCCGTATTCGGTCGGCACCATCCCGGATTTGCCGCGCACGAGGATCGGGTCGTTCAGCGTCTCGCGCAGCTTGCGCAGCGCGGTGCTGATCGCGGGCTGGGTCTGGTTCAGCCGCAGCGCGGCCTGCGTGACGCTGCGCTCGAGCAGCAGCGTGCGCAACACGCGCACGAGCCAGATATCGAGCGAGGCGGTACGGTCGTCGTCTTCCATCGATTGGGGGTGATTCGGGTGAAGCGTAACCTTACCGCAGCCGCGCGTTGGCGTGCGTGATACCGGCCATCACGCACGGCCCTTCGGCAGCGCGCTGATTCGCTTGACCTCGCGCGATTCGAGCCAGTTCGGCGTGCGCGCGCAGTACAGCACCATCGGCAGCGCGTCTTCGCCCCAGAACAACTGCTGGTTCATCCAGAACGTCGGCACACCGAACACACCGAGCGCGATCGCGTCGGCGTTGTTGCGGGCCAGTTGCGCGGTGGTCTCCTCGAATTCGATCAATTCATCGCCGTGGCCGACGCCGACGCGCTCGCACAGTGCCGCGAAGCCTTCCGGTGTCGACGGATCGTTGCCGTCGCGCCAGATGAAGCGGAACATCTCCAGCACGGTCGCGATATCGGCGCGCAGCGCGATCGCGAGGCGCAGCACCTTGTCCGACTCGAACGGGTGCGCGGGCGGCATCTTGAAGCGGATGCCGAGCTGCTCCGCGCGAAACAGCGCGTGACGATACGTGAACACGCGCTTGGCCGGCACGTCGGCGCCGGGGCGCTGCCCCCAGTGACGCTGCAGGTCGAGCAGCGACACGGCGACGGGTTCGAACGGCACGTCGGGCCACTTGTCATGCTGTTCGAGCAGCAGGTAGGAGAACGGCGACACGAAGTCGAAGAACCAGGCGGGCTGGGCGGTATCGAGGCCGGTTGTCATGTCGATCTCCAGTGGGTGGGGCGTGCGGCGCCTGGTGGCGGCCTCCATGTTACGCGGCGGCGCGCGCATGCGGCAATGATCGCGGATCGCCCGCTTACGCGGAACCGGGAGTCGCCCGGGGGGGATCGCCAGCCTGCGGCGGCGCGGTGTCGGCACGTGCGTGCGGCTGTCCACCGGCACCGGGCGGGCTGGCCGTCGGGTCCTGGTCGTGCGCGGTGAGCCGTTCGCGCACGAAGCCGATATGCTCGCGCAGCACGTAGAACTGCCCGGCATAGGCGAGCGGCATCTTCATCCGGTTCACGGCTTCCTCGATGTCGTCGAGTTCGTCGAGCAACTGCACGCGCTCCTCGGCCGTGTGCTCGCCGAGCGCGCTGCGCTCGAGCGCGATCAGCGCGCCGTACCAGCGGTAGATGCGCGAGCGCACGCGCCAGCCGTACAGCGACGGCACGAGCCGCAGCCCGGGGATCAGCACGACGATCAGCGGCACGACTACGACGAGCAGCCGGTCGACGAGGCTCGCGACCCAGAACGGCAGCCGCCGGTACAGGAAGGTCTTGCCTGATTTGTAGTAGCGCGCGGCGTCGTCGGAGAGCTGGAAGCCGCGCGTGACGGGCGACGGGAATTCACCCGCGTGCTGCAGGATCGTCGCGTGGCCGTGCACCTCGCGCGCGGCCTCGATCAGCAGGTCGGACAGCGCGGGGTGCAGCGAGTCGCGCGCGACGAGCTCGATGGTCGGCGCGACCGTGTGGATGTCGGCGGGCGGCAGGTTCTGGCCGAGATCGTAGACACCCATCGGCAGCGTGATCGCGGTCAGGTACGGAAAGCGCCGCGCGTACGCCTCGGCCTGCGTGAACGAATACACGTGCACGCCCGGCGCGCGGAACAGCTTCGCCATCACCGGGATCTGCGTCGAGTCGCCGGACAGGAACGCCGCGTCGATCTTGCCGTCGAGCAGCGCGGTGGCCGCGTCCTCGCCGGCGGTCGGCAGCAGCTCGGTCGAGCCGCCCGGCACGATGCCGTTCATCTTCAGCAACGCGAGGCTCAGCTCGCGCGCGCCGCTGCCTTCCGCGCCGAGCGCGAGCCGCTTGCCCTTGAAGTCGGACAGGCGCGCGACGACCGGGCCGCGGTACATGATTGCGAGCGGCACATAGCCGATGCTGCCGAGCGATACGAGGTGTTCGTCGCGCTCCTTCGGGCCGATGCCGCTCTGCACGAAGCCGACGTCGACCGGCGCGTTCGGGTTCGACAGCCGCGCGAGGTTCTGGGCGGACCCTTCGGACGACTGGACGTCGAGCGTGACGCCGTTCTTCGCAAGGATCGTCTTGTATTTCTGCGCGGCGTTCCAGTACGTGCTGCCGGGCGGCCCGGACGAGATCACGAGCGTGGACGGCGGTGCCGGCTGGATCAGCTTGACCGCGAGCCAGACGGCCGCGACGGCGAGCAGCGCGGTGGGGCCGATCGACAGCGCGAGGTCGCGCCACGACACCGCGACGAAGCGGGCGAGGATGCGGCGAGGCGGACGAGGGCGGGCTGGCTTCATGGGGGCGGCGGATGACGCTGGCGTGACGGATCGGTGACGGTCGGACGGTTGTCATGAACGATGCCGATTCTCGCGGCGATGGTAACCGGTTTCACGGTGCGTGCGCGAGTGGGGCGGCCTGGCGCGGCACCGCGGCGACAGTGGCGGGCGGCCCCGCGTCAAAAGCTTTGCGCTTCCGCGGGC
>NZ_CAJNKE010000613.1 GCF_905232215.1 Burkholderia sp. LMG 13014
GGCACCGGCCATCTGTCGCATGTCGAAGCCCGACGGGTGCTGGTACACGCGCAGCCCGAACTCGGGCAGCACCGCGATCAGGTGATCGAACAGGTCGGACTGGATGGCCTCGTAGTCGACCCACGTCGTCGTGTCGGTGAAGCAGTACAGTTCGAGGGGAATGCCTTCGGCCGTGAGCGGCAGTTGCCGTGCCATGCAGGTCATGTCGCGGCGGATGTGCGGATGGCCTTTCAGGTAGTTCGCGACATACGCGCGGAACGTGCCGAGATTCGTCAGCTGGCGGCGGTTCGCCGGACAGTCGCCGGCCGCACCGAGTGTGCCGTTCCATTGCTCGATCGCGTCGACCTTGTCCTCGAGATAGTCCTTCAGCAGCGTCAGGCGTTCGAGCCGTTCGATCTCGTCGTTGGACAGAAAGCGCACGCTCGTCGCGTCGACGAACAGCGCGCGCTTGATGCGGCGTCCGCCCGCTTCGGTCATCCCGCGCCAGTTCTGGTAGCTCTCGGTGATCAGTTTCCACGTCGGCACGGTGATGATCGTGTGATCGAAGTTCGCGACCTTGACGGTGTTCAGCGTGATGTCGATCACGGTGCCGTCCGCGCCGGCCGACGGCATCGTGATCCAGTCGCCGATCCGCAGCATGTCGTTCGACGACAGCTGCACGCCCGCGACGAGGCCGAGCAGCGTGTCCTTGAAGATCAGCATCAGCACCGCCGACATCGCGCCGATGCCGGACAGCAGCAGGCCGATCTGCTTGCCGGTCGCGTCGCCGATCACGACCAGCGCGGCCGTGATGAACATCACGAGCTTGACGAGCTGCATCGCGCCTTTCAGCGACAGGTGCGGCTGGTCGCGCTGATCGCGCTGATCGCGCTGGTACGTGCGATGCGTGTGTTCGAGCGCCGAAAGCGTCGCGCTGACGGTCATCGTCACGAGGAACACGATCAGCGCGAACAGCACCTTGTCGGCGGCCTGCGCGGCCGTCTCGGGAATGCCGGGCACCGCGCCGAGCCCGAGCTTGACCACGACGAACGGGACGATGCGGTTCAGCCACTTGAATGCGCCGAACTCGAACAGCGCGTCGTCGACGCGTGTGGCGGACAGCCGCGCGAGCCGCGCGACCACGCGGAACAGCAGGAAATGGACGACGGCGGTGATCGCGCCGGCGGCGGCGAGCAGGATGAGGATGCCGACGAGCGGCGCAAACCAGGATTCGTTCAGGGTCATAGGGGCAAACAGGGGCCTTCTCGTGCGTTGAATCGGCGCCGCGATGCGGCGCGCGCCCGGTGAAGGGCGCATGAAAGGGACCGTGATTGTGCCATCGGGTTCCGCGCACGTTGTGGTGAATGCAGGGCGCGAGGCTCCCGAACCTTCTCACCATTGCGCAGGTCTCCTCTGTAATCGGGTGAGGGCGCGGGATGAAAGCGCGTCACCGAATGGCGCCGCGCGCGCGTCTTGCCGGATGCGTTGCACATCGCCCCGAGACCGGCTCGGCCCCGCTGCCGCGGGCCTGCGCGCTTCAATGCGCGTGAGCGGCGATCCGTGCAATCATGCAGGCGTCGCATGGATTGTCGGTGCGCCGTTCGTCTTTGCGCGCGGCCCGTCCACCGACGGTGAGCGCCATGCGCCACCTTCGCGCACTTGCCATGCAATGCCTGCACGGGGCACGATGCGCGAACGATTTCGCGAACCACGTCACCCCATACTCACGCATTTCATGCATGCAAGATTCCAACGAAAGCCGCCCGTCAGGCGTGCGGTTGCTGAAAGGCATCCTACCGATCCGCCGCGGCGGGGCGATCCGCGACATATTCGCGGGCATGTCGCTCGCGTCGATGGACATCCCGCAGGTGCTCGGCTATGCACGCATCGCCGGCATGCCGGCCGTCACGGGCCTTTACACGGTGTTCCTGCCGCTCGTCGCGTTCGCGTGCTTCGGCGCGTCGCGGCATCTGGTGGTGGCGGCCGATTCCGCGACCGCGACGATCTTCGCGAGCCGGCTGTCGTCGATGGCGCCGGCCGGCAGCGCCGAGTATGTGGCGCTGGCCGGCATGGTCGCGCTGCTGACTGCCGCGATGTTGCTGCTCGCGCGCATCTTCAAGCTCGGCTTTCTCGCCGATTTCCTGTCGCGTACGGTGCTGGTCGGCTTTCTCGCCGGCGTCGGCGTGCAGGTGTCGATCGCGATGCTCGGCGACATGCTCGGGCTGGCCGTGCCGTATCCGGCGTCGCGCAGCCTCGCGCAACTCGACTACGTCGTCACGCATCTCGTCGATACGAACCGGCCGACGTTCGCGCTCGCGGCGCTCGTCGTCGTCGCGATTCTCGCGTGCAAGCGGTTCCTGCCGCGCGTGCCGATGCCGATGATCGCGGTTGCGGGCAGCATCGCGGCAAGCGACGTGTTCGGATTCGCCGCGCATGGCATCGCGGTGCTCGGGCCGGTCGCGGGCGGGTTGCCGCCGCTGCGCTGGCCGTCCGTCACGTGGCAGCAGTTCCTCGATCTCGTGCCGGTCGCCGCGTCGTGCTTCGTGACGATCATTGCGCAGAGCGCGGCCGCCGCGCGCGTGTTCGCGCAGCAGTACGACGAGGAGGTCGATACCAACGCCGACATCCTCGGCCTTGCGGCCGCGAACGCGGCTGCGGCGGTGGGCGGCGCATTCGTCGTCAACGGCAGCCCGACGCAGACGGCGATGGCCGACGGCGCGGGCGTGCGCAGCCAGATCGGGCATCTGGCGTTTGCCGCCGTGGTGGCGGTGGTCCTGTTGTTCTTCAGCACGTTTCTGCAGTATCTGCCGCATGCGGTGCTGGCCGGCATCGTGTTCACGATTGCGCTCGGGCTGATCAACGTGCGCAGCCTCGCCGCGATCCGCAAGGAGAGCCCCGGCGAATTCACGCTCGCGCTGGTGACGGCCGTGGCCGTCGTGACGGTCGGCGTCGAGCACGGCATCCTGCTGGCCGTCGCGCTGTCGTTGATGCGGCACGTGCGCCACAGCTACCAGCCGCACACGATGGTGCTCGAACCGGTCGAAGGCAACGGGCGGTGGCAGCCCGTGCCCGCGCGGCGCGGTGCGATGACGGCGCCGGGATTGATCGTCTACCGGTTCGGCTCCGACCTGTTCTTCGCGAACGACCATCTGTTCACCGCCGAAGTGACCGAGCTCGTCGAGGCGGCGCCGGTGCCGGTGCGCTGGTTCGTCGTCGATGCGGGCGCGATCACCGACGTCGACTATTCGGCCGCGCGGACGCTGACCGATCTCGTCAAGATGCTGCAGGCACGCGGGATCGGCGTGCTGTTCGGGCGGGTCAACCGCTACCTGCGCGCGGACATGGATCGTCACCGGATCACGGAAATCGTCGGCCCGTCACGCATTTTTTCGACGCTGCACCAGGCGCTCGAGGCCGCCGGCACGACGCCGGCGC
>NZ_CAJNKE010000614.1 GCF_905232215.1 Burkholderia sp. LMG 13014
CTGCTGCCGACGATCTACATGGTGCTGATGTCGCTGCGCACCGGCGACGACATCATCGCGCGCCCGCTCGGGCTGCCCGACCACGTGTTCTTCGGCAACTACACGGCCGTGTTCACGCAGATGAACTACTGGCGCAGCGTCGCGAACACGATCGGCATCACGCTCGCGGTCACGTTCCTCGTCGCGATGCTGTCATCGCTCGCGGCGTATCCGCTGGCACGCGTGAAGGGCCGGCTGTCGAACGCGGTCTACATCGTGCTGACGCTCGGCCTGACGATCCCGATGTTCGTCAGCCTGACGCCGCTGTACGTGCTGTTCCGCGACCTGCACCTGCTCAACACGTACCTCGGCGTCGTGCTCGCGTACACCGTGCAGAGCCTGCCGCTCGGCGTGTTCTTCTACACGAGCTTCCTGAAGCGGATTCCGCTCGAACTCGAGGAAGCCGCGGTGATGGACGGCTGCAGCCCGCTGCAGGTGTACTGGTACATCGTGCTGCCGCTGCTGCGGCCGATCACCGGCACGCTCGCGATGTTCGTCACGCTGTCGGTGTGGAACGATCTCGTCTATCCGCTGCTGTTCCTGACCGACTCGTCGAAGTTCACGATCACGGTCGCGGTGTTCCGCTTCGTCGGCACCAACGACATCGATCCGACCAAGCTGTTCCCGGCAGCCGTGATGGGCACGCTGCCGCTGCTCGTGCTGTTCTTCATTCTCCAGCGCAGGATCGTCGCGGGCATCACGGCCGGCGCGGTCAAGGGGTGACACCATGAATCCATTCGAATCGCTCGACGGCCGCGTGATCGTCGTCACCGGCGGCGGCGACGGCATCGGCCTCGGCATCGTCGAAGTGCTCGCGCAATGCGGCGCGCAGGTCGTCGTCGCGGAGAAGAACGCCGCGCGCGCCGACGTGGTGCGCGAACGGCTCGGCGGGCGCGACGCGCTGTTCGTCGAGACCGACGTTGCGGAGCCGGCGAGCGTCGCCGCGCTGTTCGAGCGCGTGGACGCGCATCACGGCCGGCTCGACGGGCTCGTGAACAACGCGGGCATCACGCTGCACGGCCCGTTCGACGCATTCTCGCTCGACGACTGCGACCGCCTGTACCGCACCAACCTGCGCTCGATGTTCCAGTGCACGCAGCTCGCGGCGCCGCGCATCGCCCGCGCGGGCGGCGGCGCGATCGTCAACATCGCGTCGAATCATGCGGGTGCGAGCGTGCCGGGCTTCGAGATGTACGCGGCGACCAAGGGCGGCATCGTCGCGATGTCGCGTGCGATGGCGACGAGCCTCGCGCCGCAGCGCATCCGCGTGAACACGCTGAGCCCCGGCTTCACGCTGAACGCGCCGATCGGCGCGGCCCTCGAGCGCGATCCCGCGCTGCTCGACGCGTATCGCGCGCTGCATCCCGCACAGCGCATCAACGAACCGGCCGATATCGGCCGGATCGCCGCGTTCCTGCTGTCGGACGCGGCGGCCGGCATCGCCGGCGCGGATCTCGTCGCCGACAACGGCATGTCGGCGCTGCTGTTCAACCGGACCCGTTCATCCACATGAAGATCACCGAAATCGAAACATTCGCGGTCGCGCCGCGCTGGCAGTTCGTGAAGGTCAGCACCGACGAAGGCCTCGCCGGCTGGGGCGAGCCGATCGTCGAAGGGCGCGCGGCCACCACGGCCGCCGCCGTGCACGAACTCGCCGACTACCTGATCGGCCGCGACCCGCGCCACATCGAGGATTTGTTCCAGGTCATGTATCGCGGCGGCTTCTATCGCGGCGGCCCGATCCTGACGAGCGCGATCTCGGGCATCGAGCAGGCGCTGTGGGACATCAAGGCGCGCTCGCTCGGCGTGCCCGTCTACGACCTGCTCGGCGGCCCGGTGCGCGACAAGGCGCGCGTCTATGCGCACGTGAAAGGCGACACGCCCGAGGAAATGGCCGCGAACGCACGGCAGCTCGTCGAGGCCGGCTATACCGCGCTGAAGATGGGCGTGGTCAACGCGACCGACTGGATCGAGTCGCCGGCGGCGATCGACCGCGCGGTGGCGCGCTTCGGCACGGTGCGCGATGCGATCGGCAAGGAGGTCGGGCTCGGCATCGACTTCCACGGCCGCGTGCGCCGACCGGTTGCGAAGGCGCTTGCGAAGGCGCTCGCGCCGTTCGACCCGATGTTCTACGAGGAACTGCTGCTGCCCGAGCACAACGATGCGCTGCGCGAAGTCGCGCGCGACTGTGCGGTGCCGCTCGCGACCGGCGAACGGCTGTTCACGCGCTGGCAGTTCAAGGAGCTGTTGCAGGAAGGCGTCGTCGACATCGTGCAGCCCGACGTGAGCCATACGGGCGGGATCTGGGAGCTGCGCAAGATCGCCGCGATGGCCGAGGCGTACGACGTCGCGGTTGCGCCGCATTGCCCGCTTGGGCCCCTGACGCTTGCGGCGTCGTTGCAGATCGATTTCTGCACGCCGAACGCGTTCATCCAGGAGCAGTCGACCAATGTGGCGTATCACGACGACAACGCGATGTACGCGTACACGCGCGGCATCCCGTTCGCGTTCGACGCGGGCTACGTCGCGCGCCCGGATGCGCCGGGGCTTGGCGTCGAGATCGACGAAGAGAAGGTGAGGGAAGCCGCCGCGACCGGGCACCGCTGGCGCAACCCGGTGTGGCGTCGCGAGGACGGCTCGGTCGCCGAATGGTGAGCGGCAGCAACGGACGAGGAGAAACGCAATCATGGCAAGTGTGTCGCTCAAGCAGATCCGCAAGCGCTACGACGACGGCGCGGACGTGATCAAGGACGTCAGCCTCGACATCGAGGATGGCGAATTCATGGTGTTCGTCGGCCCGTCGGGCTGCGGCAAATCGACGATGTTGCGGATGCTGGCGGGGCTCGAGGAGATCACGTCGGGCGACCTGCTGATCGACGGCCGCCGCGTCAACGACGTGCCGGCCGCGAAGCGCGGGCTCGCGATGGTGTTCCAGAACTACGCGCTGTATCCGCACATGACGGTGTTCGAGAACATGGCGTTCGGGCTGAAGCTCGCGGGCGTCGACGCGGCCGAGACGCGCACGCGCGTCGGGCAGGCGGCCGAGGCGCTGCGGTTGTCGGCGCTGCTCGACCGCAAGCCGAAGGCGCTGTCGGGCGGCCAGCGGCAGCGTGTCGCGATCGGCCGCGCGATCGTGCGCAAGCCGGGCGTGTTCCTGTTCGACGAACCGCTGTCGAACCTCGACGCGGCGCTGCGTGGCGGGATGCGGCTCGAACTCGCGCGGCTGCATCGCGAACTCGGCAGCACGATGATCTACGTGACGCACGACCAGGTCGAGGCGATGACGCTCGGCGACCGGATCGCGGTGTTCAACGGCGGGCGCATCGAGCAGGTCGGCTCGCCGCTGGCGCTGTACGAGCAGCCGGCGAACCATTT
>NZ_CAJNKE010000615.1 GCF_905232215.1 Burkholderia sp. LMG 13014
AGCAGCGCGTGGATGCGCACATGCCATTCGGGCAGCACGTGTGCGCTGCTCGCGATCGCGCCGTGCGCACCGGCGCACATCGCCGCGAAGTTCTGGTTGTCGTCGCCGGACAGGATCGCGAGCGGCGTGTCGTGCACGAGCCGGTTCATCCGGTCGAGCGTGCCGCCGCATTCCTTGATGCCCGCGACGCGCGGGTCCAGCGCAAGCGCGTGCAACGTCTCCAGTTCGACGTTCACGCCGGTGCGGTACGGGATGTTGTAGACGAGCACCGGCAGGTCGGCCGCGTCGACGATCGCCTCGATGTGGCGGCGGATACCGTCCTGCGTCGGCCGCACGTAGACGGGCGGCGTGACGAGCAGCCCGTCGGGCCGCAATGCCGCGAGTTCGCGTGCGCGGGCGGCCGCGAAATGCGTCGCGCTTGCGGTCAGCCCGACGACGATCGGTAGCCCGGGCGCCGCGTCGCGTAGCGTCGCGAACACCGCGTCCTGTTCGCGCGCGTCGAGCAGCACGCCTTCACCGGTCGTCGCGCCCGCGACGAAGCCCGCGATGCCCGAGCCCGCATAGTGGCGCGCGAGCCGCGCGAGCGCGGCATGGTCGACTTCGCCGTGGTGGAACGGCGTAATGATCGGCAGCCAGATACCTTCGAAACGTGTGTTCATGCAAAGCCTCATGGTGGAAACGGAGTGGGAAGGAACCGTTCCGCCGGCGGAGGGCCGGAGCGAGGCGTGCGAGCAAGGAGAAAGAAACGACCTGCGGGCATCCCGTCCGGCATTCGCCTGACGGGACGCGACGTCCCCGTCAGTCGAGGAGTCGTTTTTTCAGTTTCAGCCCGGCCGCGCGCGCACCTGCCGCGACGGCGGCGAGGATCGGAAGCGAGCGCAGGGCAGCGGACATGGAGGAACCGTGGAATGGGCTGAGCGGCGATCTTAACACCGGATCCGATCCGCGCGCGAGCGCCCGCCGCCGTTTAGCAGGATTCGAGATTTGCTTTCCACGACTGATTGGAAAGCGCGCCGCGCCCGGCCGCTAGAATGCCCGCTTACGTTTCGATGACAGCGCGTACGCGTGCCGTCACGCACATTCACCACCACTGGAAACGGGGCATATCACGATGGCAAGCATGAAGGGGATCGGTCGCTGGCTGCACACGGGCGCGGCGGCGGCGCTGGTCGTGGCGGCGACGGCCGCGCACGCGGACACGTCGATCCTGAACGTGTCGTACGACGTGACGCGCGAGCTGTACAAGGACATCAACACGAGCTTTGCCGCCGCCTACAAGCAGAAGACCGGCGAGACGGTCGCGATCAAGCAGTCGCACGGCGCGTCGAGCGCGCAGGCGCTGTCGGTGCTGCAGGGGCTGCAGGCCGACGTCGTGACGATGAACCAGCCGAACGACATCGACCTGCTCGCCGAGCGCGGCCAGTTGCTGCCGAAGGACTGGCGCGCGCGTTTCCCGGACAACAGCTCGCCGTACTCGACCACGATGGTATTCCTGGTGCGCAAGGGCAACCCGAAGGCGATCAAGGACTGGAGCGATCTCGCGAAGCCGGGCGTCCAGGTGATCATCGCGAACCCGAAGACGTCGGGCAACGGCCGCTACGCGTATCTCGCCGCGTGGGGCTTCCAGAAGCAGAAGGGCGCGACCGACCAGCAGGCGCTCGACTTCGAGAAGGCGATTTTCCGCAACGTGCCGGTGCTCGACTCGGGCGGCCGCGGCGCGACGACCACGTTCACGCAGCGCGGCATCGGCGACGTGCTCGTGACGTTCGAGAATGAAGTCGCGCTGATGGACACGGGCGCATCGGGCGCGCAGTTCGACGCCGTGTATCCGTCGGCGAGCATCCTCGCGGAGCCGCCGGTCGCCGTCGTCGACAAGGTCGTCGACAAGAAAGGCACGCGCAAGGTCGCGCAGGCGTATCTCGACTACCTGTACACGCCGGAAGCGCAGGAGATCATCGCGCAGCATCATCTGCGCCCGCGCGACGCGAACGTGCTGAAGAAGCATGCGGCCGAGTTCAAGCCGCTGAAGACGTTCAGCGTCGAGCAGGTCTTCGGCAGCTGGGCGAACGCGCAGAAGACGCACTTCGCCGACGGCGGCACGTTCGATCGCGTGATCGTCGACCGGAAGTGACGGGGCGGCGCGCACGGTGCGCGCCGTGGCAGGATCGACGGGAAGCCGGCCGGTGATGCGGCCGGTTTTTTTTATGGCGGTGCGCGGCGCATGTTCGCGTATCGCCGGCGGGCCGTGTGTTGCGCAGCGGCCCGCATTCCCGGCCGCCGTCGCGCGTGCTACGCTCATCGCCTTCCTGCTTTCGGCACCGCGCGATGAACGTCGATTCGTCCTCCTCAGCCTCCCGCGGCCGTGGCCGCAAGATCTGGTCGGGCACGCGCCTGGTGGTCGCCTACGGGATGCCGCCGCTCGGCTGGCGCGACCTCTATCACCGCGCGCTGACGGTGAGCTGGCCCGTTTTCTTCCTGTCGCTCGCGATGCTGTTCCTGTTGCTCAACGGCGGCTTCGCGACGCTCTACCTGCTCGGCCACGCGCCGATCGCGAACCAGTCGCCGGCCGGGTTCGGCGGCGCCTTTTTCTTCAGCGTCGAGACGCTCGCGACCGTCGGCTATGGCGACATGCATCCGCAGACCGTCTATGCGCACCTGGTCGCCACGTTCGAGATCTTCATCGGGATGTCGGGCATCGCGTTGGCCACCGGGCTCGTGTTCGCGCGGTTCTCCCGTCCGCAGGCGAAGATCCTGTTCGCGCGCTATGCGATCGTGCGGCCGCTGAACGGCCGGATGACGCTGATGGTACGTGCGGCAAACGCACGCCAGAACGTGATCGCGGAGGCGCAGGCGAAGCTGCGGCTGATGCGCGTCGAAGGTACGCACGAGGGCTACACGCTGCGCAAGATCCACGACCTGCCGCTGGTGCGCAGCGAGCATCCGATCTTCCTGCTCGGCTGGAACCTGATGCACGTGATCGACGAATCGAGCCCGCTGTTCGGCGAAACGCCGGAGTCGCTCGCGGCGCGCGATGCGTCGCTGCTGATCACGATCGAGGGCTCGGACGAGACGACCGCGCAGGTGATGCAGGCACGCCACTCGTGGGAGCACGCGGAGATCCGGTGGCGGCATCGCTATGTCGATCTGATGCACGAAGAGGACGGCATCACGCATATCGACTACACGCATTTTCACGAGGTGGTGCCGGTCGACGTCGAGACCGACGAGCGCGGCTCGCCGGGTGCGGTGGTCAATGCTGGCACCGCGGCGTCGGGCCCGGCTGCGTAGGCACGCTCGCGGGCGGCCGGTCGTGCCGGCCACGCGCTACACGCCTGCACGCCTGCACGCCTGCACGCCTGCACGCCTGCACGCCTGCACGCCTGCACGCCTGCACGCCTGCACGCCTGCAC
>NZ_CAJNKE010000616.1 GCF_905232215.1 Burkholderia sp. LMG 13014
ACAAGCGCGCGCGCCCGGCCGCCGCGGCTGCATCGGGCGCCGAAGGCAGCTCGATCCGCGTCGGCGTCGAGAAGGTCGACCAGCTGATCAACCTGGTCGGCGAGCTGGTAATTACGCAGGCGATGCTCGCGGAAACCGCGAGCGCGTTCGATCCGGCGCTGCACGACCGCCTGTTCAACGGGATGGCGCAGCTGGAGCGCAACGCGCGCGACCTGCAGGAAGCGGTGATGTCGATCCGCATGATGCCGATGGACTACGTGTTCAGCCGCTTCCCGCGGCTCGTGCGCGACCTCGCCGGCAAGCTTGGCAAGCAGGTCGAACTGGTTACGTTCGGCCAGGCGACCGAACTCGACAAGAGCCTGATCGAACGGATCATCGATCCGCTGACCCACCTCGTGCGCAACAGCCTCGACCACGGGATCGAGACCGTCGACAAGCGCGTCGCCGCCGGCAAGGACGCGGTCGGCCAGCTCGTGCTGTCGGCCGCGCATCACGGCGGCAACATCGTGATCGAGGTGAGCGACGACGGCGCGGGCCTGAACCGCGAGCGGATCCTCGCGAAAGCCGCGAAACAGGGCATGCAGGTGTCCGACACCATCAGCGACGACGAAGTCTGGCAGCTGATCTTCGCGCCGGGCTTCTCGACCGCCGAGACGGTGACCGACGTGTCGGGCCGAGGCGTCGGGATGGACGTCGTGAAGCGCAACATCCAGTCGATGGGCGGCCACGTCGAGATCACGTCGCTGGCCGGCCGCGGCACGACCACGCGGATCGTGCTGCCGCTCACGCTGGCGATCCTCGACGGGATGTCGGTGAAGGTCGGCAACGAGATCTTCATCCTGCCGCTGAACTTCGTGATGGAGTCGCTGCAGCCGTCGAACGACGACATCTACACGGTCGGCAACGGCGAGCGCGTGGTGCGCGTGCGCGGCGAATACCTGCCGCTCGTTGCGCTGCACGAGGTGTTCTCGGTCGACGAAGCGCGCACCGACCCGACGCAAGGGATCGTCACGATCATGGAAACCGAGGGGCGCCGCTTCGCGATGCTGATCGACGAGCTGGTCGGCCAGCAGCAGGTGGTCGTGAAGAACCTCGAAACCAACTACCGCAAGGTGCACGGCATCTCGGCGGCGACGATCCTCGGCGACGGCAGCGTCGCGTTGATCGTCGACGTCGCGGCGCTGAACCGCGAAACCCGTGCGACGCACGGCGCCCGTGCCGGCGCCGAGCTCGCGATGTTCTGATGTCTCTCGCCATTCAACCGATTGGGGGCAAACGTGGCTGCTGAAGTCCAAATGATCAATCCGGCCGCGGCGAACGCGGCAACGAGCCGCCGCGACGCGGAGCAAGGCGACGCGACGGGCCAGGAATTCCTCGTGTTCACGCTCGGCGACGAGGAATACGGGATCGACATCCTGAAAGTGCAGGAAATCCGCGGTTACGACAGCGTCACGCGCATCGCGAACGCGCCGGAATTCATCAAGGGCGTGATCAACCTGCGCGGGATCATCGTGCCGATCGTCGACATGCGGATCAAGTTCCATCTCGGCCGCGTCGAGTACGACCACCAGACCGTCGTGATCATCCTGAACGTCGCGCATCGCGTGGTCGGGATGGTGGTCGACGGCGTGTCGGACGTGCTGACGCTGCAGACCGACCAGATCATGCCGGCGCCGGAATTCGGTGCGACGCTGACGACCGAGTACCTGACGGGCCTCGGTACGGTCGACGGCCGGATGCTGATCCTGATGGACATCGAGAAGCTGATGTCGAGCCGTGAAATGGCGCTGATCGAGACGCTCGGCGGGTAAGCGCGCCGCGCGCGCAGGAATTTCGGGAGAATCTGCAATGTTGCATAACTGGTCGATCCGCACGACGCTCACGGCGGTCGGACTCATCCTCGCGGCGCTGGCCGCAGCCGTTGGCGGGCTCGGCCTCGTGGCGCTGAATCACGCGAGCCGCTCGCTCGACGAGATCGCGCACGTCGACCTGCCGGCGCTCCACACGCTCGACGACACGTCGTCGTACCTGCTGCGCGCGCGCGTGTCGCTCGACCGCTTCCGTTCGCTGACGGAGGGGGGCAACACGGCCGAGGCAGCCAAGGTGCTCGACCGCGCGCAGGAGCTGTATGCGAAGTCGAACCAGAACTGGCAGGCGTTCCAGCAGACGCCGAAGCTCGGCATCGACCAGGCGCTCGTCGACGACCTGACCGCGCGCTACACGACGATCGTGAAGGAAGGCGTCGAGCCCGAATTCGCGGCCGCGCGCGCGGGCGACATGGCCGCGTACCACGCGGTCGCCGATACGAAGATCAGCCCGATGTTCGTCGCGTACGACCAGGCCGCGTCGGCCGTGATCGCATCGTTGCAGAAGCGCGCGGAAGATCGCCAGGCCACGACGCAGTCGCAGATCTCGCTGATGGTCGGGCTGATCGCGGCCGGCATCGCGATCGCGTTCGTCGTCGTGGTCGCGATCCGTTTCGCGCTGCGCGGGCTGATCGTGAAGCCGCTCGAGGACGCGATCGCGCACTTCGAGCGCATCGCCGGCGGCGACCTCACGCAACCGGTCAACGTGTTCAGCACGAACGAGATCGGCCGCCTGTTCGGCGGCGTCAAGCGGATGCAGGACGCCGTCACGACGATGGTGCAGGCCGTGCATCGCGGCACCGAATCGATCGACGTCGGCGCGCGCGAGATCGCGACCGGCAACATCGACCTGTCGCAACGTACCGAGGAGCAGGCCGCATCGCTGCAGGAAACCGCGTCGAGCATGGAGCAGCTGACGGGCACCGTGCGGCAGAACGCGGAGAACGCGCGGCAGGCCAGCCAGCTCGCGGTGAACGCATCGGACATCGCGACGCAGGGCGGTGACGTGGTCGGCCAGGTCGTGTCGACGATGCAGGACATCGCGGCGAGCTCGGGCAAGGTCGTCGACATCATCGGCACGATCGAAGGCATCGCGTTCCAGACCAACATCCTCGCGCTGAACGCGGCGGTCGAAGCCGCCCGCGCGGGCGAACAGGGCCGCGGCTTCGCGGTGGTCGCGGGCGAGGTGCGCTCGCTCGCGCAGCGCAGCGCGAGCGCCGCGAAGGAAATCAAGCAGCTGATCGGCGATTCGGTCGAGAAGGTCGAAAGCGGATCGGCGCTCGTGTCGCGCGCCGGTTCGACGATGGACGAGATCGTGCAGGCCGTGCGCCGTGTGACCGACATCATGGGCGAGATCAGTGCCGCGTCGGACGAGCAGTCGACCGGCATCGAGCAGGTCAACCGCGCGGTCGGCCAGATGGATTCGGTCACGCAGCAGAACGCGGCGCTCGTCGAGCAGGCAGCGGCCGCGGCCGCGTCGCTCGAGGAGCAGACGCGCCAGATGAAGGCGATCGTGTCGAGCTGGC
>NZ_CAJNKE010000617.1 GCF_905232215.1 Burkholderia sp. LMG 13014
TAGTCTAGTGGGTTCGGTTGGCTCGGCGACCATCTCGCGATCGCCGAATGGACGCGGATCACCGACGAAAGCGAGACGGTCTACGAACAGCCCGGCCACCATACTTTGTCGTGCTACCTCGACGGCGGCTACCGGACGGAACGCCAGCGCGTGCCGCGCTACGGCGCGCCGAGCCTGCTGTGCGCGCTGCCGGGCGACCATGAGTCGCGCTGGTGGGTGCGCGGCGAGATGCACTTCATCCACCTGTATTTCCTGCCCGAACACTTCACGCAGCGCGCGATCCGCGAACTCGACCGCGAGCCGCGCGAGCTGAAGCTCGCCGACCGCACTTACTTCGAGGATGCGCGCGTCGCCACGCTGCTGCGTTCGCTGGCACTCGACGGCTGGGACGATGCCGACGAACGGCTGCGCGTGAACGAGACCGCGCACGAGGTGCTGAGCCTGCTGCTGCGCGGACAGAGCACGACGCGCACCGACACGTCGTTCCGCGGCGGGCTCGCGCCGGCCGTGCGCCGCCGCGTGCGCGACTACATCGACACCTACCTGACGCAACCGCTGACGCTCGGCGAACTCGCCGACGTCGCCGCGCTGTCCGAATACCACTTCTCGCGGATGTTCCGGCTGTCGTTCGGCCGCGCGCCGCACGCGTGGGTGGCCGAGCAACGCCTGGCGCGCGCGCGCGAGTTGCTGCGCACGACGGCGCTGCCGCTCGCGCAGATCGCCGCCGACTGCGGCTATGCGAACGCCGGCCACTTCAGCCATCGCTTTCGCGACGCGCACGGCACGACGCCGATTACGTACCGGCGCGCGATGCAGGGCCGCTGAGCGCGGCCCCTCTCCTCGTTTCGCGGCTTATGCGCCGCGCCGCGACAGTTCCTGTTCGAGCGCCGCGACACCGGCCGGCAGATCGACCGGCACCTTCAGGTCGACCATCGTGCGGCCGAACGCGTGCAGCGTGCGGAACAGGTTGTGTTCGCGGCACTGCTCGCCCATCTGGCCGATCCGCACGATCGGCAACCCGAACGAGCCCGAAATCTCGACCTGGTACTGCTTCGAGATATGGCCGCAGACCATCCCGGGCGTAAGCCCCTCAGGCGTCTCGATCCCGACCACCGAATTGAGCCGGCAGTCTTTCGGCGCGTAAAGCTTGAGCCCCATCGCCTCGACGCCCGCCTGCAGCGCGAGCGAGCAGCGCAGGTGGCGCGCGAAGCGGCTTTCGAGCGTTTCCGCGCAGACGAGCCGCAGCGCCTCGTGCAGCGCGAGCACGCCCGACACCGGCGCCGTGTAGTGATAGCCCGCGTTGTGCCAGAAGTTTTCCGCGAGCGCCATGTCGAGGCACCAGTGCGCATTCGGCTCGGGGCGCTGCTTCATCCGGTTCCAGGCGGCGTCGGAGAACGCGATCAGCGACACGCCCGGGATCGACGACAGCCCCTTCTGCCCGCCGGTGATCACCGCATCGATGCCCCACGCGTCCATTTCGAGCGGCATCGTCGACAGCGTGCACACCGCATCGACGACCACCAGCGCACCGGCCGCCTTCGCGAGCGCCGCGATGTCGCGCAGGTCGCGGTTCCACACGGTGTTCGACGTCTCGCCCTGCACGATCGTGACGATCTCGGGCCGCTCGCGGGCGATCGCGTCGGCGATCTCGTCGAGACTCGCGACCGCGCGGTCGGCCACTTCGAGCGTCGAAACGTCGGCGCCGACGCGCGTGGCCATCTCGGCCATCCGCGCACTGAAGAAGCCGTTGCGGATCGACAGCACGCGCGTCCCGCGCCAAGCGAGGTTCGAGATCGCCATTTCCATGGCGGCCGAACCGGGGCCCGCAACGCCGAGCACCCACTTCGTGCGGGTCTGGAACACGTAGCGCGCCATCTCCTTCACTTGCTCGATGATCTTCGCCATCGTCGCGCCGAGGTGGTTGATCACGATCGTGTTCGCCTTCGCGACGGCGGCCGGGATCGGAACCGGGCCGGCCCCCATCATCAGCAGCGGTTCTTCGGGCAGGATCGCGTCGAGCGGCACGACGACGGGACAGGGAATCGGCGAGTAATCGATGGACATGGCTGGTAAAAAGTGAGGAAAGGAAGTGCACGGGCGCCCGCCGCACGACATGGCGAACTGATCGATCATTCCGCGTTCCGCCGCCTCGCGCAAGAGGCACGCGCGACCGGACAGCACGACGCTGGCCCGGTCGCCGAACCGGGCCAGCCGGCCGTGCGCGGATCGCACGGCCAGTCATCCGGATTGAAAAAGGATTGCCGGCCAGGTTGTGAAACGGTTCCATTCGTGCGGCAAGCACACGATTTACTTCGTCAATAACACCGCGATTCGCCGAGACCGCCGGTTCAACGCAACTTTGTATCGAACGAAATAGACCGAATCCATGCTAAAAATCGCGGCACGGAATCCGATACGAAAAATCCGGGCACGGACGAAAAACATCTATTATTCTGGCATGTATTGGGGCCCGCTTCCCGTCAATACCGGAACAAGCCCACCAGAATTTATTGCAACCTATTGATTAATATTGGAAATATTCGCAGACACCATGCTTATTCGAATACCCTGCCGTCTTTGAACGGCAGGCACGCGAGACAGCGCCGGGTTTAACGCGTTACCCCCGATTTCGATTTTCCGCAACCCGCCCCTTTTCTCAGGTTGACGGATATCGCTTCCGTATTGAACAATCGTCTGCGGAATCGAAAAAAGCGATTTTTCGATACGAGGGAGAACTGGGTGTCGCGCGATGCGCTTTCTGGGTTGCGCGACGAAAAACCACAACCATAATCAATCAACCGGGCCAGAAATACGCAAGCCATGAACCAGATTCAGACCATGCGTGTATTCGTCTGCGTCGCCGAGCAGCAGAGCTTCCGGCGCGCGGCGCACCATCTCGGCGTGTCCAATGCACTCGTCACGCGTTCGATCGCGATGCTCGAGGGCCACCTGAACACACGGCTGATCCACCGCACCACGCGCAACCTGTCGCTCACCGAGGCCGGCGTGCGCTACCTCGACGGGTGCCGCGCGCTGCTCGAGGAATTCGACCACCTCGAATCGTCCGTCGCGCATGCCGTGCGCGAACCGGCCGGCACGCTGCGCGTCGTCGCATCGGGCCTGCTGTCGCCGCTTGCGCTGACGCCGCTCGTCAGCAGCTTCCGGCACCGCTACCCCGAGTTGCGCGTGCAGCTGACCGTCGCCGAAGGGCCGCTCGACGTGCTCGATTCGGGTTACGACGTCGGCATCGTCACGGGCAACCGGCTCGACGGCAACCCGACGCTGATCGGCCATGCACTCGCCCCGAACCCGTTCGTCGCGGTCGCGGCGCCGGCCTATCTCGAGCGACGCGGCGAGCCGCGCCTGCCCGACGACCTGCCGGGCCA
>NZ_CAJNKE010000618.1 GCF_905232215.1 Burkholderia sp. LMG 13014
CCTCGGCCCGTGCCGCGTGATCCATTGCCTCGGCGCATCGCCGGTCGTGCAGCCGGCCGATGTCGCGGCCGCGCTCGACGGCGTACCGCCGCGCGTGCTGCTGCGCACCTATGCGCAGGCGCCGCTCGCGCAATGGGATACCGACTTCTGCGCGGTCGCGCCGGAAACCATCGACCTGCTGGCCGCGCACGGCGTGAAGCTGATCGGCATCGATACGCCGTCGCTCGACCCGCAGGAATCGAAAACGATGGATGCGCATCACCGCGTGCGTGCGCACCGGATGGCGATCCTCGAAGGCATCGTGCTCGACGACGTGCCGCCCGGCGACTACGAACTGATCGCACTGCCGCTGAAATTCGCGACGCTCGACGCGAGCCCCGTGCGCGCGGTGCTGCGCGCGCTGCCCGCGCGTGCTTCCTGATTACCCCGACTGACGACCCCACATCATGATCAAGACCCGTGAAGATGCGCTCGCGCTCGACCACGACGATCCGCTCGCCTCGCTGCGCGACCAGTTCTCCCTGCCCGATGGCGTGATCTACCTCGACGGCAACTCGCTCGGCGCGCAGCCGAGCGCGTCGGCCGCCCGCGCGCAGCAGGTGATCGGCGCCGAATGGGGCGAAGGCCTGATCCGTAGCTGGAACACCGCCGGCTGGTTCGCGCTGCCGCGCCGTCTCGGCGACAAGCTCGCGACGCTGATCGGCGGCGCCCCCGGCGAAACGGTCGTGACCGATACGATCTCGATCAACCTGTTCAAGCTGCTGTCGGCCATGGTGCGCCACCAGGCCGAGCGCGCGCCCGAGCGCCGCGTGATCGTGTCGGAACGCTCGAACTTCCCGACCGACCTGTATATCGCGCAGGGGCTGATCGAGCAGCTCGGCGGCGACTACGAACTGCGCCTGATCGACGACCCGGCCGACCTGCCGGACGCGCTCGGCGCGGACACGGCCGTCGCGATGATCACGCACGTGAACTACCGCACCGGCTACATGCACGACATGCCGGCCGTCACGCAGCTCGTGCACGACGCGGGCGGGCTGATGCTGTGGGACCTCGCGCACTCGGCCGGCGCGGTGCCGGTCGACCTGAACGGCGCGCGCGCGGACGGCGCGGTCGGCTGCACGTACAAGTACCTGAACGGCGGCCCCGGTTCGCCCGCGTTCGTGTGGGTGCCGCAGCGCCATCACGCGCACTTCTCGCAGCCGCTGTCCGGCTGGTGGGGCCACCGCGCACCGTTCGCGATGCAGCCGGGCTTCGCGCCCGATCCAGGCATCGCGCGCTTCCTGTGCGGCACGCAGCCGATCGTGTCGATGTCGATGGTCGAATGCGGGCTCGACGTGTTCCTGCAGACCGACATGCACGCGATCCGCCGCAAGTCGCTCGCGCTGACCGATGCGTTCATCGCGCTCGTCGAGGCACGCTGCGCGGGCCTGTCGCTGAAGCTCGTCACGCCGCGCGCGCATCACCAGCGCGGCTCGCAGGCGAGCTTCGAGCATCCGCACGGCTACGAGGTTATGCAGGCGCTGATCGCGCGCGGCGTGATCGGCGACTACCGCGAGCCGTACGTGCTGCGCTTCGGCTTCACGCCGCTCTATACGCGCTTCGTCGATGTGTGGGATGCCGTCGAGACGCTGCGCGACATCCTCGCCACCGACGCGTGGAAGGCGCCCGAGTTCGCCGAACGCGGCGCAGTGACCTGATCGGTTTTGCCCGGCGCGCGAGCCGCGCGCCGCGCCCCCGTCATTCAAATCTGGAGAGAGTCGTGAATTCTGGTCATATGCAGCCACCCGGTGGCGACGCGCCGGCGGGCTGCCCGTTCTCGGGCGCACGCACCGCGCATTCGGCGCAACCGGCCCCGGCCGCGCACGAAGCGTCGCACGTGCCCGGCGATGC
Organism: Burkholderia sp. LMG 13014; assembly: GCF_905232215.1. Lineage (GTDB taxonomy): Bacteria > Pseudomonadota > Gammaproteobacteria > Burkholderiales > Burkholderiaceae > Burkholderia. Next base: position 1,894 of record NZ_CAJNKE010000618.1, read on the forward strand.
CGGCTGGCACAACGCGCAGCTCGATTTCTCGAAATCGATGAGCTACGGCGACTACCTGTCGCTGAATTCGATCCTCGACGCGCAGCATCCGCTGTCGCCCGATCACAACGAGATGCTGTTCATCATCCAGCATCAGACGAGCGAGCTGTGGATGAAGCTCGCGCTGTTCGAGTTGCGCGGCGCACTCGATGCGGTGCGCACCGACGCGCTGCCGCCCGCGTTCAAGATGCTCGCGCGCGTGTCGCGGATTCTCGAGCAACTGGTTCAGGCGTGGAGCGTGCTGTCGACGATGACGCCGTCCGAGTATTCGGCGATGCGCCCGTATCTCGGACAGTCGTCGGGCTTCCAGTCGTACCAGTACCGGCAGCTCGAATTCCTGCTCGGCAACAAGAACGTGCAGATGCTGCAGCCGCATGCGCACCGGCCCGACATCCTCGAACAGGTGCGTGCAACGCTTGAGGCGCCGTCGTTCTACGACGAAGTCGTGCGCCTGCTCGCACGGCGCGGCTTCCCGATCGCGGCGGAGCGGCTCGAGCGCGACTGGACGCAGCCGACCCGGCATGACGAGACGGTCGAAGCCGCGTGGCTCGAGGTGTACCGTCACCCGCAGCAGCACTGGGAGCTGTACGAGATGGCCGAGGAACTCGTCGATCTCGAGGATGCGTTCCGCCAGTGGCGCTTCCGTCACGTGACGACCGTCGAGCGCATCATCGGCTTCAAGCAAGGCACGGGCGGCACCAGCGGCGCGCCGTACCTGCGCAAGATGCTCGACGTCGTGCTGTTCCCCGAGCTCTGGCACGTGCGCACCACGCTGTAACGCACGACTCGCCCGTGTGTGCCCGCGCGCCGTCATGACGACGTGCGGGCCAGTTCCTCCCCTTCGCTCGGCTGCACCGCCGCGCGCGACAGTCGCGGAATATGCCGTCGCACGACGAGCAGCGCGACGCAGACCACCCCCATCGCGATCGCCAGCATCGTCAGATAGGCCGTGGCGCCGCCCGTGGTGATCACGACCGCGCCCGCGAACGCGCTGAGGATCGCGCCGAGCCGGCCGAACGCGAGCGCGCTCGCGGTGCCCGTCGCGCGCACCGCCGTCGGATAGATGTACGCGCAGAGCGCATACATCGTCGACTGCACCGCGTTGACGAACAATCCGTGCAGGCCGAGCCCGACGATCAGCCAGCCCGTGTGGCGGCTGGCATCGACACCCATCAGCCACACCGCACTCGCCGCGCCGCCGATGCTGCACAGTACGAGCGGCCAGCGCGACCCGGCATGCGCGATCGTCCATGCGCACAGCAGCGCGCCGATCACGCCGCCGAGGTTGTACGCGGTGAGCCCCGTCCCCGCGACCGACACGCTCAGCCCGCTCGCCGCCAGCATCGTCGGCAGCCAGCTGAACGCCGCATACACGGCGAGCAGGCACATGAAGAATGCGCACCACAGCGCGACCGTGTCGCGCGCCTGACCGCTCGCGAACAGCG
>NZ_CAJNKE010000619.1 GCF_905232215.1 Burkholderia sp. LMG 13014
TGCGGACGGTTCGTCTATGCGCGCGGCGCGGGCGAACTGCTGATGCGCACGCTGCCGCATGTGCTGCATGTCGGGCTGCGCGAGGCGTCGGGGTTCGCGCCGCTGCAACTGCTGACGAGCGTGCTGCGCGCCGAGGCGTCGAACGGGCAGCCTGGCGCCGGCGCGATCGTCAATGCGCTCGGCCAGGCGCTGCTCGCGTACGCGTTGCGCGCATACGGTCGTGGTGCGCGCGTGCCGTCCGGCTGGCTCGCGCTTGCGGCCGACGCGCGGCTCGGCCCGTCGGTGCAGGCCGTGCTGCAGGCGCCGGAGAAACCGTGGACGGTCGAGTCGCTCGGCGACGCATCGGCGATGTCGCGCGCGACGTACGCGCGGCATTTCCGCGAGCGGGCCGGGATGAGTGTCGGCACGTTCGTCGCGCAGATCCGGATGATGCATGCATGCGCGCTGCTGCAGGACACGCAGCGCGGGCAGGCGGAGATCGGGCAAGCGGTCGGTTACCAGTCCGAGGCCGCGTTCGGCAAGGCGTTTCGCGCGGTCCTCGGCACCACGCCGGGCCGCTGGCGGCGGGCGCAGCGCGAATTGTAAGACTGCAAGCAAGCCGTCTTGCCGTGTGCCAAAGCTGCTACCATGCGCGAAACGCAGTTCAGCGAAAACGATTTCGAACAAGAAGAAAGAGAGGGCAAAGCAATGAACCAGACCACCATCCAGCAGCCGTCGTTCGCGTTCGTGGCCGCATCGTGGGCCGCGCTGCTCGCCGGTTTTGCAGCATTCCTGATCGGTCTCTGGAACGCTGGCATGCAGCTCAACGAGAAGGGCTACTACTTCACCGTGCTGGTGTTCGGCCTCTATGCGGCGATCTCGCTGCAGAAAAGCGTCCGCGATCGCGCGGAAGGCATTCCCGTCACCGGCATCTACTACGGCCTCAGCTGGATCGCGCTGCTGCTGTCGATCGCATTGCTGATCGTCGGCCTCTTCAACGCGACGCTGCAGTTGAGCGAGAAGGGCTTCTACGCGATGTCGTTCGTGCTCGCGCTGTTCGGTTCGGTAGCGGTGCAGAAGAACACGCGCGACCTGCAGAACGCGAAGCCGCGCTATACCGACGCCGAATCGGCGCCGTCCGTCCAGGAGTGACGGCACGCGAAGCGGGCGCCTTCGAGGCCGCCCGTTTTGCGACGACGGTCGCGGGCGACCCGCATTCGCCGATGCGCCGCGGGCTCCCCGCCCATTCGTTTCATCCATGCCGATGCGCATGACGATGGAGATATTCCGGATGCCAGACTTCCCTGAAACCACACGGCACACCCGTGCGGCTGCCTGTTCCGTGGCAGCGAAAGCCGCGCTCGTGCTGGAGACGAACAACCTGCGCGGCGGCGCCGGCCTCGCGCAGGCCGTCGACAGCCTGAAGCGCCTCGTCTCGGCGCTGTCGAAGCAGACCGTTCCGCCCGCGGCACTCGCACAATGGATCATCACGCACGACGGGCTGCCCGCCGACGCGTGCGCGGAGATCGCCGCGCTGGCTGGTCGCCCGATCGATTTCGTCGAGATCGGCGCGAGCACCGGCTACTACGATGCGAAGAACGACGGGTTCGATCGCGTCGACGCGGCCCGCTGCGACATCGTCGTGTTCGGTGATGCCGATTGCCGGCCGGCCGACGACTGGCTCGAGCACCTGCTCGCGCCGTTCGGTCGCGAAGTCGGCGATGCGCCCGTCGCGGTGGCCGGGCGCACCAGCTATGCGCCGAACGTGCTCGGCATCGCGCTGACGTCGATCGATTTCATGTATTTCCCGAGCCCGTTGCGCGATGGCGCAACGCGCAACTTCTACGCGAACAACGTCGCGTTCCGCCGCGACGTGTTCGCGCAATTCCGCTACGAGCCGCTCGACGGCGTCTATCGCGCACATTGCCAGGTGATGGGGCTGCGGATGCAGGCAGCCGGCGTGGCCGTCGAGTTCGCGCCGGCCGCGCACACCGAGCATCGGCTGCCGGACACACATCGCGAATCGCTGAAGCTGCGCTGGATGCGCGGCGAGGACAGCGTCGGGCTGACGCCGTATCTCGTCAACGCGTACCTGCCGCGCGGGTGGCAGTGGCTCGGCCGCAGCGGCCCGCTCGGCCCGTTCTGCGTGATGGCCATGCGGCTCGGCTACAGTCTGCGCGCGCTCAATCGCCAGCAGCTGCCGCCGCTGGGCGCGACTCGCTATCTCGCGGCCGTCGGCGTCACGATCGCCGCGTCCGTCGTCGATACGCTCGGCGCGCTCGCACGCGGGTTCGGTCTCGCCGGGCGCGCGTCGGCCCGGCGCGATCTCGAAGCGCTGTCCTATCACCGCCATTGAACCGGCGCCGCGCATCGCGCGCGGCCATGACACGCCGCCCCCGGCATCCATTCCGACGACGATCATGACTTCTCTCGCCACCCGTGTTGCCTGCCTCGCCCTGTTTGCCGCCAGCGCCGGCGTCCATGCCGCGCCGGTCGATCACGCAGGGCGCGGGATCTTCCACTTCGCGTCGCAAAGCGGCTGCCCGTTCGCGAGCGCGGCCGCGACGGACTGCAACCGCATCGCGCTCGATGCGCCCGACGTTCACGCGCGCATCGATGCCGATGCGCACGCGATCGTCTTCTCGAGCGATGCGGCGCGCCGCACGAAAGATGTGCTCGGCGACGTGCTGCTGCAGGGCACGGGCGTCGACGGCGAGGGCCGGCGCGTGCCGCTGAGCGTGCACGTGCTGTTGCGTCGCGACGGCACGAAATGGGACCGCGACGTGTACGTCCATGCGCCCGTGCACGGCACGTTCACCGATGTCCGGATCGATCCGTATCGCGTGCGCGTGAAGGAGGGCGAGGGCGAGCGCGACGTGCTCACGCCGGACGAAACGCTGGCGCTGTTCGCGCATCCGTCGCTTGCATCGCGGCTCGCACGGCATCTCGTGAAGGTGAGTGCGACCGATCCGAAGCAGCCGTCCGCGGACGACATCACGGTCGCGCTCGGCGTTGGCGGCCTGACGAAGTCGGTTGCGCGTGCGAGCTTTACGTCGAACGCGCCGCACGATGCCGACGTCGATCGCGCACTCGCGTCCGGCACGTGGGCGATTCGTTTCGACGCATTGAGCAATCACATTCCGGTGTGGGTTGCACAGCGCGAGCTGTTCCTGTTCGGCCTCGACGGCAGTGCGCTCGTGACGGACATGCGCGCGCGCGGCTTCAGGAAGAACGACAGGATCGAATTCGGCGCACGCGACGGCAATGGCTACCTGCGCGTGAACGGCCGCGAGGAGGCATTCGCGGGGGCGACAGCATCCGCCCATGCGTTCATGCAGGAAAGCTTCATCGGCCTGATTCTCGGATGGCGTCGCGATCCGGCCGCCGCTGCG
>NZ_CAJNKE010000620.1 GCF_905232215.1 Burkholderia sp. LMG 13014
GCAACGCGAAGCCGTGTGCGACAACAACTTCTTCCTCGACTACTTCCGGCTGTCGGCCGACCACCGGATGCTGTTCGGCGGCCGCGCGAATTCGGCCGGCGCGTCGCCCGCCACGCTCGCCGAAACGATCCGGCGCCGCATGGTCGGCGTATTCCCGCAGCTCGGCGACGTGCGCGTCGACCACGCGTGGGGCGGCTTCGTCGACGTCACGCGCAACCGCGCGCCGGATTTCGGCACGCTCGACCCGAACTTCTTCTACGTCCAGGGCTTCAGCGGGCATGGCGTCGCGCTCACCGGCATTGCCGGGCGCGCGGTCGCCGGCGCGATCGCGGGCGACACACGCGCGTTCGACCTGTTCGCGCGCATGCGTCACCGGCGCTTCCCCGGTGGCGACGCATGGCGGCAACCCGCACTCGAACTCGGAATGCTGTACCACCGCGTGCGCGAGCTGTTCTGAGCCCAACTCTTCCGTTCTCCTGACCATGCAGACATTCGCCAACCAGCCGCACGTCGCGTCCTACTACGCGGCGACCGCCAACGATTCGACCCGCCACGCGCCGCTCGCCGGCACGATCGATGCCGACGTGTGCGTGATCGGCGCGGGCCTCACGGGCCTGTCCGCCGCGCTCAACCTCGCCGAGCGCGGCCATTCGGTGACCGTGCTCGAAGCGTCGCGGGTCGGATGGGCGGCGAGCGGCCGCAACGGCGGCCAGCTGATCGGCGGGTTTGCGTGCGACATCGACACGTTCGGGCAATTCATGCCGGAAGGCGACGTGAAGCGCATCTGGGACATGGGGCTCGAAACGCTGGCGCTCGTGAAGTCGCGCATCGCAAAGCACGACATCGACTGCGCGCTGGTGCCCGGCTACCTGACCGCCGCGAACACCGAGCGCGACGCCGATGCGCTGAAGCGCTGGCGCGACGAGGCCGCGAAGCGCTTCGGCTACGACCGCTTCCACTTCGTCGAAGCCGACGAACTCGGCGACTACGTGCAGTCTGCCCGCTATTGCGGCGGGCTGTACGACCCCGACAGCGGCCACCTCCATCCGCTCAACTACACGCTCGGCCTCGCCCGCGCGGCGACCGACGCGGGTGTGCGGATCCACGAGGACAGCTGCGTGACGCGCGTGCGCGACGTCGCGGGCGGCCACGTCGTCGAGACGAGCGGCGGCAACGTGCGCGCGGGCTTCGTCGTGCTCGCGTGCAATACCTTCGTCGGCACGCTCGCGCCCGCGCTGTCGAAGAAGATCATGCCGGTCGGCACCTACGTGATCGCGACCGAACCGCTCGGCGACGCACGCGCCGCCGCGCTGATGCCCGCGCGCGCGGCGATCTGCGACAGCCGCTTCGTGCTCGACTATTTCCGGCCGGCGCCCGACACGCGGCTCGTGTGGGGCGGCAAGGTCAGCTATTCGACGCGGGAGCCGCGCGATCTCGCGGCGGCGATGCGCGCGGACATGCTGAAGACGTTCCCGCAGCTCGCGGACGTGAAGGTCGACTACGCGTGGGGCGGCTTCGTCGACATCACGATGAACCGTGCGCCGCACTTCGGCCGCATCGCGCCGACGATGTATTTCGCGCAGGGGTTCTCGGGGCACGGCGTGAACACGACCGCGCTCGCGGGCAAGCTGATCGCCGAGGCGATCGACGGGCAGGCGAGCCGCTTCGACCTGTTCGACAAGATCCGCCATCGCGACTTCCCGGGCGGCGAGGCATTGCGCACGCCGGCACTGGTGCTCGCGATGAGCTGGTACCGGCTGCTCGACGCGTTCGGCGTGCATTGAGCGGCGGCCACATCGACGAACGACGGCCGCGCCGAAACGCAGCCGTTCCCTTGCCGCCGTGCGCCGACGCGCTCCCGCTAGTCAGCCACCTTCTGCCGCATCGTCACGAACTCCTCGGCCGCGGTCGGATGAATGCCGATCGTGTCGTCAAACTGCGCCTTCGTCGCGCCCGCGCGAATCGCAATCGCGATCCCCTGGATGATCTCGCCCGCATCGCGGCCGACCATGTGCGCGCCGACCACGCGCTGGCTGTCGCGCGCGACGACGAGCTTCATCAGCGTGCGCTCGTCGCGGCCCGACAGCGTATGGCGCAGCGCCTTGAACGACGTGCGGTAGATATCGACGTCGCCGTCGTACAGGTCGCGCGCGGTCGCTTCGGTGAGGCCGACCGTCGCGACTTCGGGCTGGCTGAACACCGCCGACGGCACCCATTCGTGATCGGCCGCGACGCGTGACCCGCCGAACAGCGTGCGGGCGAGCAGCCCGCCATCGCGCGTCGCCACCGGCGTGAGCTGCGGCCGCGACGTGACGTCGCCGATCGCATGGATCGACGGCACCGACGTTGCCGAATACGCATCGACGGCAATCGCGCCGCGCGCATCGAGCGCCACGCCCGCCTGTTCGAGCCCGAGCCCGTCGACGTTCGGCACGCGGCCGGTCGCATAGAGCACTTGGTCGTACGGCCCGTGCCGCGCATCGCCGACGCGCACGCTCAGCGTGCCGTCGTCCGCGCGCTCGATCGACTCGACCACCGAGCGCGCGTGGATCGCGACGCCCTGCTTCGTCATCTCGTCGGTCAGGAACTGGCGCACGTCGTCGTCGAAGCCGCGCAGGATCTTCTCGCCGCGATAGAACAGGTCGACGTGGCTGCCCAAGCCGTTGAAGATGCCCGCGAACTCGACCGCGATATAGCCGCCGCCGACCACCGCGATGCGTTTGGGCAGTGCGGCGAGCGACAGCGCCTCGCGCGACGTGATCGCGTGCTCGATGCCGGGCCGCGCCGGGTGCGACGGGCGCGAGCCGGTCGCGATCGCGATGTGGCGCGCGCGGATCGTGCGTTCGCCGATCGCGACCGTGTGCGCATCGACGAGCGTCGCGCGCCCGGCGTGCATCTCGACGCCCGATTGCCGCAGCAGGTTGATGTAGATGTCGCTGAGCCGGTTGATCTCGCGATCCTTCGCGGCGATCAGCGCGGGCCAGTCGAGCGTGCCCGCGCCGAAGGTCCAGCCGAAGCCCTTCGCGTCCTCGACTTCGTGCGGGTAGTGCGATGCGTAGACGAGCAGCTTCTTCGGGATGCAGCCGCGCAGCACGCAGGTGCCGCCGATCTGCTCCTCTTCCGCTATGCCGACACGCGCGCCGTATGACGCGGACATGCGCGCGAGCCGCACGCCGCCCGAGCCGGCGCCGATGACGAACAGGTCGTAGTCGAATTCCATCGCATTCCCTCATCGCAGTTCGGATGAAGGCACGATAGCAAGATTCCGGCATTCTTGCGGCGCACGGTGCAGCCGGGGGCGCGCCCAATAAAAAACGGCGAGAGACGTGGCCTCTCGCCGATCAAACCGGCTGCCGGGTGTGCCATGCGTC
>NZ_CAJNKE010000621.1 GCF_905232215.1 Burkholderia sp. LMG 13014
TCGCGAAGACGTTCGCATTGAGTCTCGTCGGCTGGATCGTCGGCACCGCGGAAGTGTGGCTCGCGCTGCACTTCCTCGGGCACCCGGTGAGCTGGCTCGACGCGCTGCTGCTCGAGAGCGTCGGTCAGGCCATTCGTGGCGCGGCCTTCGCGATCCCGGGCTCGCTCGGCGCGCAGGAAGGCGGTTACCTGCTGCTCGCGCCGCTGGTCGGACTGCCGCCCGACGCGGCGCTCGCGCTGTCGCTTGCGAAACGCGCGCGCGAACTCGCGCTCGGCCTGCCCGGCCTGCTCTATCTGCATTTCAGTGAAAGAAACTGGCAGCGGCGCCGTGCGCCGCAGCCGCTCGCCGACTGATCGTTCAGATCCGCCGGCTTTTTGGTTGGAGAACCCATGCGAGCCATCATTCTTGCGGCAGGCCTCGGCTTGCGCCTGCAACAACCGCCCGAGGCGCAGTTCCCGAAGTGCCTGCTGCGCTTCGACGACGTTTCGCTGCTCGAGCGGCATCTGCGCGTGCTCGATGCCGCGGGCGTCGACGAGATCGTGCTCGGGCTGGGCTTCCAGCACGAGAAGGTCGAGCAGGAATTGAAGCGCCTCGGCCGCCAGGCCGAGATCGTGATCAACGACCGCTACGACCTCGGCAGCGTGCTGACCGTGCATACCGTCGCCGATGCGATGACGCGCGGCGGCGACGTGCTGCTGATGGACGCCGACGTGCTGTATGACGAGAACATCCTGCACGCGCTGGTGGCCGATTCCGACAAGGCGGTCGACCGCCTGCTGATCGATCGCGACTTCGAAGCCGGCGACGAGCCCGTCAAGCTGTGCCTGAAGAACGGCGTGCCGGTCGAGCTGCGCAAGCAGCTCGCGGTCGACCTCGAGTACGACACGATCGGTGAATCGGTCGGCTTCTTCCGCTTCACCGAAGGCACCGCGCGCCGCCTCGCGACGATCGTCGCGGGCTACGTCGACAGCGGCCGCGCGAACATGCCGCACGAGGAAGCCGTGCGCGACCTGCTGCTCGAAGGCGGTCATTCGTTCGACGTCGCCGACGTCACCGGCTCGCCGTGGATCGAGATCGACTTCCCGAACGACGTCAACCGCGCCACGCAAGAAATCCTCCCCCTGATTCAACGCACCACCGCAGGAGTCGCACGATGAACGCACGCGAACCCAACTTCACCGAATCGCGCAGCGCACGCCTGCGCCGCATGCTCGTCAGCAGCGACCTCGAATTCCTGATGGAAGCGCACAACGGCCTGTCCGCGCGGATCGTCCGCGAGGCCGGCTTCAAGGGCATCTGGGCATCGGGCCTCGCGATCTCCGCGCAGTTCGGCGTGCGTGACAACAACGAGGCGAGCTGGACCCAGGTCGTCGACGTGCTCGAATTCATGGCCGACGCGAGCGACCTGCCGATCCTGCTCGACGGCGACACCGGCTACGGCAACTTCAACAACGTGCGCCGCCTCGTCAAGAAGCTCGAGCAGCGCGGCATCGCCGGCGTCTGTATCGAGGACAAGCAGTTTCCGAAGACGAACAGCTTCATCGGCGGCGAGCGCCAGCCGCTCGCGGAAATCGACGAGTTCTGCGGCAAGATCAAGGCCGGCAAGGATTCGCAGACCGATCCCGACTTCTCGATCGTCGCGCGCGTCGAGGCACTGATCGCAGGCTGGGGCATGGACGAGGCGCTGCGCCGCGCGAACGCGTATGCGGAAGCCGGCGCCGACGCGATCCTGATCCACAGCAAGCTGTCGCGCCCGGACGAGATCCTGCAGTTCGCGCGCGAATGGAGCGGCAAGGCGCCGCTCGTGATCGTGCCGACCAAGTACTACAGCACGCCGACCGACGTGTTCCGCCAGGCCGGCATCAGCACCGTGATCTGGGCGAACCACCTGATCCGCGCGTCGGCATCCGCGATGCAGGCGACCGCGCGCGAGATCCACGAAAGCGAAACGCTGATCAACGTCGAGGACCGCGTCGCATCGGTCAACGAGATCTTCCGCCTGCAGGACGCCGACGAATACTCGGCCGCCGAGCGTATCTACCTGTCGTCGTCGTCGCGCGCGTCGAACGCGGCGATCGTGCTCGCCGCGAGCCGCGGCAAGGGCCTCGAAGCCGTGACCGAAGACAAGCCGAAGGTCATGCTGCCGGTCGCCGGCAAGCCGCTGCTGCGCTGGCTCGTCGACGGCTTCAAGACGCACGGCGTGAACGACATCACCGTGGTCGGCGGCTATCGTGCCGACGCGATCGATACGTCGGGCATCAAGCTCGTCGTCAACGAACGCCATGCGCAAACGGGTGAACTCGCGTCGCTCGCGTGCGCAGCCGAACGCCTGACCGGCGACACCGTGATCTCGTACGGCGACCTGCTGTTCCGCAGCTACATCGTGCGCGACCTCGCGGAGAGCGAGGCCGAGTTCAGCGTGGTGGTCGATTCGTCGCTCACGGAGACCAACCAGAGCGTGCGCGATTTCGCGCTCTGCTCGGCTGAGGACGATCGCGGCCTGTTCGGCCAGAAGACGTACCTGCAACGCGTCTCGAGCGATGTCGCAGCAGGCACGCCGCACGGCCGCTGGATCGGCCTGCTGAACGTGCGCGGCGCCGGTGTCGACCGCTTGAAGGCAATGCTCGTCACGCTGCAGGCGCGTCCTGATTTCGACACGCTCGACATCCCGTCGTTGCTCAACGAACTGATCGCCGCCGGCGAGAAGATCGAGGTGCAGTACGTGCACGGCCACTGGCGCGGCGTCAACGATCTCGAAGACTTCCGCCGCGCGGGCGACTTCGCGCACGGCCAGACGCCGCTGTCGGAACCGGGCGCCGGCAACGGGGGCGCGCAATGATCGAAGCGGCCCAGTTCGTCGAGGCCGCGCGCGAGCGCGGTTTCGACTGGTACGCGGGCGTGCCCTGCTCGTACCTGACGCCGTTCATCAATTACGTGCTGCAGGACCCGACGCTGAATTACGTGTCGGCCGCGAACGAAGGCGACGCGGTCGCGCTGATCGCGGGCGCGACGCTCGGCGGCAAGCGCGGCATTGCGATGATGCAGAACTCGGGGCTCGGCAACGCGGTGAGCCCGCTCACGTCGCTGACCTGGACGTTCCGCCTGCCGCAGCTGCTGATCGTCACGTGGCGCGGTCAGCCGGGCGTGGCCGACGAGCCGCAGCACGCGCTGATGGGCCCGATCACGCCCGCGATGCTCGACACGATGGAGATCCCGTGGGAGACGTTCCCGACCGACCCCGAACAGGTCGGCCCGGCACTCGACCGCGCGATCGCGCACATGGACGCGACGGGCCGCCCGTACGCGCTCGTGATGCAGAAAGGCAGCGTCGCGCCGTATGAACTGAAGGCCAACCCG
>NZ_CAJNKE010000622.1 GCF_905232215.1 Burkholderia sp. LMG 13014
TCAAAAATGTTGATCATAGGTATTATGTAAAATCAGTGAGAACCGGGCAATCCCGTTGAACTGGGACAGGTCGTGTCAACACAGCCTCGTGAACAACTCTCTCTCCCAGCAAAAGAAAGGAGACGATGTTGAGCAACGGCAAAACCGTGACGACCGCTACCCACGCGATGTGGGCAACGACCTCCCTGTTTGTGCGGGTAATCGCCCGGACAGAGGCATCATATGCACGAAAAACAGTGACAGTTCGAGCAGCGCCTGCATCTTTTCAGAAGATCCCTCGACTTATCGATCTGCGTCAAGCCTTTCGAAGATAACCTTATCGATCATGTCCTCGTTGTGCCGGATAAAGTCATCTCGCGTCATACCGGATTTTTGCCATGCCTCCTGAAGGCCGGCGTCTCTGCCCAGCCATTCGTTTCTTGTTTGATGGTCGAGTTTATGACGGCGTGCGTCCTGCGATCCGTGTGAGGCTTTGTCGTGATCTTTCGACATTTCGATCCTCCTAAATCCTGTTTCAGGGTGGCAAACCCGGTGTCGCTTTCGCAGTACCAACAGCAGCATCGGGAAAGTCGGATGCAGCCAGCGCCATCGCCGTAAGATGAGCACAAAATACCTCTCGCAGCTCACCTTTTCCAACGGCTGCCTCAACTCCTCGCAGGCCGCTGTCTGCGGGCCATTTCATATTAGCGTCGGCGTTGATGCGCGGTCAACAAAGCTAATCTTCGCAAGAAACCGCCGCCCGGTTTACCGTCCGCCATACGGTAACGGATGACGACATAGGCACACGAAAGTTGTCACACGGACTCTGGGAGGTTGCGGGTCAAGTACAACTTCTTGCCTCTACCAAGACACCCTACTCGCGAACCCAAACCTTGGAACGCGTGCCCGTTGGACTCCAGTTCCTTGAGGATCGCGTGCGCCAGTTCGCTCCGCCAGACATGGCTAGAGAACTGCCATTGTGTGGCCTCAACCGTCGTAAAGTCCGGCAAGCCGGCGCCCTGGCGGAAATAGAGTCCAAGAGAACTGCCCTTAAATCGAAACCTGCCCCGTAGCGCGGCCCGTTGCCGCCCGCGCGCGCGTCGCCGTGCAGCATGTCGCCATCGAACGTGACGACGACCGGCTGGGTCTCCTGCGACGCCGCCCACGGGCTCGGCGCCGACAACGCGACGACGAGCTCCGTGCCCGGCACGCGCTGGAACGCCTGGAACGTATTCGTCGCGGACAGCGTGCGCGTGTCCTTCAGCACGCGCGCGGCCTGCGCGAACTCGCGCGACTCGCGTTCGACGAAGGCCACGAGTTCGTGGCTGTCGATGGTTTGGGTGACTGACACGGATGCGGATTCCTTTTCCGGTTGAACGAATCGTGCCGCCGGATGACGGCATGCGGCAAAGGAATCAACAGCAATCGTGCCAGCGGCGCACATGCGGATCGATCGCGCCGTCGACGCCATCAGGGCGCGCCGTTTCGCTCGAGCTCGCACTCGCGAAGGATGCGTATGCGGCAGGCACGACGGTCAACGCGCATCTGTATGCGGGCCGCGAACCCAACGGCACCGTGAACGCGTCGCTCGCTGATTCGATTCCGTTCGTGAAGCGCGTGCTCGCCGGCGAGACGATCGTGCCGGTCTGCTCGCCGAAGCGTCTTTAATCGCGAATGTGGCCGATCCAAAGACGCGCATCCGCTCGAAGCAGCACGATCCGGCGTTGCTGCAATGCGATCAAGATCTGTTTTCCGGGTGTTTCTGCACCAACACTTCGTGAAATCTTGCTTCCGAAAATCGATAGACCAGCGCCGCCGATTCATTCGCATACCGGTCTCTATTGGAGATTTACATCGTATGGCGAAACAACGGCAAATCGCATTGCCGCTGGCATGGTAACTGCTTGAAGCTTCGATGATGAGCGATCCGAATCCGGCGTCATTCGACGCACGCTCGAATTTCAACGACACAAACAGGACATCGATGAGCATCAAATTCTTCTCCCGCCTCCCGTTGCACGGCGAGACGCAGTTCATGCCCGGAGACGGTCGCAATCGCGGCGACTGGCACGGTTCAGGAGAGGCCGCCACCGGCGCAGTATCGCGCTTCAAGGTCGGAGATCCGTTCACCTATATCGACTACCTGTCTCAAGTCGCGCGCGCGGCCGAAATCAACGGCTTCTCCGGCATCTTGATGGTCAACGCACCGACCGGCGAAGAGCCATGGACCGTATGCTCCCTGCTCGCACGAGAGACACGCACCCTGAAGTTCGTCAGTGCATTCCAGCCGTATCACCTGACGCCCTGGAATGCCGTCCAGATGGCTGCAACCTATCAGCGCGCGACGGGCAATCGACTTGCATGGAACATCATCAACGGCGGTTCGGAGGCGATCCAGCGGCAGGTCGGAGATTTCGTCGCGCACGATGATCGCTATCTGCGCGCGAACGAATTCATGGACGTCGTGAAAGGTTACTGGAACAACGAATCGTTCCATTACGAAGGCAAGTTCTACCGCGCGGACGGCGGCGGGCTGCGCGGCCCGCTGAAGAAGGCCGAGCTGCCGCTGATCTGCACCGCGGGCTCGTCGGAGGCCGCGCGCGAATTCGGCGCGAAGCATGCGGACTACTATCTGATGCGCGCTGAACGGCCGGACGACGTCCGCGCCCTGATCGACGACGTGCGCGATCGCGCGCGCCGGCACGGGCGCGCCGACGCGATCCGCTTCGGCATGTCGATCGACGTGATCGCGCGCGAGACCGATGCGCTCGCGCGCGACGAGGCGAAGCGCTTCTTCGACGAAGGCATTGCGACCGGCAAGGCGCGCGCGGCGGCCGCGCATGCGGGGCTGCGCTCCGCGCGCAGGCTCAGCTACGAGCACGAATACGCGCAGGCCGACGCGCCGAGTTTCGACGACTTCTTCATCCACCCGAACGTGTGGTCCGGATTCGGCTATATCGGCATTCCGCCGGGCTGCGCGCTCGTCGGCAGCTACGCGGACGTCGTCGCGCGGATTCGCGAATACCACGCGATCGGCCTGTCGATGTTCTTCCTCGCCGGCTATCCGCACCTCGAAGAGGCGTACCGGATCGGCGAACACATCCTGCCGCATTTCCGCGCCGACACGCAGGACGAAGCCGGCTTCACGCCCGCCGGACCAGCGGCCGACGACGCCGTCGCGCTGCGCGCCGCGAACCAGTAAGCGCCGCGCGCTCCTCTCCCGCGCGCGGTCCGCCCGCGCGCCGCTCATCCGACCACCACGGCCGGACGGCGCGTTGCGCCCGTCCGCCGGGAGACCTCACGACCTATCGACATGCATAAAGGCCCCCTCCCCCGCAAAGCGTTGCTGCCGACGAGCGTCGGCGCGCTGCT
>NZ_CAJNKE010000623.1 GCF_905232215.1 Burkholderia sp. LMG 13014
CGTCGAATTCGCGGGCCATCCGGTCACATCGTCGCTGCACGATGCGACGCTGGCGTGACGCACCGAACCGCAAGGAGACCGACATGAACCGCTTCAAGCCATCCAGCGTCGTCGCCGCGCTGATCCTGTGCGCCGCCGGCCCGCTTTCCGCGTTCGCGCAGGGTCCGGACGGCACGCTCGTGACGATCCACAACTTCATGTTTTCGCCGATGTCGACCACGATCAAGGCCGGCACGACGATCACGTGGAAGAACCTCGACGCGGAGCCGCACACCGTCGTCAACGACGCCGGCATCTTTCATTCGAAGGCGCTCGACCAGGACGAGACGTACTCGTTCCGCTTCGACAAGCCAGGCGTCTACAAGGTGTTCTGCGGGATACACCCGTACATGAAGGAGACCATCACGGTCGAATGACGCGGCGCACCACGACACGCGCGGACGCATGGCGGGCGGCGCCTACAATGCCCCCAACCCATTCGCCCGCGTGGCCGACGGAGCCGCCCATGCCCAGGATCGACCTCAGCGCCGTACCCGAACGCCGCGGCAGCGGCTATCCGCGGCCGTTCGACGCGCCGTGCGCGCAGCGCATCCGACAGCGCGTCGGCGACGCCGGCGGGCTGCGCGATTTCGGCGTCAACCTGATGCGCGTGCCGCCGGGCGGCTGGTCGAGCCAGCGCCACTGGCATTCCGACGAGGACGAATTCGTCTACGTGCTCGAAGGCGAACTCGTGATGATCGAGGACGGCGGCGAAACCGTGCTGCGTGCCGGCGACTGCGCGGCGTTTCCGAAGAACTCGGGCAACGGCCATCACCTGGTCAACCGGTCGGATGCGCTCGCCGTCTATCTCGAGGTCGGCGCGCGCTCGCCGGACGACGTGATCACCTGCCCGGACATCGACATGATGAGCCCGAGCCGCGACGGCCGGTTTCTGCACAAGGACGGCACGCCTTACCCGGACGCGTGACGCCGGCCACTTGCGCCGGCGGATGCGCGGCGCGAGCGGGCGCATTCAAGCGCACCACCGCTCACGCTCTTGAGGGTCGGAAGCGACTGGCGAAGCCAACGCAGCCGACCGCTGCGCTGCAGGCGGTCCCCCGCCGCCGATCGCCTAAACTGAATCGAACCGTTCGGATCCGACCCACCGTCACACGCAGAGAGGCCAGCCATGACC
Organism: Burkholderia sp. LMG 13014; assembly: GCF_905232215.1. Lineage (GTDB taxonomy): Bacteria > Pseudomonadota > Gammaproteobacteria > Burkholderiales > Burkholderiaceae > Burkholderia. Next base: position 1,175 of record NZ_CAJNKE010000623.1, read on the forward strand.
GCGAGCCAGCCGGCACGCATGGATCTCCCCGGGCAAGTCGTGCTCGTGCTCCAGGGCGGCGGCGCACTGGGCGCATTCCAGCTCGGTGTATTTCAGGCGATGGACGAAGCCGGCATCCGACCCGACTGGGTGGTCGGCACGTCGATCGGCGCGATCAACGCGGCGCTGATCGCCGGGAACCCGCCGGAACACCGCTACGAGAAACTGTCGGCATTCTGGCGCCGCGTGACCGAACGGACCCGTTTCGACGCCGCGCCGCTGCTGCCCGGCTGGGACCGGACGCTGGCCGAGCTGATGATCATCGGCGGCGGCATCGCGGGCTTCTTCCAGCCCAATCCGGCATCGTGGCTCGGGCCGATGGCCCGCCTCGGCGTCGATCGCGCATCGTATTACCGGATCGCGCCGCTGCGCGACACGCTCACATCGCTGATCGATCCCGACCTGCTGAACGCGGGCCACCCGCGCCTGACCGTCAGCGCGGTCAATGCGTGCACGGGCACGATGCGCTATTTCGACTCGCGCGATACACGGCTCGGGATCGAGCACATCATGAGCTCGGGCGCGCTGCCGCCCGCGTTCCCGGCCATCCGGATCGACGGCGAACCGTACTGGGATGGCGGCGTGTATTCGAACACGCCGGTCGAGGTCGTGCTCGACGACAACCCGCGCCGCAGCTCGATCATCTTCTCCGTCCAGATGTGGAATCCGGCCGGCCCCGAGCCCGAGAGCATCTGGCAGGTGTCGGAGCGGCAGAAGGACATCCAGTATGCAAGCCGCACCGACAGCCACATCGCGCGCCAGCAGCAGATCCACCGGCTGCGCCACGTGATCCGCGAACTGGCCCGGCACGTGCCGGAAGCCGAACGCGCGTCGCCGGCCGTGCGCCGGCTCGCCGCGTGGGGATGCGAAACCACGATGCACCTGGTCAAGCTCGCGGCGCCGCGACTCGCCGGCGACAATCAGCTCAAGGACATCGATTTCACGCCGGACGGCATCGCGGCCCGCCGGCAGGCCGGCTACGAGGCGGCGCAACGGGCCATCGCGGCACGTCCGTGGGATATGCCGACGGACCCGACGGAAGGCCTGACGGTATTCGATGCAAGCGCGCCGCCCGGCACTGAAAAAACGGCATGACGCGCGGCGCCGCAATCGCGCGATCGGCCTGAGCGCGGGCGCGACCGACAGGGAAACGCGTCGATCCGGCCGGTTCGTGGATTTTCCGATCGGCCAATGCCGGCCGGCGCGGATCTCGCCCGCCCGCCTACGGCAATGTCGCGCGCACGCCCGGCGCGGTGCCGGCGACGACCGGGCACGATGACGGCAACGCCTGGTCGAACAGCACGGCCAGCCCGCAGGCGGACGTAAACATGCCGAGATTGTCGTGCCCGACGCCAGGCACTTCGACGACCTGCTGGGCGAGATCGGCCGGGTGCCGCTTCTTCAGGTAGTCAAAATACGCGAGCCCGCGCGCGAGACGGTATGGGCCTTGCGCCATGGCCGCGCACGAACGGTCGATGAAATGCGTGTACGGGTTCGTGTCGGCCTGGCCGAGCAGGTACACGACATGACGCGCGACGTAGCGCGCTTCGAGATCGCGCGCGTCCTGCGACGCGACATAGGGCGGCGCCGACTTCAACCCGTATTTCCATTGCGTCGCGCGCGGGCAGGTTCCGCCTGCGATCGCCTGGCCGTCCGGCCGCGCGTCGTCGAAATACAGGTAGCTCGACGGGTTCGCGACCACATAGCGCACGGCGATGCCGGCCCGCTCCAGCGCATCGCCTTCGTGCCCGGCCACCGCATAGCGCTGCAGCAACTGCGCGCCGGCGGAATGGCCGATCACGACCACGCTCGACAACGCGGGATACAGGCTGCGGTCGGCGAAATGCGCCAGCAAGGCGTCGAGTGCGGCGAACGAGCTGACCGGCCCCGGCTGACGGGCCGCGTCGCCGCCCTTCCATCCTTCCTGCGTCCACGCCAGCGTCTGCGCGGGCAACGAAAACGCGCGCGTATCGGCGCGCGTCAGGAACTGCGGCGCGACGACCATCGTGCCCGTGCCGGCCGCACCGGCTTTCTCGACGACCTTGAGCCCGGACGCGTAATACGCGTCGGCATTGCGCAGCGTGCCGTGAATCACGACGAAGACGCGTGTGACATCGGGCGCGGC
>NZ_CAJNKE010000624.1 GCF_905232215.1 Burkholderia sp. LMG 13014
CATCGCGACACGCGCCGACGACGGCCGCTGGCACGTCGCACCGGCCGGCTCGCAGAGTTCCGCATCGCTGAGCGGCCTCTCGGCCGCCAACTGTTTCATCGTCCTGGGCCACGATACCGCGGCAGTCGACGCGGGCACCCCGGTCGACATCCTGCCGCTCGACGGCCTGATCTGAATTCCACTATCGGTATATCTCTACGGGGGCAATCCGCACATGAAGAAACAAATTTCGTCGATCGCCGCGGGGCAAACCGCAAAGGCGCTGATCCTCGTCTACCTGACGTTCAGCGTGCCGATCGTGCTGCTTGGCATTCTCGTCGCGTACATCCGCTACGGGATGGTCGAGCTGAGCACGATCCTGAGCGCGCTGCTGCTGAACGCCATCCTCGGCTTCGTGCTGCTGTGGATCGCATGCCACGCGTACAACTGGGTCGCATCGCGCTTCGGCGGCATCGAGATCGTGCTGTCCGATCCGCCGGAGGAAGCGTGAGCGGCACACCGCTGATCCGCGCGGCCCAAGCGCGCGACGTCGGCGCGATCCTCGCGTTGATGCGCGAACTGGCCGAGTTCGAGAAGCTCACGCACCTGTTCGTCGCGACCGAGGCCGATCTCGCCGACGCACTGTTCGGCGCGCACCCTGCTGCCGAGGCGCGAGTGGCCGAACGCGACGGCGCGATCGTCGCGTATGCACTGTTCTTCCACAATTATTCGACGTTCCTCGGCCGTCGCGGCCTCTATCTCGAGGATCTGTACGTGCAGCCGTCGCAGCGCGGCACGGGCCTCGGCACCGCGATGCTGCGTCACCTCGCGGCATTGGCCGTCGAACGCCGGTGCGCGCGCTTCGAATGGTCGGTTCTCGACTGGAACCAGCCTGCGATCGATTTCTACGAAAAGATGGGCGCAACCGTGCTGCCCGACTGGCGCATCGTGCGCGTCACGGGCGACGCGCTGGATACGCTCGCCGGACATTGACCGCGGGCCGGCCACGCCGGCAAGTGCTGCAAAAGAAAACGGGCGCCGCGGCGCCCGTTTTTGCTTTCAGGCCGATGTCGGCCGTGTACGTCATGCGTCGTCCGCGTCGGCGCCGTCGTTACCTTCCGAGCCGAGCAGCCCGGCCGCCGTATCACCCGGCAACGCCTCGACCTGCTTCAGCTTGCGGTTCATCACGCGCGTGCGCTGCTCGGCAGCCTCGATCGAGCGCGTAACCGTTTCGAGCTGCGACTTCGTGCGCGCGAGCACGTCGCCGAACTTGCCGAACTCCGTCTTCACCGCGCCGAGCACCTGCCACACCTCGCTCGACCGTTGCTCGATCGCGAGCGTACGGAAACCCATCTGCAAGCTGTTCAGCAATGCGGTGAGCGTCGTCGGGCCGGCGACCGTCACGCGATAGTCGCGCTGCAGCAGGTCGGTCAGCCCCGGGCGACGCAGGATCTCCGCATAGAGCCCTTCAGTCGGCAGGAACAGCAACGCGAAATCGGTCGTGTGCGGCGGCGCGACGTACTTCTCGGCGATCGTGCGCGCCTCCTGCCGCACGCGCGCTTCGAGCGCGCGGGCCGCTTCCTCGACCGCCACCGCATCGGCACGCTCCTGCGCATCGATCAACCGCTCGTAGTCTTCGCGCGGGAATTTCGCGTCGATCGGCAGCCACACGGGCGGTGCATCGCGCGTGCCGGCATCGCGCCCCGGCAGCCGGATCGCGAACTCGACGCGCTCGCTGCTCTTCGGCACCGTCGCGACGTTCTTCGCGTACTGCTCGGGCGTCAGCATCTGTTCGAGCAGCGCCTCGAGTTGCACTTCGCCCCAGGTGCCGCGCGTCTTCACGTTGGTCAGCACTTTCTTCAAGTCGCCGACGCCGGCTGCGAGCGTCTGCATCTCGCCGAGCCCGCGATGCACCTGCTCGAGCCGGTCCGACACGAGCTTGAACGATTCGCCGAGCCGCTGCTCGAGCGTCGCGTGCAGTTTCTCGTCGACGGTGCGGCGCATCTCCTCGAGCTTCGCCGCGTTGTTCGTCTCGATTTCCTTCAGCCGCTGTTCGAGCGTCGCGCGCACCTCGCCGATCCGGCGGTCGTTCGCTTCGGTCAGTTGCGTGAGCTGCCGGTTCAACGTGTCGCCAAACAGCCTGAGCGCACCCGTCTGCTCTTCGCGCGCCTGTTGCGCGTGGCGCTGCGTGTTCTCGCGCATCGCGTCGAACTGCTGCGCATTGCCGGCGACGAGCTTGCCGAGCTGCTGCGCGAAACCCTCGATCTGGTTGTTCTGCACGGTCGCCACGCTCGTCAGTTGCGCGGCGAGCGTCTGCTGGAGCTGCGCGAAGCTGCCGGCCAACTCGGTGCGCGAGCCACGCGCGTTCTCGACGATCTCGCCGCGTAATTCGCGTTCGAGCCGCTCGACCGCGCGCGCCTGCGCATGCGCGGCGTCCTCGATCTGGTCACCCAGTACCGCCGCATCGTCGTGGTGGCCACCGCCACGCACGAGCGCGACGATCGCCACGGCAAGCGCGACGGCCAGCACGACGACCGCCGCAAGCAACAACGTCATCGTCATGCGCGCGGCTTCCCGATCACATCAGGGTTGATCGGATTCGGCGGCTGCCCCGCGCTCGGCCCCTCGCCCAGCGCGGCGATCAGGTTGTCGGCGGCGAGGTTCGCCATCGCGCGGCGCGTCTTTTCGGTCGCGCTCGCGATATGCGGCGTCAGCACGACGTTCGGTACCTCGAGCAGTGCCGGATGGACCGTCGGCTCGCCTTCATACACGTCGAGGCCGGCCGCGGCGATCGTCCCGTCGCGCAGCGCGACGGCCAGCGCCGCGTCGTCGACGATCCCGCCGCGCGCGATGTTGGTCAGCGTCGCGGTGGGCTTCATCTTCGCGAGTTCGGCCGCACCGATCGTGTGATGGTTCTCCTTCGTGTACGGCAGCACGAGCACGACGTGATCGGCACGGGCGAGCAGTGCATCCTTCGACACGTATTCGGCATTCAGCTCGGCCTCGATCTCGGGCGCGACCCGCGACCGGTTGTGATAGATCACCTGCATCCCGAAGCCGCGCGCGCGGCGCGCGAGCGCCTGGCCGATACGCCCCATCCCGATGACGCCGAGCGTCGAGCCGTAAATGTCGCTGCCGAGGAAGCCGTCGTACGCCCACTTCTGCCAGTGGCCGGCGCGCAGCCAGTGCTCGGATTCGGCGATCCGGCGTGCCGCGGCCATCATCAGCGCCCAGCCGAAATCGGCGGTCGACTCGTTCAGCACGTCGGGCGTGTTGGTGCCGAGCACGTTCGCCGCGTTGAACGCGGCCATGTCGAAATTGTTGTAGCCGACCGCCATGTTCGCCACGACGCGCAGGCG